>NZ_JAFIFK010000028.1 GCF_020832045.1 Halomonas sp.
GGGGGGGGTAACGTGGCGGGTGTCCGGCCACCACGCGGATCGGGGGCATGGGGTCGGTGGCCTGGGCCGGGTCGGGCCGGCGCAACTCGGCGAGAAAGGCGTCATCGAGCATCACATTGCTGGTGCCGGCGGCCAGGGCCGGCTCTCCGGCGCCGGAAAGATTCTGCATGCGCATCAGGATACAGCCCAGGGTGCGTGCGGAACCCACGCCGCCGAAGGCGCTGGCATGCATGTCGAGCTGCTCGGCCAGCGCTGCGGGAGCGGCGGTATCACCGCTTCCCACCAATATGGTGCGTGCATTGAGGGCATGGGCCAACTGAGCATTGAGCTGGGTGGCATAGGTTCCATGGGCAGTGGGCACCACGCCCTCCACCACGATCAGATCTGGCGACGTACCGTCCTGGCTACTTACTGCTTCATCGAACAGTTCGATGACCTGCTCCATCAGCACGTCGATGCGATCCTGGCGCAGCAGACGTTCCATGTCGGCCTGACCGATGGGTGGCGGCGGGCGCAACCCGAGCGTGCTGCTCACCAGCGCGGTGGAACGATCGGGGCCGGGGCCGTTGAGTTCGTCCTGGCGGAAGGGCTTGAGGAAACCGGTCTTGAGACCAATGGTATCGAGCGCCTGCATCAAGCCCAGGCTGGCCGAGGTCAGGCCGACCCCGACGCCGGTGGGTACCATCAGCAGAACCTGGACCTGTGGACGAACGTCGTGCGGAGTCATGCAGTAGCCTCTTCCAGTCGCTGGCGGGTTTCGGTGGCGATCTGGCCCTCTTCGTCGGTGGGAATGACCCACAGCTGACGGCCGCCGGCATCGATACGGCCTTCACGACCACGTATGGTTTCGCTGTTGATAGTGCGATTCAGCTCAAAGCCGAAATGCGGCAGCAAGGCCGTTACCCGCTCGCGTATCGGTGCGGAGTTCTCACCGATGCCGCCGGTGAAGACCAGGCCGTCCAGGCGGGGTAGAGCACAGCTGAGCGCTGCCAGCGACTTGGCGATGCGATAGCAGAACACTTCGATGGCGAGTCTGGCTCCTTCATGCCCTGCTTCGGCGGAAGTTTCCAGCTCGCGCATGTCGTTGGTCAGTCCGGACAGCCCCAATAGGCCGCTATCACGATTCAGGACTTCGTCGATGCGTTCGAGGCTCCATGACAGCTGACGTGAAAGGTGCGCGTGCAAGCCCGGGTCGACGTCACCACTGCGGGTGCCCATGGCCACGCCTTCCAAGGGAGTCAGTCCCATACTGGTATCCAGGCTCTGACCTTCCCATACCGCGCAGGTGGAGCAACCATTGCCCAGATGAGCGGTGAGCCAACCGCCACCGGCCAGGCCGCTCAACACCGCGGCGCGGCGGCTGACATAGGCATGGCTGGTACCGTGAAAGCCATAGCGTCGAATGCCATGATCGCGATAGAGCGCTTCAGGGAGCGCGTAGCGGTAGGCCCGTGGTGGCAGGCTTTGATGAAAGGCGGTATCGAACACGGCTACCTGGGGCAGGTCGGGAAACAGACGCCGGGTGGCGGCCACGCCCGCCAGATTGGCGGGGTTGTGCAGCGGCGCCAGAGCAGCCGTCTGCTCAATAGCGGCTACCACATCGTCGTCGATCAACGCGGCGCGGGTGAAGTGCTCGCCGCCGTGCACGATGCGATGGCCCACTGCCGCCGGCAGACGCCCCTCGAGGCGTTCGAATATGGCTTCCAGCGCGCGAGCATGGTCGGCATCCACCAGAGTCTGTTCGAACGGCTCGCCGTTGCTGTCGGTTCCCTTCAGGCGGGCTTCGCCGCTGCCCAGCCGCTCGGCAAGCCCCGACAAACGCGGGCCAGCCGGATCCTTGGGTACGAGAGCGTACTTGATCGATGAGGAACCGCAGTTGATGACCAGTACCGAAGTCTCCATCCGTTCTCCTGTGGCAGGCTGTAGGGGCAGCATAGACGTAAGACCTTAGTCTATCATGCTCGGTCGTGCAGACCTGTGGTTATGTCATGTTCAGCGATGTTTGGTCATGCTATACGATCAGTTCCTTCGGACATTAGGCATGCCATCGACATCGTTACAAAACAACGCTCTACTTCCTCGCCATATTGCCATTGCGCTACTGGCTGCCGTCGCGACGCTGTTCGCCAGCAATCATGTAGCGGCACGTCTGGCTTTCGACGAAGGGACCGGGGTTTTGTTAGCCGTGTTGGTGCGTTCAGCTACGGCGCTGGCGGTGCTTGTGGCGCTACTCGTATGGCAGCGAAAAACGCTGCGCTTCCCTCCCGGAGCCGGGCGCTGGCAATTGCTGGCCGGCCTGATGGTGGCCATTCAGAGCCTGTGTCTCTACTCGGCGGTGGCGCGCATCCCCGTGGTAGTGGCGCTGCTGCTGATGAATACCTTTCCCATCCAGTTGGCGCTGCTCACCTGGGCGCTGGGCGGGCCGCGCCCGACGCTGCGTGCCGCGCTGATCATGGCAGTGATCCTGGCGGGTCTCGTGGTAGTGCTGGACGTTCCCGCCTGGCTGACATCTCCCGAGGCGCTTGGTCCCGATTGGCTGCCGGGTATTGCCTTCGGCCTGGGTGCGGCGGCGGCCTTTTCCGTCGCTCTGTGGACCACCGAGCGGCATCTGGCAGCGGTGGGCAGTACGCTACGCAGCCTGCTGACCATGCTCACGGTGCTGGTGCTGATGGTCGTTGCAGGCGCACTGCAGCTGGTGCCGGGTGGTATGGCGCTGCCGGCAAGCCCGGTGGGCTGGGGAGCGCTGGCGGCACTGGCGCTGTTCTACAGCGTGGCTTTCTCGGTGCTGTTCATCAGCGTGCCGCGGCTGGAGATGGCGCGCAATGCGCCGGTGATGAATGTCGAGCCGGTCGCCTCGCTGCTGCTGGGCTATCTGGTGCTTGGGCAGCTGCTGTCGGGTATTCAGCTGATTGGCGGGGCGATCGTGCTTGGGGGTATCGTCGCGCTCAGCCTTTCGCCGCGCTGAGTTGGACTAGGCGGGTATTTACAACTCGATACCTTATCCCGGTGCCAATGGCTTGCAGAGAAAAATCCTGTGTACCACACTGAGGGCCGGTGTATGGAAACACTGTTTCTTAATGGAGGTGCAGACATGAAACTGCTAGCCGTTCCCGCTGCCGTCGTGATGGTCGGTGCATTCGCTTCCTCGGCCCAGGCACAACAGGCTCAACCGCAGACTCAAGGTCAGGTTCAACCTCAGGCTCAGACCCAGGGGCAGGCCCAGCAGGGTACCCAGGCTCAAGCGCAGCAGCGCTCTCAGGCTCAGGCGCAGCCACGTACCCAGCATCAGGGTCAGATGCCTATGTATCCACAGGGCTATATCGGCGCCGATGCCATGTTCTGGGATCTCAGCAACGACGCCGGGCCTTCAGGCGATTCCGCCGGTCTGCGCCTGCGCGGCGGCGCCCAGTTCAATGAATTCTTCGGTGTGGAAGCCCACCTGGGTACCGGCGGCTCTGATGGCCCGGTCGAGCTGGACCATCTCATCGGTGTCTACGGTAAGGGTATCGTGCCGCTGTCGCAGGAGTTCCGTCTCTACGGTCTGGCAGGTATTACCGAAGTCGACTTCGATGTTGATCGCCAAGACGGTATTTCCTACGGTGCGGGCGCCGAGTTCGACATCGCGCCCAACTTCTCCGTTGGCGCCGACTACATGCGCTACCTGGATCGCTCCGACCACACCTTCGATGCGGCAAGCGTCGGTTTGCGCTATCGCTTCTAACGCCGACTCAGTTCACCGCAGCGATCGAGAAGCGTCCCCGGCCTGGCGGGGGACGCTTCGTCTTGTCTGGTGACCATGTCAGGCTCCGGGCCATTTTCCTTGTTCCTTCCAACTGGCCAGCAGTGCGGGCAGATGCTTGAGCTCCGCACTCTCCACGACCTCAACCTGATAGCCCTGCAGACGTTGAAGCTCGGTTAGCCGCTGGCTGGCCTTGTCGAACTCGCCGCAGGCAAGCAGCACGCGTGAAGCATGCAGGCCGGCGGAGTGAGCGAGTATCTCATGCAGCCGATTCAGACCCTGCTCGATGCAGGCTTCGGCACCCGGGCGGGCGATGAGCCACTCCACGAACAGCAACTGATTGCACTCGACCGCCAGGCAATCGGATACCACGGGCTCGGCATTGTGCTGCACGCTGAGATCGAGAACATGGGCCCCGCTGCACATATGGGTGAGCCCTGCCTCCTGGGCACTGAGCCAGGTGAACTCCGTCAGCCAGCCGCCACCCAGGTAAAGTGCGCTTTCCAGATCATCGATGATGATTTTCGTAGGGGCGTCGCTCGACCACTTCAGCAGCTGAGCATCATCGAGGGCGTTCAATGCGTCGGTGGCAGGAAAGCCCGGCGTTGCCAGCAGATGCTGGCATTCACCGCCTTGGCGCAGGCGAGCCTTCGAGCGCGGGTCGGGTGGCGCCAGCACCCCATCGCTGCCGTGCACGATATCGTGAAGCTCACCGAGCAGGCCTGCCAGCCGGTCGGCATGATGAGCGAGGTAAGTCGTGAGGCACTTGCGCCGCTGGCTCTTCTCACGCCAAGGCGCATTGTCGGAGAGGGCGCGAACCCGCTTGCGGCCATTGGCCTGCAGGTAGCGGTCGACATTCAGCACCGGTTCGATGGCAGTCGTCTCGGGGGGCATGTCTGGGCTGTCGCTGGCCAGGCGGTACAGCAAACCTGTCTGAGCATCGGCATAAAGCCAGTCGGCCGAGCAACGCTGCATGGCCTGATGAAACAGCAGAGCCGTGAGCGTCGTGCAGCCTCCCGTATCCAACGTTACCGAGAGGTGCGGCTCATCGAACTGCTGGCGATACAGTTCGTCGGCCAGCGTATTGGCATATTCGGCGCAGAGCTGCGGATTCTCCGAGGCAAAGCCCGGTTTGACGTCGACCTGCGTTGTGGCGGGCAATTCATGGCGCAACAGTATCGCCAGACGTTCGGCGGCCTGTGGCGCTGCCTGACAAGGTACCAGCACGACTCGCTGGGGACGCAGCTGAAGGATGGGAATCAGACTTATCTCGGGGCGCTCGGTCACCAGCGCGACGTGCAGGTGTGGCATGGGCTCGCTCTCTCCGCGCTTTTCTTGGCAGATTTCTACAGGCTACATCTCAGTGTTCCTTGATGTCTCCCACGTGAGCAAAAAAACGCCGGCGCTTGGCCGGCGTTTCGCTCACTAGTCTGGCTCACACCTCCTTATAGAGTTCCGCCCCTTCCTTGCGGAACTTCTCCGCCTGCTCCTCCATGCCTTTCATGACGGCTTCCTGGTCGCCGTTCAGCCCGTGTTCGCTCGCATAGTCGCGCACTTCCTGGCTGATCTTCATGGAGCAGAACTTGGGCCCGCACATGGAGCAGAAGTGGGCCACCTTGGCGGAGTCCTTGGGCAGGGTCTCGTCGTGGTACTCGCGGGCGGTGTCGGGGTCGAGGCCGAGGTTGAACTGATCTTCCCAGCGGAATTCGAAGCGCGCCTTGGAAAGGGCATTGTCGCGTCGCTGTGCAGCTGGGTGGCCCTTGGCCAGATCGGCGGCATGGGCGGCGATCTTGTAGGTGATGATGCCGGTCTTGACGTCGTCCTTATTGGGCAGGCCGAGGTGCTCCTTGGGGGTGACGTAGCAGAGCATGGCGCAGCCGTACCAGCCAATCATCGCCGCACCGATGCCGGAGGTGATGTGGTCGTACCCCGGGGCGATGTCGGTGACCAGTGGCCCGAGGGTATAGAAGGGGGCCTCGTCGCAGTACTCCAGCTGCTTGTCCATGTTCTCCTTTACCAGGTGCATGGGTACATGCCCGGGTCCTTCGATCATCACCTGGACGTCATGCTTCCAGGCGATGTGGGTCAGCTCGCCCAAGGTCTTGAGTTCGGCCATCTGGGCTTCGTCGTTGGCATCGGCCACCGAGCCTGGGCGCAGGCCGTCACCCAGCGAGAAGGCGACATCGTACTGCTTGCAGATTTCGCAGATCTCCTCGAAATGGGTGTAGAGGAAGCTCTCCTGGTGATGGTAGAGGCACCACTTGGCCATGATCGAACCGCCCCGTGAAACGATGCCGGTGACGCGCTTGGCGGTCAGCGGCACGTAGCGCAGCAGCACCCCGGCATGGATGGTGAAGTAGTCCACGCCCTGTTCGGCCTGCTCGATCAGAGTGTCGCGGAAGACCTCCCAGGTGAGGTTTTCGGCCACACCGTTGACCTTTTCCAGCGCCTGGTAGATCGGTACCGTGCCGATCGGCACCGGCGAGTTGCGGATGATCCACTCGCGGGTTTCATGAATGTTCTGGCCGGTGGAGAGATCCATGATGGTGTCCGCGCCCCAGCGGATGCCCCAGGTCATCTTGTCGACTTCTTCTTCGATGGAAGAGGTCACCGCCGAGTTGCCCAGGTTGCCGTTGATCTTCACCAGGAAGTTGCGGCCGATGATCATCGGCTCCGATTCCGGATGGTTGATGTTGCAGGGAATGATGGCGCGGCCGGCGGCCACTTCAGCACGCACGAACTCAGGCGTGATTTCCTCGGGCAGACGAGCGCCGAAGCCCTGCCCCGGGTGCTGATGGCCGAGGATGCGCTCCACTTCCTCAGTTCCCAATGCTTGGCGACGCTGGTTCTCGCGAATGGCGATGAACTCCATCTCCGGCGTGACGATACCCTGGCGCGCATAGTGCAGCTGGGTGACGTTCTTGCCGGGTTTGGCGCGGCGTGGCGTGCGCGTCAGGTCGAAGCGCAACTGGGCAAGGGTGGGATCGTTGGCGCGGCGCTGGCCGTACTCGCTGGTGGGGCCGTCGAGGAACTCGGTGTCGCCACGCTCCTCGATCCAGGCCCGGCGCAGTTCGGGCAGGCCACGGCGCAGATCGATGCCGGTCGCGGGGTCGGTATAGGGGCCGGAGGTATCGTAGACCAGCAGCGGCGGATTCTCCTCGTCGGCACCGGAAGTCCGGGTCGGCGACAGCGAGATCTCGCGGAAGGGCACGCGAATGTCGGGGCGCGAACCCTCGATGTAGACCTTGCGCGAGCCGGGCAGCGGCTGGATGGCGGCCTCGTCGACCTGGGCGGTCTCGGCGAGGAAGTGGGCGGTCTTGCTCATGGGCATGGTCCTTGACGTGTTGTTGTCGCTCAGGGGGTATCAGAGGCTGCGATCGAGCCCCATCTGCCAGAAATCGATTTCGAGCCGAGTGGCGTCGCGGAACACCTCGACGAGTTCCTTGAAGCGTGCCGGGGTGACATCGGCCAGGCGCGCATCGAGCCACTCGAGCTCGGCGTGCATGGCACCCTGGAACTCCTCGCCTTCGTACATGGCGATCCAGGCGTCATAGGGGTTGCTGTCGCCGCGTACGGTCGTGCTCTGGGCGTTGAGCCAGTTGGCGATCTCGCCGTAGCCGACCAGACAGGGGGCCAGTGCCACGTGCAGGTCGAGCAGGTCGCCGCGGTTGCCGGTATCGAGTACGTAACGGGTATAGGCCATGGTGGCCCGGGCCTCGGGCAGCGCTGCCAGCTCCGCCTCGGAGATCCCCCACTCGCGGCAGTAACCCACGTGCAGGCCCAGCTCCACGTCGACGATGGCCTTGAGCCCTTCATGGGCCTGGCGCAGGTCGGCCAGGGTGCGGCTCTTGTAGGCGGCCAGTGCGTAGGCGCGGGCGAAGTGGATCAGGAACAGGTAGTCCTGCTGCAGGTAGTGGCGAAAGGCACTTTCGGCGAGAGTGCCGTCACCCAGGCCGCGGACGAAATCGTGCTTGATGTAGGCGCGCCAGTCGTCTTGGCAGGCGCGGCTCAGGTCGGTGAAGCGATAGCTCATCTTGCCTCCGGGTGTGAACGGATCCGGAGTGTGAGCGGGAGGAAGGAAGGGGTGACCGGGGGCGGGCGACGGGAGGTTGCCGCGAGGGGCCACCGCTTGATCCCTACGCCGGTACGAGCCGGATCAGGTTCTACGGGCCCCGCCGTGACGACAGCTCATTCGAACGGCAGGTTCGAACCAAGCATGTCGTATAGCGATCTCAGCCGGTTCCACCGGCACCCCGTCAAGCGTTGTGGGCCAGTCTAGCAGGTCGGCGGACGCTTTCCAGCCATCCGTATGCATTGGATCATTCTTTCTGTACGTCCAACTGCTCGAACCACGCCAGGTTCTCGGGAAGGGCCAACTCGCTGGCCGGTTGTCCGCTGGCGTACCACTCCCGGGCGTTGCGCAGCTGCCAGCGGCGTCGATCGCCATCCACCTCTATTCCCAGACGAAGCGGCCCATAGCGGGCAAAGGCGCGACCCGCCAGGTGCGAATCGCGCAGGGCGAGGTTGGCCAGCAGCTCCAGGCGACCGCCAGCCTCGATGGCGAGGTTCTCCAGCCGCACGGTGTCGTCATTCAGCATGATCCGCGCCTCGCCGTGCACTTCGCCCAGGGTGAGCCTGTCGCGCAGCCAGCGGCGCTCGCGGGCGGCGTCGACGAGCAGGTTGGCCAGCAGGCCGCTGTCGCGCATGGCCAGCTCCAGCCGGGCATCGAGTTCGAGAGGCGTCTCCCAGCGCATGCGTCCCTCGGGTAGCGCGAGCCGTGCCCACCAACCATGGCTGAGGCTGCCGTTTTCATTCTCCAGGAGCACGTCGGTCAGGCTGAGCTGCGAGCCGGAGACGTCGAAGTCGAGGGTTTCCAGGTCGCCATGGGTGAGCAGGGCTTCCATGTGCAGGGCGCCTTCGAGGGTCTGTTCATGGAAGGCGAGGCGGGCATCCGCTGCATACAGCTCCAGTTGGCCGCTGGCGCGCATACCCTCCAATTGCAGATGAGTTGCCAGCCGCGCCTGGCCGGAGAGCAGCGAAATGCCCCCGCCCTCCGGCAGGTAACCGTTCAGGGCGGCGAGGCTCGGTACCGCCACATGGGGCATGTCGATGTGGGTACTCAGCTCACGCAGCCCTTCGGGCAGGTCGAAGTGGTGGGCCCGGCTGCGTATCTCCAGCAGCCGGCCCTCGATCAGTGCGCCGTCTTCCGCCTGGCGGCGCAGGCCGAAGCGGGGCAAGAAGAGAGTCAGCTCAGCGCCGGGATCGGTGACTTCCACCATGAGTGATCCGTCGCCAAAGGCTTCGTAGTGCAGGAAACGTGTGGCGAGACTGTCGGAGTGCACGTCCAGCCGACTGCCGGGCGTGGCTTTGCCCTCGGTGACGCGTACATCGGCACTCAACCGCCCGCCGCCCTGGATCGCCAGGCCGTGCTCTTCGGGCAGAAAGGCGTTGAGAAAGTCGAGCCGGTCAAGCAGGCCGTCCAGGCGTAGCGTACCTGACAGCGGCCTGCGTGGCGCCTCGCTGCCGGGCCAGTCGAAGCCGCCCTGAAGCCTGGCATGGCGGGCCACCAGTTGGGTACGCAGGGGCTCGGCGCCGTTGGTCGAGGCGTCGAGGGTCAGGCGGCTGCCGGAGAGGTCGAGGCGCTGGCTGGCAGGGTGGAGGTCACGTAGCTCGAGCGTCAGGTCCAGTTCCCCCTCGAACGCTTCCTGCAGCAGGCGGCCGCGGATGGCGTCCCCCGTCAGGGTGACCCGCCCCCTGGCACGCTCTTCGTCGATCAGCAGTTGCCCGTTGCTGTCGGCCTGGCCGCCATGCAGCCGTAGCGGAGCCGTCTGGGGTAGGTAGGCATCGAGCGCGTTCACGTCGGGAATGCGCGCGCCGCGCCACTCGATTTCTGCGGTGGTGGGGCGTGTGTCCTGTTGAGTGGTGGCGGAGAGTGACAGGTACTCGGCCTGGAACAGCCGGAGACCATCTGCGAGGCGTACCAGATCCATCTCTTTGAAGACGAGTTCGACGCTCGCCTCGGGGGCGGGTTCGACGGGGCGCAAGCCAAGGCGCAGGTGGCCGTCGCCGCGCGCGCGAAAGCCGAGAAAGCGTGCGGCTAGCGCTTCCGAATGCACCTCCAGCTGGCTGCCTTCGAGTGGCTGGCCGTCGCGAATGCGCAGTGCCCCGGCGAGCCGACCGCCGCCCTCCAGGACTAGGCCGCGGCCGTCGAATAGCCCGGCGAGAAAAGGGTCGAGCATGCCGAGATTGGCGATGCGACCGTGCAAGGCCAGCTCGGCGGACCAGGGCGCCTTGCCGCCGAGCAGCCTGTCGTCGTCCATCTCGCTCCAGGCCAGTGGCGATTGGAAGCGGGCCGTGGGCAGTTCCAGGGAGGTGGTGAGCGCTTGCGCCTCACCCGGGGCGGCGGCCTCGAGATCGAAACGGGTGCCGGAAACGTCCACTGCGCCACGCTCGACGTCGAGTTCGACGATGGGCAGGTGCAGGCCGAGCCGACCGGTCAGCGGCTGTTCGCCAAGGCGCACGGATATGGCTTCACCGGCCAGATCGAAGCCGCCGGTGAGGCGCTCGGCGTCATAAACAAGTCCGCCCTGCAGTCGTGCCGAGCCGCCTTCCAGCGTCAGCGGCACGGGGGGCGGCAGGTAGCGCTCGAAGACGGCGATGTCGTAAGCCTCGACGTTCTGCCAGCGCAGCTCGGCCCGCTGCAGTTCGTTCGGCGCGGCGCGCAGGCTCAGCTTGGGTGTCTCCAGCACCAGCCGGAACCCTTCTCCGCCGAGCAGTGGCCGGGAAGAGGAGGCGAGGTTGGGCGGGGGCTCTGGCATCGTTTCGAACATCTCGATGTCGTCGAGTTCGAGGGCCAAGCGGGCGCTTTGTGCCACCTCGACCTCGATGGCCCCGGCGCCGTCGATCCGATAGAGTGCGCCCGCTTCCATCCAGTGGCGCTCGTCGAGCCTCACGCTCAGGTGAGGCGAGTCCAGGCGCAGACGGCTGCCCGGTTGCACGTCGCCGTGCTCGATGGCGATATTGCCGGTGAGGTCGCCGCTTCCGTCGATCTCGAGCCAGCCCAGCGCGGCGAGATAGGGGTTGAAGACGTCGTAAGCATCGCTGCGTCCGGCCAGGACGAGGCTGCCCGAGACGAAGCGTGCTGCCTCGGCGCCAGGATGCTCGGCTAGCCTCAGCGGCGCCAGGTTCAGGTTGGCCTCAAGCGCCACGCCTTTCACCAGCGATGTGTCGCCGTGCTGCACAGTGGCGCCTTGCAGCTGCAAGGTCATACTTTCGATATCCAACTCGCCGGCATGCCAGTTAAATCCAGCCAGGTGCAGCGTGCCGCTGCCCTGCAGACGGTACTCATCGAGGCTCGCGTGACGGATCTCCACCGCCTCGAGATCGCGAATTCGAATCTTCCTGTCGAGCAGCGGCGTGAGGGCGAAGCTTAGCGTGGCGCGCTCGGCATTCAGCGCGAAGCGTCGTTCGGCGATGCTTCCGGCCAACTGCAGCTGGGTCACCTGCAGGTGACCCGGGAAGAGTGTCCAGGCGCGTTTCCATTCCAGTGTGAGTCGCGGTGTGCGGTCGAGCTGGGAGCGTCCCCAATGGCTATTGAGCAGAAGATTGGCGGTGACGAGATAGAGCGCGTAGAGCAGTGCCAGGGACAGTAAGAGCCATGCCAGCAGTTTGAGCGGGGCGGGGCGGGTCATGACTGGCTGCCATATCCTAGTGGCATTTACCCTCCTGCTTACGAGAGGTGGCGGCGTTCAGTAGAGCCTAAACTCCCGGTGGTTCGGCACGCCCTGTTGCTCCTCGATCACCTTGCGGTAACGCTTGTATTCCCATTGGTATTGGGCCGGGTCCAGGGCGATGGCCTCTTGCACGCAGGCGTTCACGCCGGTGGCCGATTGCTCCTCGTTGGCGGCATAGACTCTTTCGTCGGCGGCGAGGAAATGAATGGCGAAGCCGCGTCCGGGGATGCGCCGGGCCACGCCGGTCACCACGCGGGCATCGGTGCGGGCCACCAGCTTGGGCAGCAGGGTCGCCGTGTAGGCCAGACGGTGATAGAAGGGCGCGAACACGCCGCTGCCCCAGTTGGGCTCCTGGTCGGGCAGAATTCCCACTGCTTCGCTGCGCTTGAGCGCCTTGAGCAGGGCGGCGACACCGCGCGGATTGGTCGGTACCAGGCTAGCGCCCATGCGCTCGCGGCCCTGGCGAATCACCGGGTCGAGTTCGGCGATCTTGGGCGGCTCGTACATGGCGGTGAAGGGGAAGTGGCTGGAAAGCCAGAAGTTGAGCACCTCCCAATTGCCGAAGTGTGGCGCCAGCACGATCACCCCCCGCCCCTCGGCACGGGCCTCATCGAGCAGTTCGCGGCCGTGGATCTCCAGAATCGAATCTTCGACCCGCTGCGGCTCGCCCATCCAGGCGAATCCCAGTTCCAGCATGGTGGCGGTGGAGTGGGTCAAGCTCTCCCGGGCCAGCTGGCGGCGTTTGGCCGGGGCCTGCTCGGGGTAGACCTTGGCAAGATTGATCTCGGTGACCTCGCGCTCGCGTCGGCTCAAACGGTATACCAGCGGGCCGGAAATGCGCGCCAGGCGCCACAGCATGCCGAGACGGCGGCCGGCCAGAGTGCGCCACAAAGTGGCGATGGCACGTCCCTGCAGGGTAGCGGTGCGGGGTTGCGTTTCGCTCATGGACTCAGATCAGCCAGGCATCCACATTGTCGGGCTCGCGGTGCTCCTGCAGCCGCTTGATACCCTTGACGCAGCGCACGACGAGCCAGATCACGGCCAGCAGCCAGGTCACGAAGCCGATCATCACCAGGGTCAGCACACCGGAAACGGCAAAGTAGAGCATCGAGAGCCAGAAGGTGCGGATCTGGTAACGATAGTGCTCATCGAACCAGTGCGGCCCTTTACCGCGGTACATATAGGCGATTACGACGCCCACCAGTGCGGTGAGGCCGCCGCTGACGACGCCTGCCAGAAACAGGGCGTAGACGACGATAGGCAGAGTAATATCGGGCTTTTCACCCGGTTCGATGACGCTTCGGCTATCGGGACTATCGTTCATGAGCCATCCAGTCGGTCAAGGTTTGCTCCAATGATACTGCTCATGAGCGTCATTGCCAGAGCGGGTATCATTCTGTCGCCTCCTTGAGAGGACGGCTGATCTCCAGCAGGTTGCCGTCGGGGTCGCGCAGATAGAGCGATTCGATGGGACCGTTGGCGCCCTGGCGAGAGACTGGCCCGAGTTCGACCTCGATGTCCAGCGCCTCCAGGTGCCGCTGCACTTCGTCCAGCGGCAGCAGGCTGCGCAGGCACAAGTCGAGGCTGCCCGGCGTGGGGGTGGCGGCACGCGGTTCGATGTCGGTCGCGGTCCAGTGCAGGCGCAGAGCCATATCGTCGAGCATCAGATCGACCCGTTCGCGATCCCGGTAGCGCACCTCAAGCCCGAGTACGCGAGAATAGAAATCCACGGCGCGGGAAATGTCGGTCACGGTAATGACCATGTGGTCCAGACCTGACAGCATTGCCGGCCTCCTCGTTGTGATGTTTTTTTCGTCAGGCCAGAAGGATACGACGATGCCGACCTGCCCGCTATGCGCTAGCCCGCATTCACGCCATTTTCACTGCGACGCGCGGCGCGACTACTACCGCTGCGAGCAGTGCCGGCTGGCCTTCGTGCCACCGGATCAGCGGCTCACGCCCGAGCAGGAGAAGGCAGTATACGATCAGCACGAGAATCATCCCGATGACCCAGGCTATCGCCGTTTCCTCTCCCGACTGTTCGACCCGCTGCGCCAGCGTTTGTCACCGGGTGCCCCTGGCCTGGATTTCGGTGCCGGCCCTGGGCCGACCCTGTCGGTCATGTTCGAGGAAGCAGGGCATCCCATGGCAATCTACGATCCCTACTATGCGCCGGACCCCGCCGTGCTGGCGCGTCACTACGCCTTTATTACCGCTACCGAGGTCGTGGAGCACCTGTTCGCGCCCGGGTACGAGCTCGAGCGCCTGGCGGCGCTGCTGCCCGGTGGCGGTTGGCTGGGGCTGATGACCAAGCGTATGACCAGCGAAGAGGACTTTGCCCGGTGGCACTACATTCTCGATCCCACCCACGTGTGCTTCTTCAGCGAGTCGAGCTTCGAGTGGCTGGCCGATCACCTGGGCATGAGGGTCGAGTTTCCCGCCGCCGACGTGGCCCTGTTACAGAAGCGCTGAGGCCGGCGGTGAGTAGTGTTAGTGGGTTTTGCTTTTTTTCATGGTGATGGTGGTGCTTTGTTCTAATCATAGCCCACCAGCGAGAATTGGCATTTGACACTATCGCAATGGGGCGTATGATTCGCGCGCCTTGCCCGAGCGTTGGCCGCTTTCACTGCGAAGCAGGAGCCGGGGGGCAGCGTTCCACGGCGTTTTCTGCCATCTTTCTCCCTTTGCCTGTTTCCCCTGCTGTCGAGAGGCGCGTTCATGTCGCGGCAACTGTTGTCCATGGCCCTGGCTCCCCTGCTGGGTCTTTTCATTCTAGGTATCGGTAACGGCTTTCTGGCCACGCTGATCACCCTGCGGCTGGACGCGGCAGGCGAGTCGCCGGTAGTCATCGGCTGGGTCTCCTCGGCCTACTTCATCGGCCTGGCACTGGGCGCGATGTTCAACGATCGCTTGTTGCTGCGTATCGGTCATATTCGTGCCTACGGCAGCTTCGCTTCGCTGGTGGCGGTAACGGTGCTGCTGCAGGCGTTGTTTTTCGACCCCTGGGCCTGGTTCGGCCTGCGTCTGATCGGCGGCTGGGCCACCGTGGGGGTTTATCTGGTCATCGAGAGCTGGCTGCTCACCTCGGGCGACCAAAAAGTGCGCGGTCGGCTGCTTGCCCTTTACATGATCTCTCTGTACGCCGCGGGCGTAATCGGCCAGCTGCTGCTGGGCGTGACCGATGCCATGGGCGAAACCGCACCTTTCCTCGTCATCGGGATGCTGGCCTCGCTGTCGGTGCTGCCCATGGCGATGATTCCGCGCGTGTCGCCGCTGATCGAGCACGCCGAGCCACTGTCGCCGATGCGACTCATCACAATGACCCCGACCGGGGTAATGGGGAGCTTCGGTTCAGGCCTGGCGGTGGCCGCCGTCTATACGCTGTTGCCTCTCTACCTGCAGCGCATAGGCCTTTCGGTGGGGCAGGTGGGCCAGATGATGGCGGTGGTCGTGCTCGGTGCCATGCTGTTGCAGTACCCCCTGGGGCGCTGGTCGGACCGCCACGACCGCCAGATCGTGCTGATCATGATAGGTGCCTTCTGCGCCATGATATCGGCCGGCATGCTGCTGCTGCCGCTGTCGACCTGGCTGTTGGCGGCCTTACTGTTCCTACTCGGCGGTGGGGTCTTCGCGCTCTACCCGGTTGCGGTAAGTCACGCCGCCGACCGCGCCCCGGCCGGTGCCCTGGTGCGAATGAGCCAAGGGCTACTGTTGATCAATGCTATCGGTTCTACTTTGAGCCCGCCGCTGGTCTCGCCGGTCATGGCGGTGATGGGCGATGCAGGGCTGTTCTGGGCCTTTGGCGCACTGGGTCTGTTCCTGGTGGTTTTCTTTACGTGGCGACGCAGTGTGCGTCCGGCACCGATGCCGGTGGCACGGTTCTCACCCAATACGCCGATGTCGCCGGTGGGTGCCGAGCTCACCGTTACCGAAGAACTGGTGCAGGGAGCCATCGAGCACGAACACGTAGAGGATCTTTCCCAGGTCGTGCCGGACATCGAGGTGGCCGAGCCTTTGGTCGGCCCGCCCCCGCAGGATGAACCACACATCGTCTTCTACCATGGAGAAGACGACATCCCGGCCGAGCAGGCGCGCGAGAAGGAACCGCTTGGGAGCGACTCGGCGCGCTGAGCGCGTTTCCTCCAATGCCCGATGCGGGGCCGCCTGCATCGGGCATTTTCTTTGCCAGCAAGCCACGAGAAGATGGCTAGCGGGCTGAGACCTAGGGATAATGGTTAACGAAAAGTAGTACATCTACTATCGTTGCTATCATTTTCCCGAGGTGCTCTATGTTTCCCTTCGTTGCCCCCGTGCGTGACCTTCGCTTCGTACTCGAGGAATTGCTCGAATACCGTTCGCTCGACCTTCCCGGCTTCGAGGACGCCAGCCCCGACCTGGTCGAGGCGGTGCTCGAGGAGGCAGCCAAGCTGGCCGGCGAGGTATGGGGACCGCTCAATGCCAGCGGCGACCGCCAGGGCTGCGTGCGGCGTGATGACGGCGGCGTGAGCCTGCCGGACGGCTTCGCCGAGGCCTATCAGGCCTATGTGGAAGGCGGCTGGAACGGCATCGGCGTGTCCCAGGCGCTGGGTGGACAAGGATTGCCCGAAGTGGTGGCCAGCAGCGTGCAGGAGATGCTGCATGGTGCCAACATGGCGCTCGGGCTGTGCCCCATGCTGACTGCAGGAGCTATCGAGGCGCTGGCCCACCACGGAAGTGATGCACTTAAGGAAATCTACCTGCCCAAGCTGGTCGAGGGCAGCTGGACCGGCACCATGAATCTCACCGAACCCCAGGCCGGCTCCGATCTTTCGAAGGTGCGTACCCGCGCTGTTCCCGAGGAGAATCACTATCGCCTCTTTGGCCAGAAGATCTTCATCACCTGGGGCGAGCACGATGCCAGCGAGAACATCATTCACCTGGTATTGGCGCGCAAGCCCGATGCGCCCGAGGGTAACAAGGGTATCTCGCTTTTCCTGGTGCCCAAATTCCTGGTCAACGCCGACGGTTCGCTAGGCGAGCGCAACGATGTCATCTGCGCTTCCATCGAACATAAGCTGGGCATTCATGGCTCGCCTACCTGCACCCTGAGCTTCGGTGAGGGCGAGGGTGCCATCGGCTATCTGGTGGGTGAAGAGGGGCGCGGCCTCAATCACATGTTCACCATGATGAACGAGGCCCGACACAAGGTCGGCATCCAGGGAATCGGCGTGGCCGAACGTGCCTGCCAGCATGCCTTCGGCTATGCACTGGACCGCGTACAGGGCAAGGCGCGAGGCGCTGAAGCCACCATCAGTGAACATCTCGACGTTCGCCGCATGCTGCTCTCGATGCGCGCCCGTACCGATGCCCTGCGAGCGCTGGCGCTTTACTGTGCGGCTCAGCTCGATGTAGCGCGTCAAGGTGGTGCCGGAGAGCGAGACGTCGCCCAGGCCCGGGCCGATGTGCTGATCCCCGTGGTTAAGGCTTTCTCTACCGACCAGGCCGTGGACATCGCTTCCATGGGCGTTCAGGTGCACGGCGGCATGGGCTTCATCGAGGAAACCGGGGCCGCTCAGCTACTGCGTGATGCTCGCATCGCCCCCATCTACGAAGGCACCAACGGCATCCAGGCGCTCGACTTGGCCGGGCGCAAGCTCTCCCGCGATGGTGGCGCGGCGCTGGCCGGGTTGATCGAAGAGGTCGAGGCCACGGCCAGTGAACTGCGCGAGATTGGCGAGTTTGCCGCCATGGGGGAAAGCCTCGCTGCCGGAGCCGCCGACCTGGAGGCCGCCATGCAGGTCGTGCTCGAAGCGAGCCGTGACCCGGAGCGGGGCACCGATGCCATTCAGGCCTACGCCACCCCCTTCCTGAGCCTGGCCGGCCACGTGCTGTGTGCCTGGCAGATGGGGCGGGCCGCCCTCAAGGCCCGCGCCGCTCAAGCGGGTGGCAGCAGCGAGCCCTTCTATCAGGCCAAGCTGGCTGCGGCCGACTTCGCCCTGCGCCAGTGGCTGCCGGTCGGTCGCGCCAACCGCAGCGTGATCGAAGCGGGCATGGCCAGCCTGGCGGATTACGAGGTTGCGCTGCACTGATTTCATCCATATCCACATCGGCTGCCGCTGGCGGCCGATGCGTTATAGCCGTCTAACTATAAAAAAGACACTCACTCGGAGCCCACCATGAAAAACAGCATTTTCGAACAAGGCCTGCCCAAGACCCAGGCCAACCATGTGCCGCTGTCGCCTCTGACCTTCATCGAGCGTAGCGCCACCATCTACCCTGACTACCCGGCGGTAGTGCATGGCGACATCCGCCGCAGCTGGGGCGAAACCTGGTCACGTTGCCGGCGGCTCGCCTCGGCGTTGGAAAAGCGTGGCATCAAGCCTGGCGAAACCGTCGCCGCCATGCTGCCCAACGTGCCGGCGATGTTCGAGGCGCATTTCGGTGTGCCCTTGGCCGGCTGTGTGCTGAACACGCTGAATATTCGCCTCGATGCCGAGGCCATCGCCTACATGCTCGAGCACGGCGAGGCCCAGGCAGTGCTGGTCGATCCGGAGTTCGCCGGGGTGATCGAGGAGGCCGTCGCCCACCTGGCCATCAAGCCGCTGGTGATCGACGTGGACGATGCCATGTTCGAGGGCGAGGCGCGGCATATCGGCGAGGTGGAGTACGAAGCGCTGCTGGCAGAGGGCGCCCCGGACTACGCCTACCGTCTCCCCGAGGACGAGTGGGAGGCGATCTCGCTCAACTACACGTCCGGCACCACCGGCAAGCCCAAGGGGGTGGTCTACCATCACCGTGGCGCCTACCTCAATGCGGTGAGCAATATTCTCGAGTGGGCCATGCCGCACCATCCGGTCTACCTCTGGACGCTGCCGATGTTCCACTGCAACGGTTGGTGCTTCCCCTGGACCATTGCCGCCAATGCCGGCACCAGTGTCTGCCTGCGCCGGGTCGACTCGAAGAAGATCATGGACCTGATCGCCGACGAGAAGGTGACCCACTTCAGCGGTGCGCCCATCGTGCTTAACGGCTTGGTCAACCTTCCCGCAGACCAGAAGCGTGAATTCGACCATCCGGTGAAGGTCACCACTGCCGGTGCTGCGCCGCCCGCTTCGGTGATTGCCGGTGTTGAGACGCTGGGCATCGAGGTCACCCATGTCTATGGCCTCACCGAAGTCTATGGGCCGGTTACCGTGTGCGCGTGGCGGGAGGCCTGGGACGAACTTTCACTTGAGCAGCGGGCCAAGATCAAGGCACGCCAGGGGGTGCGCTATCACATGCTGGAAGCGCTCTGCGTGGCCGACCCCAACAGCCTCGAGCCGGTGCCCAAGGATGGCGAAACCATCGGCGAAATCCTCATGCGCGGCAACAACGTGATGAAGGGCTATCTCAAGAACGAGGCGGCCACCGAGCAGGCGCTGGAGGGCGGCTGGTATCACACCGGCGATCTCGCCGTGTGGCACCCGGACGGCTACATCGAGATCAAGGATCGCTCCAAGGACATCATCATCTCCGGCGGTGAGAACATCTCCACCATCGAAGTGGAAGATGCCATCTACTCGCATCCCGCCGTGGAAGAGGCCGCGGTGGTGGCCAAGCCCGACGAGAAGTGGGGCGAGACGCCGTGCGCCTTCGTCAAGCTCAAGGTGGGTTATGGCGAAGTCACCGAGGCCGATATCATCGAACACTGCCGTGAGCACCTGGCGCGTTTCAAGGTGCCGAAAACGGTAATTTTCACCGAGCTGCCCAAGACCTCCACCGGCAAGATCCAGAAATTCGTCCTGCGCGAAGAAGCGCGTAAGCACTGAACGGGAGCAACACAATGACGCAACAGACAATCGGTGTGGTCGGCGCCGGCACCATGGGGCAGGGTATCGCCCAGGTGCTGGTTGCCAGCGGTTTCTCCGTTCAGCTTTACGATGTCGCCGATGAGCAGTTGGGTCGCGCTCAGTCTGCCATCGACAAGGGGCTCGGCAAGCTGGTGGCCAAGGAGAAGCTCGGTGAAGCGGAAAAGAGCGACGCCATGGCGCGGCTGGAGACGACTACCTCGCTTGAGGCCCTGCGCGGCTGCGAGGTGATCATCGAGGCCGCCCCCGAGCAGCCGGCATTGAAAGAGAAACTCTTCCGCGACCTGAGCCGCCTTAGCCATGACGCCATCCTGGCATCGAACACCTCGTCGCTCTCGCTGACCCGTCTCGCCGCGGTGTGCGAGCGTCCCGAGCGGGTAGTGGGCATGCACTTCTTCAACCCGGTGCCGGTGCTCAAGCTGGTCGAAGTGATTCGCGCCGAGCAGACCAGCGATGCCACCGTGGCGCGCATCGAGGCGCTGGCAACGTCGCTCGGCAAGACGTCGGTGGCGATTGCCGACTCGCCGGGGTTCGCCGTCAACCGTCTGCTGGTACCGATGATCAACGAAGCCGCCTTCCTACTGCAGGAGGGGGCCGCCAGCGCCGAGGACATCGACCAGTCGATGAAGTTAGGCGCCGCCCACCCCATGGGGCCGCTGGCACTTGCCGATCTGATTGGCCTGGATGTCTGTCTGGCGATCATGGAGGTATTGCAGGAGGGATTTGGCGACCCGAAATATCGCCCCTGCCCGTTGCTCAGGCGGATGGTGGCGGCCGGCTACCTAGGCCGCAAGACGGGGCGCGGTTTCCACGTCTACCAGTGAACGACGGTTCACGACTGCGCTCGACAAAAGAAAGGATTGCCGACCAACCAAGCGTTCGCTAGGGTTGGTCGGTATCGTCCTGACAACAAGCAAGGAGCCCACATGAGCGAGAAGCTGATCGACGTAGTGGATAACGCCGGGGTCGTGCGCCTGACCATCAATCGCCCCAAGGCGCTGAATGCCCTTAACAGCGCCGTCCTCACCGAGCTGGAATCGGTGCTCACAGACCTTGAACAGCGCAGCAACCTGCGCGCAGTGCTCATCACCGGTGCCGGGGAAAAGGCCTTCGTTGCCGGTGCCGATATCACCGAAATGCGCGAGAAGACCCCGGAGGAGGCGCGCGCCTTCGCCACCCAGGCCCTGCGCACCATCAAGCGACTGGAAACGCTCCCGGTGCCGGTGGTCGCCCTGGTGAACGGGTTTTGTCTTGGCGGCGGCTGCGAACTGGCGCTGGCCTGCGACTGGGCCGTAGCTAGCGACAATGCCATTTTCGGCCAGCCCGAGGTGTTGCTCGGTGTGATTCCGGGTTTCGGCGGTACCCAGCGCCTGCCGCGCCGAGTGGGGCCGGCCATGGCCATCGACCTGGTTACCACCGGGCGCAAGATCGATGCTCAGGAAGCCCTGCGTATCGGCCTGGTCAATCGTGTGATGCCCCAGGCCGAACTCGACGCCTACGCCGAGGAGCTCACCAAGCAGCTCGTCGGCAACGGCCCCCAGGCGGTGCGTGCCTCCAAGCTGGCGGTACACGACGGCATGGATCAGGATCTGGATAGCGCCCTGGCACTGGAAACCGCGCTGTTCGCCTTTTGCTTCGCGGGTGAGGAGCAAAAAGAGGGCATGAGCGCCTTCGTCGAGAAACGCAAACCGAACTTCTGACCGGTCCGCTGTTACCAAGTGGGAAGGAAGGCCGCAGCGTAGGTGACGCTGCGCCTTTTTGCGTTTCAGTGTCGGCCTTGATCAGGCCAGGGCGCGCCGCCGCCGGCGAATCATGCCGGTGGCGATGGCGGTACCGGCAAGGGTGATGGCCATGCCGATAAGTACCTGCAGGCTGAGCCTCTCGCCCAGCAGCAGGTAGCCCCACAGCAGCGCGCTGACCGGTACCAGAAAGGTGACCGTCGAGGTGGCGGTGGCGCCGGCGCTCGAGATCAGTCCGAAGTAGAGCAGGAAAGCTATCGTAGTGCTGAAGACCGCTAGCCCCAGGCCGTTGGCCCAAGCCAGGCCGCTGATCGGCTCGCTGGGCCAGAGTAGCAGTCCGGGAATCAGCAGGATCAGCGCAGACATGGCGGTGCTGCCGGCTGCCAACACCCGTACCGGCAGGTGAGACAGGTGGGTCTTGGAGTAGTTGCTGGCCACGCCATAGCAGAGCGTGGCGCCCAGGGCGGCCAGAATGAACCAGCCATCGCCGCCCAGCGCGAAGTCGAGCCGGTTGGCCGAGAGCACATAGACGCCGACGAAGGCCAGCGCCAAGCCAAGATACTGCTGGCGCTGTACCGGCGTGGTGAAAAACAGTGCGCCAAGCAGGGCAGTGAAAATCGGCGTGGTGGCGTTGATCAGTGACGTGAAGCCGGCCTCGAGGCGTATGGTGGCCACGGCCAGAAGCACGAAGGGCAACACATGGTTCACCAGGCCTAGCAGTAGCAGGCCGCCTTTGTTCTCCCACACCAGTTTGAGATAGCGCAGACTGAGCAGTAGCGGGAGAAGCAGCAGAGCGGCGATACCCATGCGCACCAGAATGAGCGGTATCGGACCGAATTCCGGCACCGCCACCCGCATGAAAATGAACGACATGCCCCACAGCGTAGAGAGCAGAATCAGGCGCAGGGAGTCGGCCGGTGTCATTGCAGCGGTCCTTGGCGGGCAGTGGCTGAAAAGAGAGCGTAAACGAAAAAGTCTGTAGATAGATAGCCTACTATCCATCAATAATCATGATGTAAATCATCAGCAAAACGTCTACTCGCCAGCAGAACCAACGATTATCCAGTTCTCTTCATCGACGCTGATCGGCACCCGATCGAGCGCACAGCCCGTACCGAGTCCGCTGATCCCTTCCCCCGTGCGGGTGGAGAAGGCTGCATCGTGATTGCTGCAGCGAAGCGCCTCGCCATCCTGGCTGAGGATGCGTGGCCCGCGCTGATCAAGGGGCAGGTATTGGTGAGGGCAAGCGTTGACGTAGCCGAGCAGGGCATCGTGAAGGCGTACCAGCAGCAGTGGGAAGCTTCCGTTTTCGCCTTGTAGGGTCAGGCTGTGAGTACTGCCGACCGCGATGTCATTCAGTCGAACGAGGCGCGTGCCCAACGCGGGTGCGCTACGATACTGTTGCCAGGCCTCAGTCATGCTGACGTCTCGTAATGAAAGCGGGCCGACATTGTCGCCAATGCCGGCCCGCTTGTCAGTGCCTTAACGGCACTCGACGTCGAGATCAGTCCTCGAGCTCGATTTCCTTGGCGAGGTGGCGTTCGCCGTCGTAGTCGAAGTCGATCTCGACCTTCTGGCCTTCCTCGAGATCGTCGAAGCTGCTCAGACCGTCATCGTAATCGGTATCATCATCGGTATGAAACACAATTCCCTGTACGGTCAGGGTACGGGCTTCACGATCGAGCGACTCGATGTCGCCTTCGATATCGTCGGCACTGGCGGTGACTGAGAAGCTCAGCAGCAGGGCGGAGGTGACAAAAGCAAAGCGTTTCAGCATGGTTCCTCTCCTTGATCCATGGTAGGTGCACTACCAGCCTAATTAGAACGGTTCGCGAAAGCGAGTTACGAAATGTTTAGCAGAGGAAGCATATGTGAGAATCTCGGAGCTCAACGTATATCCCGTCAAGTCGCTGGGTGGCATTCGTCTTGAACAAGCCACCTTGGGAATACGCGGCCTGGCTTTCGATCGCCACTGGATGGTGGTCGACCAAGTAGGACGCTTCGTTACCCAACGGCAGCTACCGGGTATGGCGCGGATTTCGGTGCGTCTCGAAAGCGACTCGCTGGTGCTCGAGCATCCCGAAGCGGAGCCGCTGACCATCTCTCTGGAGAGGCGTGACCAGCCAGGGCTGACCGCCTACGTGTGGGACGATAACTGCCAGGCGCTGGATGAGGGGCCACAGGCATCCGAGTGGCTGGGCCGAGTGCTGGGCGACCTGCGTGGCAGCTCGCTGCGCCTGGTGCGCTTTGACGATAAGCATCATCGTCCTGTCGAGTCGCGCTATCTGCAAGGTGAAGAGGCGCATACCGCCTTTGCCGATGGCTATCCATTTTTGATTGCCACGCAGGGTTCGCTCGAAGCGCTGAACCATGTCCTTCAGCAGAAGGGGCTCATGCCGCTGCCAATGAACCGGTTCCGCCCTAACATCGTTCTCGAAGGTAGCCCAGGCTTCGCTGAGGATGGTTGGAGTGAGCTGGCTTCACTCAACGACAACTACCGTTTCGGCATGCGCAAGCCGTGCCAGCGCTGCAAGATCACTACCATCGACCAGGCTACCGCCACTATCGACGTACCTGGCGAGCCGTTGCAAACCTTGATCGAGATGAAGACACAACCGCTGCGTCCTGGTGCCTACTTTGGCCAGAACGCCACGCTGCTGGGTGGCGAGGGTCGCACTATCGCAGTAGGCGATGTTCTCGTCCCCTACTGACAGCTGGATGTGGAAGAGGCACAAAAAAGAAGCCCGCCAGGCGGCGGGCATAAGCAAGGGACTCACGACTGCTGTGCAAGAACTGGCGTGAGCAAGTCTCAAGTTAGCCCTTTTTTCTCAATGCGAATGTCATCAATTCCCCTTCCTTTGTGTAAGCAATTGCCCACGCGGCCTGTAAGGCGCTTGTATGAGTGAGCGGATAGGGCCGTTGCAAGGTTTGTATACAAGCATGAAATGACTATGATGAAGGCCCCTTTTTCAGGAGTGCCCTCGATGAGTTTGCATGTGTATCTTTCTGGCGAAATTCACACCGATTGGCGTGATGAGATCGAGCGCGGAGCAAAAGCGGCCGGCTTGGACATCGTCTTTTCTGCCCCCGTAACCGACCATGACGCCAGCGATGCCGCCGGCGACCACCTTGGAGAAGAGAGCAAGCCGTTCTGGCGCGACCACAAGTCGTCGAAGGTCAACGCCATCCGTACCAAGACGATGATCGAACAGAGCGACCTTGTCGTGGTGCGCTTCGGCGACACGTACAAGCAGTGGAACGCTGCCTTCGATGCCGGCTACTGCGCCGCTCTGGGCAAGCCATACATCACCCTTCACGGCGAGGAAATCGTCCATCCGCTCAAGGAGGTCGATGCCGCCGCCATGGCCTGGGCGACCACTACCGAGCAGGTCGTTGAGATACTGCGCTATGTGACCCGAGGCTGATAGGGCGCCTGCCTGAGCCGGCGCCCTGGCGGAACTTACAGCGTCATGTACGGCATCGGTTCCTGATCGGTGAACTGGTAGATGTCCCAGTCGCCGCGCTTCGGTCCCGGCATGCCGGGGGTGCCGATGGGCATGCCGGCAAGTCCTATGCCGCCGATCCTGGGGCGTTCCTGAAACAGTCTCTCCACGGCTTCGAAGGGCACATGGCCCTCGATGGCGTAGCCGCCCATCAGCGTCGTATGGCAGGAGCCAAGGCCGTAGGGCAGGCCGACCTGCTGCTTGATCTTGCCGACTTCAACGTCGTCGATAATGGTGACCGAGACGCCTTTCTCTTCCAGTTGGCGTGCGTACTCGTGACAGCAGCCACATTCCGGGTTCATGTAGAGAGTGGCTTCGGCAGGCAGCGCGGCATGGGCGGTGCCGGCGGCACCCAGCAACAGGCTGGCGGTAAACAGCAGGGATGAGGTGCGACGGTTCATGGGCGTGCTCCGGTAGCAGGTTTGACAGAGGTGAACAGGTACTTGAGCAGGGCGGCGATGCCGAGGCCCAGCAGGGAAAGGACGGCCAGCGGCATTAGCCACCCCAGCCAGCTCATGTGGCCCATCAGGGCGAGGCAATTGGTCATCATTGTCGGCTCTCCTGCTCAGTTGGCCAGCCAGGTCACGCCGTTGGGGCCGTGTCCGGTGGCATGGGTGGCAACGATGTCACCACTTACCAGATCGATGATCGACAGGCTGTCGTCGAACAGGCTAGTGACGAAGGCGAATCGGCCGCCGTCATCGATACTGATGCCATGGGCCCCAGCGCCGACCTCGTAAGTGGCAGCGACCTGCTGGGTAGCGGTGTCGATGACAGAGACGCGATTGTCGGGCTCGTCGCTCGTGCCTTCATTGGCCACCAGCATGAGCCGTCCATCCGGCGTGCCATAGACCTGGATCGGCAGCCGGTTGACCTCGACCGAGGCCGTGACTTCCCGAGTGGCGGTATCGATGACCGCCACTCGATTCTCGTCGCGTAGCGAAACATAGACCTGGGCGCCGTCGGCGGTGAAGCCCACCTGCACCGGGGCTTCTCCCACCGGTATGCGGGCTACCTCTTCGCGAGCAACCGTGTCGATCACCGTGACGCTGCCGTCCGCCACGTTGGCGACGTAGAGCTCGCTGCCGTCTGGGCTCAGGCGCAGTCCATGGGGATAGTCGCCGGTTCCGATGGTGGCGACCAGCTCGCGAGACTCCAGGTCTACCACCGACACGCTGGCATCGCCGGCGTTGGTCACGAAGGCGAACCGACCGCTCAGGTCGCTCACCACGTGTGCCGGGTGGCTGCCCACCGTAATGACGGCGGTCGGCGTGCCGTCGAAGTCGAGGGCATCGAATACCTTCAGCTTGCCGGGCTCGTCGCCATGAGCGTGTGCGTGACCATCGCCTCCATGAGCGTGTCCGGCGCGCTCGCCGACGGCCAGCAGATAGCGCCCATCGGCGCTGATCTGAACGTTATGCGGTGCAATCGCGATGTCATGTGTAGTGGTGGTGCCCTCGGCAAGCTGGATGTGAGTCAGCGAGGCGCCATGTTCATTGGCGGTAAACACCTGGCCCTGGGGCATCTGACCGGCCAGACCGGCGGTGCTGACAAGCGTCAGGCCGGCGGCGAGCAGCCAGCAGAAGGCGGGGGGCAGTCGTATGGCCGGAATGGTGTGTGAAACGGCATCGGTAACGGGGCGGCGAGCAAGGGCGCCTTTGCGAAAAAGGGTCATGATGGACCTCCTGATCTACGAAAATCGTGAACGGCTCGTTATGGCCAGGCGGCGAGGCCGCCAAACGTAGATCAGGCTCTAGGAGGGCGCTGGGGGGGCAGCGGGGAATGGGGCATGAAGGCCACGTCGAGGGTGGTCGACTGCTCGGCTGGTCCGGAGAGGGTCAACCGCAGCCTCGGGGACACAGCGGTGCAGGTGCCACAGTTGTGATCTTCGCTATCGTTCGCTTCATGCAGCTGTTCGACGGCGATGCAGTCCAGCGGATCGGCCTGCATGGCAGCGTGCGTCGTGAGGCTGCTCATCGCCACCAGCAGCACGAGCAACAGCGCCAGGAGGCGCTGGATGCGTCGATGTTGCAGGTTGGAAGTGGCGAGTCGAATCATGGTGCAGCCTCAGTGTGCTTATCGTCATCCTAGCGTGGTGTACCCCTGCGCTGCATTGATCCAGCGCAACTCTCCGCTGTCATTCGTCACGATGCCGATGGCCGTGGCGATGCATCAGGAAATGCATGCCTAGACATAGCAGCATCGGCAATAGCAACAACAGGCTGCCGCCCGTCTGGCCACGCCACAGTACGAACGCGAAGGCGCCACCCATGAGGATCAGGCAGAGCGTCATCATCCAGTGATGCACCCCACCCGAGTGCTGGGCCGGCCTCTGCCCCGGGGCTTCGTGGCTCTCCTCGGCAGAATGTCTGTGAAGGTCGGGATTGGAACGAGACCGGATCATGAGTCGTCTCCTCGGGGTTGAATACGGTTATAGCGCCGCTTGAGCAGCAGCGAATTGCCGATGACCGACAGCGAACTGGCGGTCATGGCTATGACGCCGATCATGGGGTGCAGCAGGCCTGCGGCGGCCACGGGAATCGCTGCCACGTTGTAACCGCTGGCCCAGATCAGGTTCTGCACGATCTTGCTGAAGGTAGCGCGAGAGAGTTGCATGGCTTCAACCACACCGGTCAGTTCGCCGCGGACCAGAGTCACGTCGGCGGCCTCGATGGCAACGTCGGCTCCGGCGCCGATGGCGATGCCCACATTGGCCTGCTTGAGGGCCGCGGCATCGTTGATGCCATCGCCCACCATGGCCACGTGGTTGCCGTACCTTTTCTGCAGCTTGCGAATCGCATCGACCTTGCCCTCGGGCAATACGCCGGCCTGGACTTCATCGATGCCGACCTCGTCGGCCACGGCCCGCGCGGCGCGCTCGTTGTCGCCGGTGATCATCACTACGTGCAGGCCGAGCTCATGCATGCCGCGGATGGCTTCGATCGATTCCTTCTTGAGGGTATCGGCCACTGCCACGATGCCTTGGGCGTGCCCCTCGGCGGCGACGATCACGGCGGTGCGCCCCTTGCCCTCCAGCTCCTGCATGGCGTCGTCCAGGGCTTCCAGGCCTGCGATGCCCTCTTCTTCGAGCAGCCGACGGTTGCCAATCAACACCTGCTTTCCGTCGACTCTGCCGGAAACACCACGCGCCCCCGTGGAGCGGAAGTCACTGACCTCGCCGGGCTTGATGCCGCGTTCTCCGGCGCCTTCGACGATGGCTCGGGCGATGGGGTGCTCCGAGGCATTCTCGACGCTTGCTGCCAGCAGGAGCAGGTCGTTCTCCTCGATGCCCTCGGCGGTGACCACGTCGGTCAGCTGCGGCTCACCTCGGGTAATGGTGCCGGTCTTGTCGAGCACCATCACCTTGATATCCTTGAAGGTCTGGATCGCCTCGCCGGAGCGGATCAGAATGCCGCGCTCGGCTCCGATGCCGGAGCCCACCATCAGCGCGGTGGGGGTGGCAAGGCCCAGGGCGCAGGGGCAGGCGATGACCAGCACGGCGATGGCGGCGATCAGGGCCAGGACCGGTGTACTGGCGTCCGGGTTCACCCATGGCAGGAAGGTGGCCCCCCAGTCGAGAATCGGGCGCAGGGCGTCGGGAATCAGCAGCCAAGCGGCCAGACTTGCCAGCGAGATCAACAGCACCGCCGGCACGAAGCGACCGGTCATGCGATCGGCGAACTCCTGGATCGGCACCCGTGAGCCCTGGGCCTGATCGATCAGGCGTATCACCTGAGAGAGGAAGGTATCGCCGCCGACCCGGGTGGCTTTGACGCGCAGCCGCCCCTCCTTGTTGATCGTGGCACCGATCACGCTATCGCCGGTGCTCTTGTAGACGGGTATCGATTCGCCGGTGGCGATGGATTCGTCGAGGTGGCTCTCGCCCTCGATCACCTCGCCGTCGGTGGGGATCTTGTCGCCGGGGCGAACGACCATGATGTCGCCCGGTTCGAGTTCCTTGACCGGCACCTCGACCTCCTCGCCGTTGCGCTCGACCCTGGCCGTCTTGGCGCCCAGAGTCAGCAGGCGGCGAATGGCCTGCGAGGCCCGCCCTTTGGCCAAGGCCTCGAGATAGCGGCCCAGCAGATGGAAGGTCATGATGGTCGCCGCCATCTCGATGAACGAGGTCATCGGGTAGACGAAGCCGATCAGGCCGATCAGGAAGGGTGGTAGGCTGCCCATGGAGATCAGCACGTCCATGTTGAAGGTGCCGTTCTTCAGCGAGCGCCAGCTCGAGCGGTGGGTGGCGGCACCGCCGTAGAGGAAGACCACGGGAAAGGCGAGCAGAGCGACGATGACCAGGTAGCCAGGTATCGGCTGCCAGAACATATGCGGCATCATCAGGATCATGATCAGCGTGGTGGGCACGCCGGCAATCCATAGCCGCTTGCGAGCCTGGCTCAGGTAACCCTCATCGATGGCCGCCTCGGCTTCGCCATCCTCCTCGGTATCACCGCTTACTGCGGCAACATCGTAACCGGCGCCCTCGATGGCTTTTTTCAATCGGTTTCCATCGGGACCCTCTTCCGACACACCGACAGTGACCCGGTGATTGGCAATATTCGTCTGGATGTTGCCTACACCATCGAGGCGCTCAAGAGTCTTGCGTACGATGCCGGCACAATGGTCGCTGCCCATACCAGGCACCGTCAGGGCTATCTTCTTGGAGTGGCCATCACTCATCGCGTATCTCCTCGTAGACAGAGCCAAGCGTGCAGCCCGGTATGGGCGCCCGCTTGGCTGGGCTACTCGACCTCGCTCAATCAGTGGTCAGCGGCGTGTCATCGGAGCCGGTGGCCTCTGGCGTGGCTTGCTGCAACTGCTGACGCTGTTCATCGGTCATCAGGTCGTGCATGGCGTTTCGCATACGCACCATCTCGGCCATCATCTCGCCGTGGAGTTCCGCCATCCGAGCATGTAGAGCCTGAACCTCTTCGGGATCGGGCCGCTCGCCTTGCATGGCGGCCATCAGGTCGTCGCGCAGGTTCATCAGCTGCCCCATGCGCTCGAACTGGGCGGGGCGGTGCTCGCGCATGAGCTCACGCATCTCGCTGCGCTGTTCGGGCTCGAGCATCTGCATCATGCCTTGCCCGCCATCGATCATCGGGCAGGGCATCATGCCGGGACCCATGCCCATGCCGGGGCCCATACCTTGGGCAAGAACCAGGCCGGGAGCGGTAGTAGCGATAGCCATGGCGAGGCCCATGGCAATAGTGTGCCTGTGCAGTTTCATGTCGTTTCTCCTGTGAGCGTGATAGCTCGAGAGGTGCTGCCGGAATGGCGTACGCCCAGCGGGACGTTGCCGGTATTACACGAAGGGGAGGTGTGGGGGAATCAGGGGCGCAGGCGCTGCGTCAATAGATAGAGCGGTGGGTCGGCGAGTGTGGGTGCGGCGCTGGGAATGCCGATGGTAGTAACGACCGCTGGCGGCGTCACCGCCGGATCAGGTCGACGAGTGGAGCTGTCATCGACATCCAGGCGTTCCGTGCGCAGCAGAGTCTCCAAGACATGCTGCCAGCCATGACCGTGTTCGCAGTGGGGCACGGGTGATGTCGGGCTTGTGGGTGAAGAACTTTCGGCGGCCACGGGGCTTAGTGAAGCTGGCTCTGGATGTGCCATTGCCTGACCGCCGAGCAGCATCGTCAACGCCAGCAGCAGCAGGCTGAAAAGCCAGTGACACCATCCTCTGCGGGTGGTGCGATGCTGTATGACGTTGCATGCTCGCGGCGGCATGGCGTAACGCTCCGAGGTGATAGGTATTAATAGGCACTATCAGAATAGGCAAACCTGCTGCTTTGCTCCTTGACTTGCATCAATCAAGTCCGCAGTTCTCAGAGCTGTGTGCAGCACATAGGTTATTGTTTTGTCGCTTTTTTATAGGAAAACGAGAGGGGCGCTTGCGGCTCGCTTGCGACCATGGAAGACTAGATGCGTCTCTGACACCGACTCGGCTGATTCCTATTCGATGCGTTACCGTCCACTCACCTGGTTGTTCTGCCTGCTGCTCGGCATCGTGTTTACGCTGCCGCAGGCTGCCATGAGCGCCTGGAATCACGGCGATGAAGATTGCCAGGCAGGCGCTCTTTCGGTATTGGACATTGCGACGGTGACCTATGCCGACAGCAGCCAGGCGCAGACGGTCGAGCAAGCCGCCTGCGCAGGGGCGACGCCGATTTGCACCGGTGCCAGTCTCTCGCTTCTCGCATTAGTCCCCCGTTCGCCAGATCCTCGTTGGGGTATCGATGAAGCGCCGCTACCCGCAGCACGTGATCGTCTGGAGCGCCCCCCGCGGGTTTAGTCCCCCCTTCGGAATGCCGATACTTCACGCTTTTGCACCGCATTCGCTACAGGTGTGGCTTTGCATGTCTTGCGCCTGTAAAGAGGACTCTTGTGATGAACTACCCCGATATCGACCCGGTGGCCATAGCCATCGGACCGCTGCAGATTCATTGGTATGGGCTGATGTATGTCGTGGGCTTCGTTGCCGCCTGGCTGCTGGGACGCTACCGTGCCCACCGCCTCGGACTCACCCACGACGACATCGGTGACCTGCTTTTCTATACCGCCATTGGCGTGGTGGCCGGAGGCCGACTGGGATACGTGCTGTTCTACGGTATGGATCAGTTCCTGGCCAATCCGCTTTGGGCCTTCAGGCTCTGGGATGGCGGGATGAGTTTTCATGGCGGCTTGATCGGCGTGCTATTGGCAGCGTTGCTGTTCGCTCGCAAGAAGAAACTTGCCTTCTTCCAACTGACCGACTTCATTGCGCCGCTGGTACCGATTGGCCTAGGCGCGGGCCGAATCGGCAACTTCATCAACCACGAGCTGCCGGGGAGGGTTAGCGACCTGCCGTGGGCCATGCCGTTCCCGCACTTGGGTCCCGAGTCTCGACACCCTTCGGCGCTCTATGAGTTCGCTCTCGAAGGGGTAGTGCTGTTCGTGGTGCTGTGGTGGGTATCCAGCCGCCCACGGCGTCGTGGCCTAATCTCCGGCTTGTTTCTGATGCTTTACGGCATCTTCCGTTTAGCGGTGGAGTTCGTGCGCCTGCCAGACCCCCACATCGGCTTCGTTGCCTTCGGCTGGGTGACCATGGGCATGCTGCTGACCCTGCCGATGATCGCTGCCGGCGCGGCACTCATCCTGTGGTCGCGACGACAGGGCCGGGACGAGTTGCCCGCTGTGGCACCTTACGGGCAAGAGGCGAGCTGATGATCCCCTGGCTTTCGCGCAGTCGCCCACAGCGTCGCCGTTCCTGGGGCAAGCTGGCCATTTTCGTGGCGCTGGCGCATGTCGTCGGGATGGTGTCCTCGGTAGAGGCATTGATGTCGAGCCGTACTTCTCAAGGGGCGATCGCCTGGATCGTCTCGTTGAACACGATCCCGTACGTGGCGGTGCCGACCTACTGGATATTCGGGCGCAACAAGTTCGAAGGCTATGTCAGCTCGCGCCGTGACGAGGATTCGGAGCTGGCCCGGGCGCTGGCGGACAAGCTGGGCGAGCTTGGCGCGCATCGCGTCGAGTGGTCCGACAATGCCCGGCCGCTGGCCGGCGTGGAGCGGCTGGCAAAGCTGCCTTATCTGGGCGGGAATCAGGCCACGCTGCTGGTCGATGGCGAGGAAACCTTCGAGAGCATCTTCGCCGGAATAGATGCCGCCGAGCGCTATCTGCTGGTGCAGTTCTATATAGTGCGCAACGACGATCTCGGGCGTGAGTTTCAGCAGCGCCTGATCGCCAGGGCGAGCGAGGGGGTGGAGGTCTACTTCCTCTACGATGAAATCGGCAGCTACAAACTGCCGAACGCCTATCTTCGCGAGTTACGTGAGGCAGGGGTTAACGTGCACCGCTTCCATTCGACTCGCGGGCCCGGCAATCGCTTCCAGCTCAATTTTCGCAACCATCGCAAGATAGTAGTGGCTGATGGCGAGAAGGCCTGGGTCGGCGGCTTCAACATCGGCGATGAGTATAGGGAAGGGCATGAGAGTCTCGGCCCCTGGCGCGATACCCACCTCAAGCTGGAAGGGCCGGCGGCGCTGGCGCTGCAGTTGGTGTTCATCGAGGATTGGCACTGGGCCACCGAGGAGGTGCCCGACCTGCCTTGGGAACCGGCGGAGCCGACCTCGAATGGTGTGCCGGCGCTCATCCTGCCCTCCGGCCCTGCGGATCGATTTGAAACCGCGAGCCTGATGGTCCAGCAGGCGATCCACTCCGCCCGTGATCGAATCTGGATATCGAGCCCCTACTTCGTTCCCGATGAAGGGGTACAGGCAATGCTCAAGCTGGCGGCGCTCAATGGCATCGATGTAAGGATTCTGATACCCGAGCGACCGGATAACCTGCTGACGTTTTATGCAGCCTATGCCTTCCTGGGTCCTCTGATCGATGCCGGGGTCGAGATCCACCGTTATCAGGAGGGCTTTCTGCACGGCAAGGCGTTCCTGGTCGACGACGTGGGCGCGGCAGTGGGAACGGTGAACCTGGACAATCGCTCTTTCCGCCTCAATTTCGAAGTGATGGCGCTGATCATGGATCAGGACTTTGCCAGCGATGTCGAGAGGATGTTCGAGCAGGATTTTGCCAGGTCGCGCCAGATGACCCGCGAAGACATTTTCGACAGGCCGCTTTGGCACCGAGTGGCGGGGCGTGGCGCCTATCTGTTTGCTCCGCTGCTGTAAGAAGACGCTGCAGGTGGTGTCGATTTTCGCTTGAGATCGTTACCATGGGGCTGTTTTTCATTAGTTTCCTAAAGATAGGAAAGAGCTAGAGGCAATTGCCATGAAGCATCATCCCACGGCACGTGGATTCCGTTGGGCCCTGCGCCGCAAGGCCTGGCAGTCGCTTGGATTGGCCATGTTGGCCACCGTTCTGCTGGCCGGTACCAGTTGGGCCGAGGAGGATTCGTCGGCGAATGGAAACGAGGAGTCGTGGCCCAAGGGTCATTACCCCTTGCCCGAGCAGGGCGACGTCATCGGCGAAGATTACATCGTCGAGGCGCAGCAAGAGCAGACCCTGCTCGACATCGCGCGGGAAAACAACGTGGGCTATGAGGAGATCCGCCGCGCCAACCCCAATGTGAGCGTCTGGATGCCGGGGGAAGGGACCGAAGTGCTGATTCCCGGTCGCTTCATCCTGCCCCCGGTAGAGCGCAAGGGCATCGTGATCAACGTGGCCGAACTCAGGCTCTATTACTACCCGCCGACGAGGGAGGGGGAGACACCGCGCGTCGAGACCTATCCCATCGGCATCGGTCGTGAAGGTTTCGATACGCCGCTGGGCATCACCAAGACCACCATGCGGCTCAAGGATCCTGCCTGGTACCCGCCCCGCTCGGTGCGTGAGGAGGCCGCTGCACGCGGCGAAACGGCACCTGCCGTAGTGCCGCCGGGGCCGGACAACCCGCTGGGACGGCACGCCATTCTTCTCGATATTCCGGGCTATCTCATTCATGGCACCAACCAGCCTGACGGCGTCGGCATGCGTGCCAGCCGCGGTTGCGTGCGTATGTTCCCGGAGGACATCGAGTCGATCTTCGATCGTGTGCCCGTGGGCATGCAGGTGAACCTCATCAACCAGCCGATCAAGGCCGGTTGGGATGGCGACACGCCCTATGTGCAGGTCTACGAGGCGCTGGGCGAACAGGAAACCGGCATGGCCAACCTGATGGAAACGCTGGCGATGCTGCAGCGGGGCGACGAAGAACCGGCAACTGCCTTGAACTATGAGATGCTGCGCGAGCTGCTGGAGAACCCCAGTGGTGAAGTCGTCGCGCTGACCCCAGCTGCGGAGCCGGAGCCCGAGCCAGAGGAAGAGGACGATAGCCTGCTTTGGCGAGAGCTGGCGGTCTGACGACATGCCGTCAAGCAAGAAATGAACCGGGCGCCCTTGGGCGCCCGGCTTCGTCAGTGCTGGTGGAGTTGTGCGGTCTGTTTCTCTTGTTCATTCGCCAGGCCATGGCGAATGTAATGCACTACCGACCAGATCTCCGTCTCACTCAGTTTCGTGGCGAAGCGCGGCATGGCGCTGTCCGGGTTACCTGCGCTGATCACCCAGGCGTATTCCGCAGCGCCATGCGACGGCCCGTGTAGTGCCAGGTTGGTGGGGCTGGGATCGAAATAGGCCGTGGCGGGAGCCAGGCCATCGCCTTGACCCGAAGGGCCGTGGCAGGCCGAGCAGAACTGCTGGTAGATCTGCTGGCCGCCAGCAAGAATCTCGGCGGTCAGCGGCAAGGGGTTCTCAAGTTCAAGCCACTCCGAGGGGATCTCGCGGGCATGGTCATGGGCGTGCGCAGCGTGGTCCGCTTCGCTGTCATGGGCATGCGCTGCGTGGTCTGCTTCGCCGCCATGGTCGTGATCGTGCGCAGCGTGGTCCGCTTCGTTTCCATGGACATGTGCTGAGTGGCCAGCATCGCCGCCATGATCGTGAGTCGCTTCGCTCGCACTGGCATGGTCGTGGTGGGCATGGTGGTGTTCATATCCGCCATGGCCATGTTGAGCGTGACTCGCTGCGTCATGTGAATGGTCAGCATGCGTGGCGTCGACTTCATGGGCGAGACTTTGGTGCGTCATGATCGACATGGAGGCGCCGGCCAGGAGCGTGAGTAGTGCGTTGCGGTAGCTGGAATTCGGTACGGCAAAGCTGCCCGACTGAACGGAGTAGGAGAAACGGACGGTCTTGGTCATGGTGAATTTCCTGTTTACGTCAAACGGGGGCGGCGCCAGGGCGCCGCTTCGCAAGCGGTAAATCAGGAAGTTCTTGGCGGTCGTTCGTCCAGGGCGCAGGGCGGTACGGGTCTGCTCTCTGTCAGGGAGACGGCCCTTTTGGCGATGGCCGAGACGTCGAGCGTGGCAGCAAGCGGCATGGCGCCACTCATGCAGTGGCTGCTGCTGAGGCAGTTCTCCTGACACTCCTCCACACTGGTATGGGCCGTCTGGCCACAGGCCGGGTGCGTCTCCTGATCGAGATGCTGGGCATGGGGAATATTGCGAGCTTCGTCGAGGCCGGCAAGCGCCGTCGAGCCTGCCGACAACGACAGGATCAGGCACAGGCTGATCAGGACTGACAATATTCGGAGCATGAGCGGCTGAGGTCCAATGAAGTGCTATCGTTCATCATCGCCACGCTAGGAACGGCAGACAAGCGCTGCCAGCCCCGGGGAGGTGGTAAAGTCATGGTTTCCTGATCTCGGTCAGGTATGAACGCGGAGCGCTCGGATGATTTACTCGCAGCCAAGCTATGTGCAGGGCCCAGGTTGCAGGCCTTCTCCCGGGCATGAAATACTTCGATCATCATTGGCTCAGAAGTCCCTTCATTCATGCATCGATTTCCCTGTCACTGGCTATCCAGCCTGTTGCTGGCCCTGATGCTCGTTGTCGTACCGCCCGTGGTTGCCGGTGGGCACCACGGCGATACTTCCTGCCTGGAGAGCCTGATCGGGCATGAGCACCCGGTTGCCTGGGAAATGGCCGATCCGGATGAGCCGTCCTCCACCGCAGCGTCTCCCTGCTGCCTCCCCTGCCTACAGTGCGGAACCATCGCGATATCGATGGACGGCCGCGCCATGGCGTCTTCATTGGTCTTGTTCGGGGCCGTTCCCGACAGCCCTTTCGGGCCGCCGGATCCAATCGAACGCCCCCCTCGCACCTGAACCTCTTTTCCCCTGATGGCACTGCGACTATCGATTCGCGGTGAGAGTGTTCATGTCTCGAGGACTAGTAAATGAAGCGTCGTGAATTCCTGGGCTACTCAGCGTTGGGCGGCCTGTTGCTGTCGACGGCTGGCACCATGGGCTATGCCCTGTCGCGCCAACCCCCCAATGGGGCTGCACCATCCAGTCTGGCGGCCTTGCCTAAGGGCGGTGAGCCGCTGCAACCACTACCCCGTATCGTGAACTTGAGCAGTGGCGGTCGCTTCCGCAGCGTGCTGACACCTGGCCCCCATAGCGTGCCCCTGAGCGATGAGCTCGAGGCCAGGCTGTGGCTCTACAACGGCAAGGTGGCGCCGCTGATCGAGGTGCGTGAGGGTGATGAGTTGGACATTACCCTGATTAACGAACTGGAGCAGGAGACTACCTTGCACTGGCACGGTGTGCCGGTACCGCAGGCGCACGATGGCGCTCCCTGGGACGCCGTGGCGCCGGGTGAGTCGCGGCAATACCGCTATACCTTTCCACCAGGAAGTGCGGGCCTGCACTGGTTTCACCCCCATCCTCACGAGGGCACGGCCTGGCAGGTGGCACATGGTTTGGCGGGGGCGCTGCTGGTCCGCCCCGCCGAGGAGGGACTGCCTGCCGAGCTCGAGGAGCACTTGCTGGTGGTAAGCGACCTGCGTCTGCGGGCTAATGGCGAGGTCGCACCCCACACCGCCGAGGACTGGATGAACGGTCGCGAGGGCGAGTTGCTGCTGGTCAATGGTCAGCGCGAGCCCCGGCTCGATGTGGCGCCGGGCACCACCTTGCGTCTGCGACTGATCAACGCCTGCGCGGGACGCTATTTGCGCCTGCGCCTGGATGAGCATGAGTTGGTCCTGATCGGCACCGACGGCGGGCTGATCGAGCGGCCGCAGGCACTGCAGGAGTTGCTGCTCACCCCGGGTGAGCGGGCCGACCTGCTGGTGCGGGTCAGCGAGCGGGCCGAGGGATACTTCCAATTGGCTAGTCACCCCTATGAGCGTGGCTGGATGGGCGCCAGGCCGCCCCATTTGGATGAGGTGGCGCCCCTGCTGGCGATTCACACTCTCGACTCGGACATTCATACCCCCGTCTCGCTGCCAGAGCGCCTGGGACGCGTCGAGCCTCTGGGTGAGCCGGCAGTCCAACGAAGGGTGGAACTGACCGAAATGATGCCGGGCCATGACACTCACGCTCCTGGAGATGATGGTCCGCATGCCGGCCACGGTGATCCTCATGCCGGCCATGGCGGCGGCAGCGGCAGTCACCATGGCACCCATGGCCCCGGACATGTGGCTGACCACGCGATGGATGAACCGGCAATGCCCTCCGAGGTGGACTTTCTGATCAACGGCCGCGCTTTTGTCATGGATGAGATTCTGTTCGAAGGCAGGGTCGGCGAGGTGGAGGAGTGGGAGGTCTTCAACAACTCCCACATGGATCATCCCTTCCATGTGCACGGCATTCATTTCCAGGTGATCGCCATCCGCGATGCCGAAGGGGAATGGCAGGAGGCGCCCTGGCTGGCCTGGAAAGATACCGTCAATCTGGCGCCTTATCAGCGCCTGAAGCTGCGTATGGTGTTCCGCGAGCCCGGCGACTGGCTCTTCCACTGCCACATCATCGAGCACGAGGAGCTGGGGATGATGGCGACGATTCGTATTCGCTAAGGAGTACCCCCCTAAATCCGGATCGAGGGCGGCCGTCTTGACGAGGGTCGCACCACCAATTGATGGGAGAGACTTCATGACGACATTACGATGGCGACTCGATTTCCTGCTTCTGGCGCCCGTGCTGCAGTTTGTCGGCTGCACTAATGAGCCCAAGGGGGCCAGCCACGGGCAGTTGCGCCAGCAGGCCCATATCTACGATTTGGCCCCACAATGGTCCATGAGGATGTTCTGTAGTGGGAGAAGCTCATCATGAAGGCTCATGAATTGGCTGCCATATTGCGGGAGGAACATCACCGTCCGTATGGCGATTTTTTCCATGGTATCGACTTGGAAGACTATGCAGACAAACTGTTGCATAAGGCTGAGCTGCTGGTGCATTACCGAGAGAGCGAGGTGCTCGGTATCGCCGCCTTCTACTGCAATGATGTCGAAACGCTGTGCGGGTTTCTGTCGCTAATGTGGGTATCGCCGGAAGCGCGTGGTTCCGGAATTGCGAGCGAATTACTCGACGGAATCATCCGTATCATGGAAGTTAGGCGTTTTCGCTATCTCAAGCTGGAAGTGCTCGATGATAACCATCGTGCGATCAACTTTTATCGTCGGCAGGGATTCGAGGTGATTGACACTAAGGATGGCGCTTTGATCATGGGTTTGATGTTGCCGCGGCACCAAGATTGACAGCGCCTGCGGTTGCGCATGGTGTTCCGCTAGCCCTGCGACTGATTGTTCCACTGCCATCTTCGAGTCGTGATTCCGAGTATCTCTATGCCAGGGCATATCAGTCAATCCGGCCGTTACCAGGCAGAGCATCGACCAGCCCCAGCGCCACGCAGATGCGAACCAGCTCGGCCAGATTGCCGGCGCCGAGGGCTTTCATGCTCCGCAAGCGATAGACGTCCACCGTCTTGGCGCTGACATCGAGGCGCTCGGCGATCTCGCGGCTGGTCAGGCCCTCGGCCACCAGCACCAAGATCCGACGCTCCTTGGGGCGCAGGGCATCGTAGCAGTTACGCAGGGTGTCGATGCGTTCGTTCACGGCCCTTAGGCGTTGATGCTCGCTCAGCGCCTGCTGTACGGCGTCGATCAGCTGCTGTTGATTGAACGGCTTCTCGATGAAGTCGAAGGCACCGGCCTTGAGGGCAGCCACAGCCATGGGCACGTCACCGTGGCCGGTCATGAAGATCACCGGCGCGGTGTCGCCGCGCTCCAGCTGCCGCTGTTGAACCTGCAGGCCGGAGAGCCCCGGCATGCGGACATCGAGCAGTACGGCATCGAAGCTTGCGGGGTCGGCGGCGAGAAACGCCTCGCCGTCGGCGAAGGCGCGGGTGGCCAGGCCCACGGAATCGAGCAGCCAGGCCAGCGAGTCGCGCAGTGCCTCGTCATCGTCGACTACGGCGATACAGGGGGCGGCGTTGGGCTGGGTCACGGTCCACTCCGGGGCGGCTGACTACGATGAATGGAGCTAGGCTCGGTCAGCAGTGTACCGATAAAGGTGGCGCCATCGGAACCGTCGGCCAGGCCAAGGCTGCCACCCATGGCCTCCATCAGCGAGCGGCTGATGGCAAGCCCCATGCCGAGTCCTTCAGGGCGACTGGAGTGAAAGGGTGTGAAGATCGCCTGGGCTTCATCGGCGGATATTCCCGGCCCCTGGTCACTGACGCAGAAGGTCACCTCGCGCTGACCGCTACGCCGTGCGCGAATCTCGACCCGTCTGGCAGCAGGCTGCTCTCGGCTGGCTTCCAGTGCGTTGAGCAGCAGGTTGACCAGCACCTGTTCCAGGGCAACCGGGTCCGCCATCACGCGGGGCAGCGCGGTCGGGAATTGGGTATCGAGGGTGATGTCGGTCTGTTGATACTGCCATTCGCATAGGCGACAGGCGGCGTTCACGACTTCGGCCAGTGACAGCGGGCGTGGGCGAGTCTGGCCCTTGCGTACGAAGGTGCGGATATGGCGTAGCCGCTCGGCCAGTCGCTGTACCTGCTCGTCGATACGCTGCAGGGGCAGGGCCAGTTCGCTGGCAGGACGGTTCGGATCGGCGCGCAGCTGCATCAGGGCGCCACTGGCGTAATTGGCGATGGCGCCCAACGGCTGGTTGAGCTCGTGAGCGATGTTGGAGGCCAGTTCACCGCTGGTGGCCAAGCGATTGGCGTGAGCGATCTGCTCCTGATGTTGCCGTGCCTGGGCTTCGGCGGCCTTGCGTAAGCTGATGTCCCGGTTGAGTAACGAAAGATGGTCGGGCTCGGCACCGGGGCCGCGATGGGCCAGCACCACGCTGAGCACCGGCACCGGCCCTTTGGGGCTCGGCATCTCCAGCTCGCCGCTCCAGGAGCCGTAGCGGGTCACGGCGGGCAGCACGATCTCGCGCAGGATGGACAGCGAGGCCGGGGTGTAGGCCCTCTCGAGCCGGGCATCGAGCCCTTCGCGCGGCAGTCCTAGCAGCCTTCGAGCCGCCTCGTTGGAGTAGAACAGCCGCTCATCGCCGTCACAGAACAGCACGTAGTCGGTAGTCGATTCCACTACTCGGGCAAGGCGCTCACGATTGGCCTCGGCACGAATGCGCCTGCCCACGTCGCGGGACACGCAAAGTACGTCGATCAGCTCGCCGGTGGTGGGGTCGCGGCGGGTACGGCTGGTGGTTTCGAACCAGACATAGCGCCCGTTCTTGGCGCGAAAGCGGTAGGTATGCTGATAAAAGCCGTCGTGGTAGTAGACCCGCGGCGACTTATTGAGCAGGTCGGCGAGGTCGGCGGGGTGGAACAGGTCGTAGGCCGACACGCCGATCAACTCCTCCGGCTCGTAGCCGAGCAGACTGCGGGCGGCTTGAGAGGCGTAGAGGAAGGTACCGTCGCGAGCATGGCGCGAGATCAGATCGGTGGTGCTCTCTGCCAGCCACTGATAGTGGCGCTTCTCCTCGTCGAGCTCGTTGGCCCTCGATTCGAGCTCGGCCAAGCGCATGCGCAGCGCCTCGATCTCGTTTGCCATCAGCGCGCCGGATCCACCAGGCCGCCCAGCGAGGCGTTGCGCCGGAACCAGCCGGCTATGCTGGCCCGCGCCAGGCGGGTCGGCAGCACCTCGTGGGGCACACGTTCGGCAAGAAAACAGGCGAAATTTCCAGCTTCAGGACGCACCCTGGCCACTTCGCGCTCACTGTCGTCATCGGAGAAGATGACCATCTCGCCACCACCGTCCGCCGGCCAGTCGGGGTTGAGATAGCCTACCGTGGAGACCACACGGTTGGCGCGCCCGCGGAAGCTGTCCAAATGCTTCTTGTAGAACGCGCCGGGTGGGTAGTGGGCGAAGTGCGCCTCGTATTCGAACAGGCCCAGGAACAGTGCCTGGTTCAGTTCGCGCTGCAGCTCGCCCATGGCCTCTAAGTAGCGGCGCTGGGCAAGGCTCTCACGGTCCAGCCAATGAATGGCGTCGCCGCGGATGTCGTGGCGCAGCTGATGTTCGTCGCCCCGGCCGATACCTGCGGCAGCCAGCGCGTTGCGCTCGGCCATCTGGGCGAGTTCACGGTGCAGGTCGTAGCACAGCTCGGCGTCGAGAAAATTCTCACCGATGAACCATCCCTGCTCGACCAGAGCGTCGATCAGGGTAGGCAAGGTGCTGGCAGCGAAGGCCGGTCGGTTGAGCAGCGACATAGGCGAGGCGAAATCTCCTGGGTGGCGAGCGTCATGGCCGGCGAGTCTCGGTTTGCGAGCTGCGCAGCAGGCGCTCGGGAAAATAGCATAGCTGCCCATGGGGTGGTTCATCGAATAGGCTGATGGGTCGCTCGAAGCCCTCTGCCAGTAGCTCAACCAGCATCATCGCCGAGAGCCCCCAGATTACCTGGCCCTGGGTGTGGTAGCTGGGTACGTAGTAGGGGCGGCCGTTCACCGGAATGACGTCGGTGTGGTGGCGACGATCCTGCAGGAACAGCTCCAGCGGTACTTCGAAGATGGCGTCGAGCTCGCCGGGGTCGGGCACCAACGGCAAGTCCGGCGGTATCAGTCCCACATAGGGCGTGACCAGGATGCCGTGCAGTGAGATCACGTCCGACAGACGCCCTAGTAGCTCGACCCGCTCCGGCGGCAGGGCGATCTCCTCATGGGACTCGCGCAGGGCGGTGTAGAGCAAATCGCGATCGGCCTTCTCACGCTTTCCTCCGGGGAATGCCACCTGACCGCTGTGGGTATTGAGATGCCCCGCACGACGAGTGAACAACAGCGTCGGCTCAGGACGGTCGACGATGGGCATCAGCACCGCGGCACGGGGCATGTCGAGGCGAAGGTGGCGAGGATCGTGCGCTTGCAGGCGCTTGCGAAGTTTCTCTAACATGGGGCTTCCATCGGATTTGGTTCCTTCTACCCGGGGGCCTTCGCCGACGTCAAGCCTGCCAGGGAGATCCATGAACTTCTGCAGCCACTGTGGCCAAACCGTGCGTTTCGCGATTCCGGCAGGGGACGATCGGCCCAGATACCTGTGCGATGCCTGCGGCTCGATCCACTATCAGAACCCGCGCATCGTCGCCGGCACCCTGCCGGTAAGCGGCTCGCGTGTGCTGCTGTGCCGCCGGGCCATCTCTCCGCGCAAAGGCTTCTGGACCCTGCCGGCGGGCTTCATGGAAAATGCCGAAACCACTGTCGAAGCGGCCGCTCGGGAAACCCGTGAAGAGGCGTGTGCCGAGGTTCGCATCGCGGGGCTCTACACCCTGATCAACCTACCGCACATCAATCAGGTCTACATGATCTTTCTTGCGGACCTCCTGGACAGTTTCTCGGCCGGCCCCGAGAGCCTCGAAGTGGCGTTGTTCGAGGAGCACGAAATTCCCTGGGACGAACTGGCCTTTCCCACCATCGAACGTACCCTGCGTCATTTCTACACCGACCGCGGCGCCGGCCACTACCCGCTGCATATCAGCGACATCACCGCCGAGGATCGTGAACGCTACTTTGGTTCGGCCTGATTTGGAGTAGCAAGTGGGGGGATCGGCCTGATAGGCAACCGAGAAGGAGCGGGTAACGTGGACAAGTTCGAGCTGAAACTGGACCAGGCGGCGCGTGCGGCCTGGCTCTCCTACGTGGGAGGGCGAACCCAGGACGAGATTGCCAGCCAGCTCGGGGTGTCGCGGCCCGGCGTGCAGCGGCTGCTGGCCCTGGCGCGCCAGGAGGGGCTGGTCAAGGTGCACATCGACCATCCGCTGGCCAACTGCATGGTAATGTCGGACGCCATTCTCAAGCGCTTCGGGCTCGAGTTCTGCGACGTGGTGCCGGCCGACCCGGAAGCCCCCGAGAACAGCGCCCCCTACCTGGCGGTGGCGGGAGCGGAGCGGCTGGCCCGGCTGATAGAACGTTCAGAGCCCTTGACCCTGTCCTTGGGCACCGGGCGTTCCATACGCGCCACGGTGGAGGCCCTCAGCCGCATCGAGCGTCCCCAGCACCGCTTCGTCTCGCTGGTAGGCAATGTCGCCCGCGACGGCTCCGCCAACCGCTATGACGGGGTGATGGTGCTGGCCGACAAGACCGGCGGTGAGCGCTTCCTGCTGCCGGCGCCGGTGGTGGCCGGCTCGGTGGAGGAGAAGGAGGCGATGCTCGGCCAGCGTCTGTTCCAGGCCATCGTCGAGATCGCCAAGGGTGCCGAGGCGGCCTACATCGGGGTGGGGCGCATCGACCGCCAGGCCACCCTGTTCCAGGACCATTTTATCAGCGAAGCCGAACTCGACGAGCTTCTCTCTCGCAATGCCGTGGGCGAGCTGCTTGGCTGGCCGCTCGACCGCAACGGCGCCGTCATCGAGTGCTCGATCACCCGCCGCGTCACCAGCCTGCCGCTGGAGATGTTTCGCGACCAGAGCCTGGTGGCGCTGGCCGGTGGCCGCGACAAAGGGCCGGCGATTCTCGCCGCACTGCGTGGCGGCTGGCTCAAGGGGCTCATCACCGACGAGAGCGCCGCCCGCTTCATTCTCGAAAACGAAGCGCTTTCCTGACCCGATCTGGTTTGACCTAGCCTAGCCTAAAGTCTAAGGGGCTTGGCTTTGCCTTTTTGTACCTCGTGTCCGATCATTTGATCGTATTTTGAGTAAATGATCAAAACAATGACTCCCGGCACCCAACAACAACGCCCCCATGGGCACGCCCAGCACACAGGAGCCCGACATGAAGCTCGCTCACGCCTTTCCCTTGGCCGGCCTGGCGATCGCCGTCGCCACCGCGGCCCAGGCCGAGACCATCACCGTGGCCACGGTCAACAATAACGACATGGTGATCATGCAGAGCCTGACCAGCGCCTTCGAGGAGGCCCATCCGGGCATACAGGTCAACTGGGTGGTGCTCGAAGAGAACGTGCTGCGCCAGCGTCTGACCACAGACATCGCCACTGACGGCGGTCAGTTCGACGTCATGACCATCGGCACCTACGAGGCGCCGATCTGGGCCGAGCGTGGCTGGCTGGTCGCTCTCGACGATCTGCCCGAGGCGTACCGGGAGGACGACCTACTCAAGCCGGTGCGCGACGGCCTCTCCCATAATGGCTCGCTTTACGCGCTGCCGTTCTACGCCGAGAGCTCGATGCTCTACTACCGCACCGACCTGTTCGAGGAAGCCGGCATCGAGATGCCCGAGCAGCCTAACTGGGAGGAGGTGCGCGACTGGGCCGCCGAACTGCACGACCCTGCCAATCAGTTGGCCGGGATCTGCCTGCGCGGCAAGCCGGGCTGGGGCGAGAACATGGCCTTCGTCTCCACTTTGGTGAACACCTTCGGCGGGCGCTGGTTCGACGAGGAGTGGAATCCCGAACTCGACTCGCCGGCCTGGCAGGAGGCCATCGGTTTCTACGTCGACCTGCTCGGCAACTACGGCCCGCCGGGGGCCAGCTCCAACGGCTTCAATGAGAACCTGGCGCTGTTCTCGCGCGGCAACTGTGCCATGTGGGTCGACGCCACCTCGGCGGCGGGCAAACTCTACAACCCTGACGAATCCCAGGTCGCCGATCGCCTCGGCTTCGCCCCGGCGCCGGTGGCCGAGACGCCCAAGGGCGCACACTGGCTGTGGTCCTGGGCGCTAGCCATTCCCGCTTCTTCGGATAATCAGGAGGCCGCGCAGACCTTCCTGACCTGGGCCACCTCCCAGGAGTACATCGAGCTGGTCGGTGAGACCCAGGGCTGGACCAGCGTGCCGCCAGGCACCCGTGAGTCCACCTACCAGAACGAGCACTATCAGCGCGAGGCGCCCTTCGCCGGCTTCGTACTCGACGCCATCAACAGCGCCGACCCCACCGATTCGACGCTGGAGCCTAGCCCTTACATCGGCGTGCAGTTCGTAGGCATCCCGGAATTCCAGTCGATCGGTACCCAGGTGGGCCAGACCATCGCCGCGGCATTGACCGGCGATACCGGCGTCGAGCAGGCGCTGCAAAACGCCCAGCGTGCCACCGCGCGCACCATGCAGCGCGCCGGCTACTGAGCCGCGCCACTCGTCTGCCGTCGGGGCAGTGCCCGGCGGCCAACCTCGCGACCTTTCGTGGTGATGCTATGAGCAAGACACGCGCCTCCGGGCGTACCGTCGGCGGTCTGCGCTCGCTGTCGCTGCAGGCCCCTGCGGTCACACTGCTGCTGCTGTGGATGCTGGTGCCATTAGGCATGACCGTCTGGTTTTCGCTGCAGCGCTATAACCTGCTGATGCCGGAAATGGTCGGCTTCGCCGGCCTGGAGAACTACGAATTCCTGTTCACCGACCCGGCGCTGTGGCGCGCCATGGGCAATACCCTGCTGCTGGTGGGTTCGGTGCTGACCATCACCGTGGTCGGCGGCGTGCTGCTGGCGGTGCTGTTCCAGCAGGAGTTTCCCGGTCGCGGCATCGCCCGGGTGCTGGCCATCTCGCCGTTCTTCGTCATGCCCACGGTCAGCGCACTGGTGTGGAAGAACATGATGATGCACCCCAGCAACGGGGTGTTGGCATGGCTCGCCGGGGTGTTCGGCCTGCCGGCGGTGGACTGGTTCTCGTCGCTGCCGATGACCTCGATCATCATCATCGTGGCCTGGCAGTGGCTGCCATTCGCGCTGCTGATATTGCTCACCGCCATGCAGTCTCTCGACGACGATCAGGTCGAGGCGGCGCGCATGGATGGGGCGGGCCCCATCGCGGTGTTCTTCTACATCACCCTGCCGCACCTCAAGCGCGCCATCAGTGTGGTGATCATGATCCAGATGATCTTCCTGCTGACGATCTTTGCCGAAATCTACGTCACCACCTCGGGTGGGCCGGGACTCGCCACCACCAACCTGGCGTTTTTGATCTACATGCAGGCGCTGCTCGACTTCGACGTCGGCCTGGCCTCTGCGGGCGGGGTGGTCGCGATCATTTTGGCCAACATCGTCGCCATCTTCCTGGTCCGGTTGGTGGCCAGGAACCTGGAAAACTGAGGCGAGGAGCCGCTCATGACCACACTCAAGACCAAGGTGCTGCCGGCCGAGGGCCACCTGGCAACGCCCACCAGCAAGACTCGCCACACCCCGTTGGTGCCCAGCGCCGGAGCGCGGCGGGTCTGGCTCACGCTGTTGGGCTGGGGTATCGCGCTGATCATCTTCTTCCCCATCCTGTGGATGGTGCTGACCGGCTTCAAGACCGAGGCCGAGGCGATTGCCGACCCCAGCCTGATCTTCACCCCGACGCTGGAGAGCTACGTGGCCGTGCAGGCCCGGGCCGACTACTTCAAGTTCGCCATGAACAGCGTGGTGGTGGCCTTCGGCTCGACCGTGCTGGCGCTGCTCATCGCCATTCCCGCTGCCTACGCCATGGCGTTTTTGCCCACGCGACGCACCAAGGCCACGCTGCTGTGGATGCTCTCCACCAAGATGCTGCCGCCGGTGGGTGTGCTGGTGCCGATCTACCTGATCTTCCGCGACCTGGGCCTGCTCGACACCCGTACCGGACTGATCATCGTCTACACCCTGATGAACCTGCCGATCGTGGTGTGGATGCTCTACACCTTCTTCAAGGATCTGCCGCGAGACATCCTCGAAGCGGGGCGCATGGACGGGGCGAGCACCTTTCAGGAAGTGGTCTATCTGCTGCTGCCGCTGACTCTGCCCGGCATCGCCTCTACCGGTCTGCTGTCGGTGATCCTGAGCTGGAATGAGGCATTCTGGAGCCTCAACCTGACCTCTTCCAACGCCGCGCCGCTCACCGCCTACATCGCCTCGTTCTCGAGTCCCGAGGGGCTGTTCTGGGCCAAGCTCTCCGCCGCTTCCACCATGGCGATCGCGCCGATCCTGATCTTCGGTTGGTTGACCCAGAAGCAGATGGTTCGCGGTCTCACCTTCGGTGCCGTCAAGTAACGAGGTTCCCATGGCAACGCTACACCTGCATGACATCGTCAAGCGCTTCGAGGCTACCGAGGTGATCAAGGGCGTCGACCTAGAGGTCAACGACCGCGAGTTCGTGGTCTTCGTCGGCCCCTCCGGCTGCGGCAAGTCGACCCTGCTACGCATGATCGCCGGGCTCGAGAGTGCCACCTCGGGTGACATCCTGATCGATGGGCAGCGTATGAACGAGGTCGGTCCGGCCGAGCGCGGCCTGGCGATGGTGTTCCAGAGCTATGCGCTCTATCCGCACATGACCGTCGAGGACAACATGGGCTTCAGCTTGAAGCTTGCCGGCGTGCCCAAGGAAGAGCGTCGGCGCAAGGTGCGCGAGGCGGCTTCGGTGCTGCAGCTCGAGCCGCTGCTCGAACGCAAGCCCAAGGCGCTCTCCGGTGGGCAGCGCCAGCGGGTGGCGATCGGGCGTGCTATCGTGCGCAATCCAAAAATCTTCCTGTTCGACGAGCCGCTCTCCAACCTCGACGCGGCGCTGCGGGTGCAGATGCGCATCGAGCTGGCGCGTCTGCACGAGGAGCTCGACGCCACCATGATCTACGTCACCCACGATCAGATCGAGGCCATGACCATGGCCGACAAGATCGTCGTGCTTCAGGGCGGCGTGGTCGAGCAGGTGGGCTCGCCCATGGAGCTCTACCACCACCCGCGCAACCGCTTCGTGGCCGGTTTCATCGGCTCGCCGAAGATGAACTTCCTGGAGGTGAAGCGAGTGAGCGCCGCTGCCACCGGCGTCGAGGTGCGCCTGCCGGACGGCGACACCTGCACGGTGCCGGTGGACGGCAGCGACCTTGGCGATGACTCGCTGACGCTGGGTATACGCCCCGAGCACCTGCAGATCGACCCGCAAGGGCCGCTCTCGGGTCGCATCGAGGTGATAGAGCGCCTGGGTGGGGTGACCTCGCTCTACGTGCGCATGCAGGACACCTTAGTCACCGTAAGCGCCGACGGTAACGTCGATAGCCGGGTCGGCGACATGCTGCGCTTCGGTTTCGAGCGCGACTGCGCGCATCTGTTCGATGCCAAGGACCTGGCGTTGCCGAGCCTCGCCCGGCACCCCCTTGCCGGGCTCAACCGTCAGGACAATCGTGCACCGGCCGCGGCGGGCGGCCTATGAGCGGGGCTGGCATGGAAACATTGATCTTCGACTGTGACGGCGTGCTGGTGGACAGCGAGGTGATTGCCGAGGCGACCCTGGCGCGGCAGCTCAGCCAGCTGCTGCCGGACATTCCCGAGGATGTCGCCCTGCGCCAGGCGCTTGGCATGACCACCGGGGCAATTCTTGCGCAACTGGAGCGGCAGAGTGCGCATCGGTTGCCCGACGACGCGCTGGAGCGTATCGACAGCGCCATCGAGGCGCGCCTGGCCGAGGAATTGCGTGCGGTACAGGGCGTGGCCGATGCCCTGGCCGGCATCGAACTGCCGTTGGCCATCGTCTCCAACAGTCGCCGTCGGCGGGTGTTGGCCTCGCTGGCCGTCACCGGGCTCGACGCCCGGCTCGGTGAGGTGCCGCTGTTCACCGCCGACGAAGTCGAACGGCCCAAGCCGGCGCCCGACCTCTATCTGCTGGCGGCACGGCGAATGGGACGGGCGCCGGGTGACTGCCTGGTGGTGGAGGATAGCGTTTCCGGCGTCACGGCGGCCCATGCTGCAGGCATGACGGTGATCGGTTTCACCGGTGCCAGCCACATCGAGGAGGGCCATGCCGCACGACTGTTGGAGGCCGGGGCGTGGCGGGTGCTACCGGCCATGCGTGGCCTCGAGACCTTGATTCAGCTTTGGCGTGAACGGCGACGTGCCGGTGCAAAGGCGGCCACGAATGAAACCAACGAGGAAGGCCCAAGATGAAACTGCAAGGCAAGGTCGCCGTGATAACGGGTGGCGCGCGGGGCATCGGCCTGGCCATCGCCGAGCGCTATCTCGCCGAAGGAGCACGGGTGGCCGTGGCCGATATTGACGCGGCCGCGGTGAAAGAGGCCGCGGCGGAGCTGCGCCCCCTGGGTGCCGACCGCGTCATGGGGGTGCGCCTGGACGTCTGCGATGTCGATTCCATCCAGGCCATGGTCCAGGCGGTAACGCAGCACCTCGGGGCCATCGATATCCTGGTCAATAACGCTGCGGTATTCGACATGGCCCCGGTGCTGGAGGTGAGCGAGGCGAGCTTCGACCGTCAGTTCGCCGTCAACACCAGGGGGCTCTTCTTCACTCTGCAGGCGGTGGCCCGGCAGATGGTGGCGCGCGGCGAGGGAGGGGCGATCATCAACATGGCCTCCCAGGCGGGGCGTCGCGGCGAAGCGCTGGTGAGCACGTATTGTGCCACCAAGGCCGCGGTGATCAGCCTGACCCAGTCCTGCGCGCTCGATCTCGTCAAGCATGGCATTCGCGTCAACGGCATCGCCCCGGGTGTGGTCAACACGCCCATGTGGGACGAGGTCGATGCACTGTTCGCCCGTTATGAAAATCGTCCGCTGGGCGAGAAGAAGCGTCTGGTGGGTGAGGCGGTGCCTGTCGGACGCATGGGCAAGCCTGAAGATTATGCCGGAGCTGCGGTGTTTCTTGCTTCAAGCGATAGCGAATACATGGTCGCTCAAACCCTAAACGTCGACGGCGGTAATTGGATGAGCTGAAAAAAATGCCTGCGCGAGCGAATCGCTGCGTTGCGCGGTGCGCGGAATCCTCACATATACCCCATATGCTCCGGTTCCTGTGCTCCGTGCGCCTTGCGCTTCATCTCGCTCGGCGATTTTTTACCTGGCGAGAGCAATGATGAATCCGAATATTCATGACATGGCGGTGCGTTTATTGGAGGCCGCCGAGAACCGGCAACGCTTCATCGTCGCCCTGGCCGGGCCGCCGGGGGCGGGCAAGTCGTTCCTCTCCGAGTGGCTGTGTCGCGAACTCAATGAGCGCCAGGGGGGAATTTCCGCCGTGGTGCCGATGGATGGCTACCACCTCGACAACGCCATCCTCGAGCCGCTGGGCCAACTGCCGATCAAGGGCGCCCCGGAGACCTTCGATCCCGAGGGTCTGAAGCACGATCTGGAGCGCATTCGCCGCGCCGATAAAACCGTGGCGGTGCCGGTGTTCGATCGCCCGCTGGACCTGGCCCGGGCCGGCGGCCGGCTGATCACCTTGGCGCACCGTATCGTCATCGTCGAGGGCAACTACCTGCTGCTCGATCGCGATCCGTGGCGCGATCTGCGTCCGCTATTCGACATGACGCTGTTCCTCGAGGTCGCCGATGAGGTGCTCGAAGCGCGCCTGATCCAGCGCTGGCTGGGCATGGGCCAGGACCACGAGAGCGCCATCGACAAGGCGCGCCTCAAGGACATGCTCAACGCCCGGCTGATCAAGCGCGAGTCCGTCACACCGGATATCACCTGGCGCTAGCCTCTAGGCTTCGCTCACCTTCCCGTTTATTGCCGCTTGCGGCAAGGAGTGCCCTCATGCCTGCTCTCAGCAACGCTTCGCTCTCACACCTCGACCCGCGTGTGGCCGTGCCGCGTTATGATCGCCGACAGGTGACGCCGGGCATCGTGCACATCGGTGTCGGCGGTTTTCATCGCGCCCACCAGGCCATGTACATCGATGAACTGATGAACCGCGGCGAGGCGCTGAATTGGGGCATCGTCGGCGTCGGTGTGATGCCCGGCGACCGGCGCATGCAGGAGGCGCTGGCAGCGCAGGACTACCTCTACACCTTGGTCGTCAAGCATCCCAACGGTGAGCGAGTACCGCGAGTGATCGGCGCCATGCTCGACTACCTCTACGCCGCCGACGATTCCGAGGCGGTCATCGAGTGCATGGCCGCCCCCGCTATTCGCATCGTCTCGCTGACCGTCACCGAAGGCGGCTACAACTTCCACCCGGTGAGCGGGGAGTTTGACCTCGACAACCCCGAGGTTCGCCACGACCTCGATCATCCCGAAGCGCCACGCACCACCTTCGGCCTGGTGGTGGAGGCGCTGGCCCGCCGCCGTGCGCGTGGTCTGGCGCCGTTCACGCTGATGTCCTGCGACAACATCCAGGGCAACGGCGAGGTCGCCAAGCGAATGTTCATTGCCTTCGCCCGAGCCCGCGACCCCGAATTGGCGATATGGCTCGAGGCCGAGGTGGCCTTCCCTAACGCCATGGTTGACCGTATCACGCCGGTCACCCAGCCCTTCGATATCGCCGAACTGGCTCGAAAATTCAGCGTTGATGACGCCTGGCCGGTGGTGTGCGAACCCTTTACGCAATGGGTTCTTGAGGATCGTTTCACGCACGGCAGGCCGGCATTCGAGCAGGTCGGCGTTCAGGTCGTCGAGGAAGTGGAGCCTTACGAGCTGATGAAGCTACGCCTGCTCAACGCCAGCCACCAGGCGCTGTGCTACTTCGGCACCCTGGCCGGTTACCGCTATGCTCACGAGGTGTGTCGCGACCCGCTGTTCGTGGCTTTTCTGCTCGGCTACATGCGCCACGAGGGCAGCCCGACCCTGGCGCCGGTGCCCGGCGTGGATCTCGAACAGTACCGCCTGACCCTGATCGAGCGCTTCGCTAACCCCGAAATCAAGGACACCCTGGCGCGGCTGTGCGCCGAGAGCTCCGACCGTATTCCCAAGTGGTTGGTGCCGGTGATTCGCGAACAGCTTGCAAGCGGTGGCGAGATCCACCGTAGCGCAGCGGTGGTTGCCAGCTGGGCGCGCTACGCCGAAGGTGTTGACGAGCAGGGCGAGCCCATCGCGGTGGTCGACCGTCACAAACACGAGCTGGTGGCCCTGGCCGCCGAGAACCGCACGCGACCGACGGCCTTCATCGACAACCGCGAGCTGTTCGGCGACCTGATCGAGAACGATCGTTTCCGCGAAGCTTACCTGACCGCATTGCAGAGCCTGCACGAGCGCGGCGCGCGCGCTACCCTTGAAACCCTGACCGGGGAGCAAGGGCAAGGAGCGGAGTGATGTACATCGGGGTGGATTGTGGAACCCAGAGCACCAAGGTGGTGGTCGTCGACATCGACGGCGAGGCGATTCTCGGCGAGGCGAGTCGCCCGCACCGACTGGTAGAGGGCGAGAACGGGCGGAGGGAACAGCAGCCTCAGGAGTGGGTCGAGGCCTTCCGCGGTGCGTTCGAGGAAGCCACAGGGCGGGCAGGTGTCGAGCGCCGCGCGATTCGTGCCATCGGCGTGTCCGGCCAGCAGCACGGTATGGTGGCGCTCGACGCCGAGGGTCGGCCGGTGCATCCGGCCAAGCTGTGGTGCGATACCGAAACGGCCGTGCACAACGCCGCACTGGTGGAGCGCCTGGGCGGCTCGTCGGGATGCCTTGAACGGTTGGGGCTGGTGCTACAGACCGGCTATACCGCCTCCAAGATCGCCTGGCTGCGTGAAGTATGTCCCGACGCCTACCGCCGAATCGACACCGTACTGCTGCCCCACGACTACCTCAACTTCTGGCTGACCGGTGAGAAGGTGGCCGAGGCGGGCGACGCCTCGGGTACCGGTTACTTCGACACCCGCACACGCCGTTGGCGCTACGACGTCTTCGCCGAGATCGCCCCGGAACTCGACCCCGAGAGCGTCCTGCCACGTCTGATCGACTCTCGCGAGCCCGCCGGTACGTTGCGCCCCGAGCTCGCTCGCGAGCTCGGGCTGTCATCCGACGTGATCGTGGCCAGCGGCGGGGGCGACAACATGCTCGGTGCCATTGGCACGGGTAACATCGCTCCGGGCATCGTCACTCTGAGCCTCGGAACCTCGGGCACGGTATGCGCCTATTCGCCTCAGCCGGTGCGCGCTGAGAGCGACATGGTCGCCAATTTCTGCGCCAGCCACGGCGGCTGGCTGCCGCTGATCTGTACCATGAACGTGACATCGGCCAGCACCCTGGTGCGCGAGCTGTTCGGTCTCGACCTGGCGGCTTTCGGCGAGCGCCTGGCCGCGGCCCCCATAGGTGCCGAGGGGGTGACGGTATTGCCGTTCTTCAATGGCGAACGGGTGCCGGCGCTGCCCCACGCCACGGCCAGCTTCCTGGGGCTCGACAGCCGCAACCTGACCCAGGCCAACCTGTGCCGGGCGGTGGTGGAGAGTGCGACTTTCGGCCTGCGCTACGGCCTCGAACTGCTCGGGCCACTGGCGGCCGAGGCAAGCCAGATTCGCCTCATCGGCGGCGGAGCGAGAAGCCCGCTGTGGCGCCAGATGGTCGCCGACGTGACCGCGACTCCGGTGATCTGCCCCCAGGTAACGGATGCCGCGGCGTTGGGGGCGGCGCTGCAGGCAGCCTGGTGCGAGCGCCGCGAGCTCTCGTTGAACGCTCTGTGCGAGCGTCTGGTGCATCTCGACGCGGCCTCGCTGGCTGAGCCGAAGGCGGCCAGTGTGCGCGCCTACGAGACGGCCTATGCCCGCTACCGCGAGGCGCTGGCCGGCCATCATGGCGTCTCGGTGGGCTGATGCCCGAGCTCGGTCTATACGACTAGAAGGTTTCCAGTCTCCACACGTCGAAGGCCGGTTCTTCGTAGGGGTGTGCGGCCCGCAGGGCCTCGATGGCGTCATGGATCAGCTCATCCTGGCACACCATCTCCACTTTCACTTCTTCGACTTTTTCCAGCTCGCCGACCTGGCCGATGTGCGGGCTGGCGCCGTCGAGTGGACGAAACTGGCCGGTGCCACGGGTCTCGAAGCAGCACGCCTCGTAGTCGCCGATGCGCCCGGCGCCGGTGACGAACACGGCTTCCTTGACGGCTTCGACATCTTCCAGCGGTACGAAGAAGGCAAGCTTGTACATCGTTTTCTCCTTGTCACGATCTCAGCTGGTTGAACATGCCCGATTCCAGGCGGGGACGGCTTCCGTATTTAGCCCCCTGTTTTTGCCACACCTGGCTGCCAGCGTCAGCCTTTGAGTCCACCCAAGTTGCATAACAAAAAATACTTGTCCAAAAATTATACAAGATATAGTCTATGTATAGGGTGTGTCGCACTCGGCGCTTCACCCACTACGTTCACCTTTGAGGAAATACCCTGATGAAAACGATTCAAGTGGTAGCCATGAAGTGGATGGGAGCAGGCCTTTTGGGTGTGATGATGGCGGGTACCGCTCAAGCCGGTAGCCACGGTGAGAAGCAGGATATCGTCGATACTGCCGTGGCAGCCGGCCAGTTCGAGACATTGGCTGCTGCACTGGAAGCCGCTGGGCTGGTGGAGACCCTCAAGGGTGATGGCCCGTTCACCGTCTTTGCTCCCACAGACGAAGCTTTCGCTGCACTGCCCGAGGGCACCGTGGAAAGCTTGCTGGAACCGGAAAACCGCGAGCAGTTGCAGGCCGTACTGACCTATCACGTCGTTGCCGGTAACGTCATGGCCGAAGATGCAATGGGGCTGGACAGCGCCACTACCGTACAAGGCCAGGACGTTACCATCACCACCATGGACGGCAGCGTGATGATCAACGACGCCACGGTGATCCAGGCCGATATCGAGGCGAGCAACGGCGTCATTCACGTCATCGACAGCGTGCTCCTGCCCGAGTGATCACAGCCAGCCCTTGCTGTGTCCACTTGCCACCCTGCGGGGTGGCTTTTTTATGGCAATAGTCGCCAAGGGCACGGGCATGGCATGGTGGCGGTAATGACATGGCCGAATGCCCAAGGAGGGAACATGGATCGCGCGCTCACGGCTCTGCTCGAATCTCACGGCCTTTCTCCACAGGGAAGGCTGCGGGGCTTGGGAGGCGGGGACATAGCGGCCGTCTATTGGCTGGAGACGAGCCAGGGGCCAGTGGTGGCCAAGCAGGACGATGCGCAGCGCCTAGCCGGCGAGGCGGATGGATTGCGGGCACTGCGCGAGGCAGAGACGTCGCTGCGGGTGCCCGAGGTGCTGGCACTGGGCGACGGCTGGCTGGTGATGGAGGCGCTGGAGAGCGGCTCGCGCTCGCAGCACTCGGCAGCTGCTCTGGGTGAGGGGCTTCGTCAACTTCACTCGGTCGGTGCCGATGAACACGGCTGGCCGCGCGACAACGCCTGTGGCCGTACCCCTCAGCCCAATGCCCCCATCTCGGACGGGCGTGCGTTCCAGCGCGAGCGGCGCCTGCTGCCGCTGGCTCGCGCCTGTTATCAGCGTGGGCTACTGGACGACCAGCTGCGTCGGCGCATCGAAGCCGTGGCGCAAACTCTCGAAGCGTGGCTCCCGAACGTTCCGGCAAGTCTCGTACACGGCGACTTGTGGAGCGGCAACGTGCTACACACCCCGCAAGGGCCCGCGGTCATCGACCCCGCGGTATACCGCCATTACCCCGAGGTGGATCTGGCCATGCTGACGCTGTTCGGTTCGCCTGGCGATGCCTTCTTCGAAGCCTACTGGGATGATAATGCTCCTGCCGACTGGCCGCGGCGGGAGGCGCTGTTTCAGCTCTACCCGTTGCTCAACCATTTGCTGCTGTTCGGGGGTAGCTATCGAAGTGGCGTGGAGCGCACGCTAGCCACCGTCGAGCAATGGTAACGAGGATCGTTTCATTCAAGGGTATGTTTGAATCCTCTTGCTCGGGAACGCGAGTAGTACATACAATCATGAATGTTACTCGCTTACTCAAGGAAGAGAACCTCATGAAAAGAGGAATTTGCGGTCTCATTGGTAGGATTGCCATTGGATGTCTGCTGGCGTCGCCGGTTTTTGCAAGTTCGGGTGTCGTGACACTGCAGGTGGACAACGACGGCATGGTCAGCAGCGACGACGACCATTACACCTCGGGCGTAGAGCTGCTCTGGACCCAGCCGGTCACTCCTCAGCATTGGAGCCAGCGCATCGCAGGCGGCTGGTTCGGCTCGGTGGATGTCCTCAGCTATCACCTGAGCTACCGCATGTATACGCCGGAGGAGGTGGAGCGTCGCGACCTGATCGAGGACGATCGTCCCTACGCCGGCCTGATACTGGGCGGCCTGGCGCTGTATGGACGAGAGCCGCTGCGTGGCGCCTGGCACCGCGAGGATGCGCTTCAGCTCGATATTGGTGTCGTCGGGCCGATGACCTCCGCCGACAGCGTGCAACGTGAGGTGCATCGTTTCACCAATAGCCAGCGGCCCCGCGGCTGGTCCCATCAGTTGGGCAATGAGCCCATCCTCAACGTGGGGTATCGCCGCCACTGGTGGCACAACCTGTCGCTGGGGTGGCTCGAGATGCAGCACGGCCCCGGCTTGTCGGCGGCGCTCGGTAATCTGCTGGTTCAGGCCGGCGGTGGCTACGGCCTGCGTCTTGGTCGTGGGCTCGACAACAGCATGGGTTGGCCCTCTCTGAGCATTGAGCGAGGGGGCTACCGACAGGTTTCGACATCGCCGGGCAGCGGCTGGAATCTCTTCGCCGCACTCCAGGGGCGCTACGTGGCGCATAACCTGCTGTTGGACGGCAATACCGTACGCGACAGTCATTCAGTCGATCGTCGCGAGTTGGTCGGCGATGCGGTTGTCGGCGTGGCGCTCACCTGGGAGCGTTGGGAGATGAGCCTGGCCCACATCTGGCGCAGCAAGGAGTTCGAGGAGCAGGATGGGGGCACCGTGCACGGTGCGCTGTCGCTAAGCTATCGGCTTTGAGCAGCTCTCTTGTCCATTGGCCGCCCCGGTTCCCGGGGCGGCCAGGTGAGCTTGCTTACCAGGCCTTGTAGGGTAGGAACTTGCCGTTGAGGGTGAGTAGCACCCGGTCGCCTTTGGGGTCCTCGATCTTGTCCATTTCCATGGTGAAGTCGATGGCGCTCATGATGCCGTCGCCGAATTTCTCCTGCACCACGTCCTTCAGCGTCTCGCCGTAAACGCCCACCACCTCGTAGAGCCGGTAGATGAAGGGATCCTGAGGGATCGCCTCGTCCCAGGCCTTGGTGGGGAAGGCCTGCAGCGCTTCGGCCACGTCGCTTTCCACTTCCAGCACGTCGCACAGCTTGTGGGCCACGTCATGGTCGGCGCTGTTCATGCCGTAACAGGCCGAGGCGGTCCATACTGGTGACATGCCGACGGCGCTGGCGATTTCGTCCCAGCTCATTTTCTTGCGGGCCTTGGCGGCGAGCAGGGTGTGGCGCATCTCGAGTTTATCCATGATGGCTCTCCTTGGGAGTGACAGTGACCAGCTTGGGTGGGGCAGATGCCTGGGCATCGGCCTTGCGGAACGTAACCGAGGCGCTTGCCTCGGCAACGGGGTTGACCGAGCGGGGGTAATGCAGGCCGCGCCTATCCTGAGGAGCGGTTCGCAGTTCACTGGCGCGGTTGACCAGGAAATCGACCAGATAATTGCGCAGGGTGTAGAAATGCGGATGCTTGACGATCTCGCCACGCGAGCGCGGCCGCGGTAGGTCGATCTCCACGGCTTCGGCGATGCGAGCCTCGGGGCCGTTGGTCATCAGGAAGATGCGGTCGGCCAGCAGGATCGCCTCGTCCACATCGTGAGTGATCATGAACACCGTCTGACGGTCCTGGCTCCAGATCTTCAGCAATTCGTCCTGAATCACTCCGCGCGTCAGTGCATCGAGTGCACCGAAGGGCTCGTCGAGCAGCAGCAGTTCCGGCTTGGTGGCGAATGCCCGGGCGATGCTGACTCGCTGGCGCATACCGCCCGAGAGCTGCGCCGGCTTGCGCATGACGACTTCCTTCAGACCGACCATTTCCAGATATTGCAGGCTGTGATCGGTAACCTGACTCTCTTTCCACTCCTTCCAGCGAGCGCGTACGCCAAAACGCACGTTATCCAGTGCGGTGAGCCACGGCAGCAGGCTGTAGTTCTGGAACACCACGCCGCGTTTCAGGCTGGGGCCACCGATCTCGCGCCCATCCATGATCATGGCGCCTTCGCTAAGGCTATCTAGGCCGGCGAGGGCGTTCATGATGGTCGACTTCCCGCAGCCGGAGTGACCGATGATGCAAACGAACTCGCCCTTCTGCAGCTGGAAACTGACGTTTTCGAAGACCGTGAGGTCGGGACTGCCCTTGATGCCGGGAAAGCGCTTGGCAGCTTGCTGAACTTCCACGAAGGCATGACTCATGGCGCTTTACTCCTGGTAGGTGACCAGCCGGGCGATCGACGAGAGCGCAAGGTCGAGCAGCATGCCCACCACGCCGATCACCAGAATGGCGAAGATCACACTGGTCAGATCGAGATTGTTCCATTCGTTCCACACGTAGTAGCCGATGCCGGTGCCGCCCACGAGCATCTCGGCGGCGACGATGACAAGCCAGGCAATGCCGATAGAGATACGCATGCCGGTGAGAATGGTGGGGGCAGCGGCAGGCAGGATTACCTTGAAGGCGGTCTTCAGTGGCGAAAGCTCATGGGTACGGGCCACGTTGACCCAGTCGTCACGTACGCCGGCCACGCCGAAGGCGGTGTTGAGCAGCATCGGCCAGATCGAACAGATGAAGATCACGAATATCGCCGAGGCTTCGGCATCGCGAATGATGAACAAGGCCAGCGGCATCCACGCCAGCGGTGAGATCGGGCGCAGAACCTGAATGTAGGGATTCAATGCACGGTACATCAGTGGCGACATGCCGATCAGAAAGCCCACGGGAATGGCGATGGCTGCGGCCATCAAGTAGCCCGTCAGCACGCGATAGAGCGAGTACCCAAGCTGAATACCGATCCCCTTGTCGTTGGGGCCGGCATCGTAGAAGGGGTTGGAAAGTTCGACCCAGGCGCGTTCGAAAATTGCCGAGGGTGGCGGTACTCGCGCCGTTTCGTCGGCGCCTCCCATCAGGAGTTCGTACTCGCTGAGCTCCGCTCCCGCCCCACCGAGTATGGGGGCACGATTGAGGCCTTCCCATAGCCCCAGACCGACGATGAGCAGCAGTACGGTCAACAGCGTGGCGCGGGTGTTGAGGTTCAGTTTCCATTCAGTGGTGGTGCGATCCATGTCAGCTCCTCCTCAGTGCGAAGCTTTCGACATAGGCTTCAGGCTGGGTGTAGTCGAAGGTCTTGCCCATGATCTGGAACTGACGAGCGTTCTCCTCCGGTGCGTCGTAGCCCAGTTCGCGCATCACCTCACGGGCATCGGTGGCGAGATAGACGTCGCGGGCGATCTGCTGGTAATCCACATCGCCGTCGATATAGCCCCAGCGCTTCATTTGGGTGAGGATCCAGATCGCCATCGAATGCCAGGGGAAAGGGTCGAAGTCGATACGGTCGGGCACGTTCTGCACGTTGCCCAAGCCGTCGGCGAAACGCCCGGTCAGTACCTGCTCGATCACCGTCACCGGCTGGTTGAGATAGGCGGCAGGAGCAATGGCTTCGGCTATCTCGGAGCGGTTGGCCGGATCGGAGGAGTATTGGGTAGCATCGATGATGGCCCGCAGCAGCGCACCATAGGTATTGGGATTCTCGCGGGCGAAGCGCGCGCTGGTAGCGAAGGCGCAGCACGGATGACCTTCCCAGATCTCCTTGGTAAGCAGATGAATGAAGCCGATCCGCTCGTAGACCGCGCGCTGGTTGAAGGGGTCGGGAGAGAGGAAGCCGTCGATATTGCCGGCGCGCAGGTTGGCGACCATTTCGGGGGGCGGGATCACCCGGATCTGAATGTCCTGATCGGGATCGAGTCCGTGTTCGGCCACGTAATAGCGCAGCAGGAAGTTGTGCATCGAATATTCGAAAGGCACGCCGAAGGTGAAGCCGCGCCATTTCTCGGGATCACGCTTGTCCTGGTGGTCGTTGCGCAACACGATGGCCTGGCCGTTGATGTTCTCTATGGCAGGGGCGATGAAGTGACGCGTGCTGGAACCCGCACCCAACGTCATGGCCAAGGGCATCGGGGTGAGCATATGGGCTGCATCGAAGCGGTCGTTCAGGGAGTTGTCGCGAATCAGCGCCCAGCCGGCAGCCTTGATAACGTTGACGTCGAGCCCGTAGCGCTCATAGAAACCCATCGGATGGGCCATGATGATCGGCGTGGCACAGGTGATGGGGATGAAGCCGATGTCGAGCTGAGGCTTTTCCAGAGGCCCCATGCTCTCCTGGGCGGCGGCCTTGATCGCACTGAGTGGAAGAATGCTCGCCAAGGCAGCGGCCATCGTGCCGCCACCCACCAGCTTCATGAATTGACGCCGATGCATGTCGCTATGGCCGAA
>NZ_JAFIFK010000031.1 GCF_020832045.1 Halomonas sp.
AAGACGGCTAAGGCTAGTAAGGCTAAGGCAGCGCATAGTACGGCGCGGGGGGGGGGCTGCCAACGGGCAGCCCCACCAACCCGATCAAGCGCTGCGGCGCTTGTTTTTGTTTGGAGAACCGCATGTCCCAGGTCAAGGCGATCATCGGACTGGGCAATCCCGGTGACAATTACGCTGCCACGCGCCACAACGCCGGCGCCTGGCTGGTGGAGATCCTGGCGCGCCAGGCCGGCACCGAACTGCGCCCCGAGAAGAAGTTTCTCGGCCTGTATGCCAAGGTCATCCTTGACGGCCACGAACTGCATCTTCTCGAGCCCACCACCTTCATGAACCGCAGCGGTGGCGCCACGGCAGCACTCTGTCAATTCTTCAAGATCGCCCCCGAAGAGCTGCTGGTGGCCCACGACGAGCTGGACCTTCCCGCCGGCACCGCCCGTTACAAGAAAGGCGGTGGGCATGGCGGCCACAACGGTCTGCGCGACATCATCAGCGCGCTTGGCGAAAAGAACTTCAACCGCCTGCGCATCGGCATCGGCCACCCCGGCGACTCCCGACAGGTGACGAACTACGTCCTGGGGCGCCCCGGAAAGGCGGAAATCGAGGCTATCGGCGGCGCACTCAACGAGTGCCTGGCAACGCTGCCCCTGGCCGTTTCGGGCGACTGGGCGCGGGCCATGAGTCGGCTGCACAGTTTCTCAGGCTGAACCGGCTCCCAGGCCGGGCTAGAATAGCGCCCGTTCGCGAGCGCCACTCGCCATCTCATTCAGGACAAGACCATGGGTTTCAACTGCGGTATCGTCGGCCTTCCCAACGTAGGCAAATCGACTCTTTTCAACGCCCTGACCAAATCCGGCATCGATGCCGAGAACTTCCCCTTCTGCACGATCGAGCCCAATGTCGGTATCGTGCCGATGCCCGACCCGCGACTCGACAAGCTGAGCGAGATCGTGGGTCCGCAGAAGGTGATTCCCACCACCATGGAATTCGTCGACATCGCCGGCCTGGTGGCAGGCGCTTCCAAGGGCGAAGGGCTCGGCAACAAGTTCCTGGCCAACATCCGCGAGACTCAGGCCATCGCCCACGTGGTGCGCTGCTTCGACAATGACAACGTCATTCACGTCGCCAATCAGGTCGACCCGCGGGCGGACATCGAAATCATCAACATGGAGCTGGCGCTGGCCGATCTCGACACCGTTGAGCGGGCCATCCAGCGCCTGGTACGCGTGGCCAAGGGGGGAGACAAGGAGGCCATCGCCACCAAGGCGATACTGGAACGCATCCAGCCCCACCTGGCCGAAGGCCAGCCGCTGAGAAGCTTCGGCCTCGAAGATGACGACAAGCGCCAGCTCAAGAGCTTCGGCTTCCTGACGCTGAAGCCGACCATGTACATCGCCAACGTCAATGAAGACGGCTTCGAGAACAATCCCTATCTCGACATCGTCAACGAAATCGCCGCCGAGGAAGGTGCCGTGGTGGTGCCGGTTTGCAACCAGCTCGAATCCGAAATCGCCGAGCTGGACGATGAAGAGCGCGCCATGTTCCTCAGCGAGATGGGCATGGAAGAACCCGGGCTGGATCGCGTGATCCGTGCCGGCTACAAGCTGCTTGGACTGCAGACCTACTTCACCGCCGGAGTCAAGGAAGTGCGCGCCTGGACGGTCAAGATCGGTGCCACCGCCCCCGAAGCTGCCGGCGTGATCCACACCGATTTCCAGAAGGGTTTCATCCGTGCCGAAGTGGTCGCCTACGACGACTTCGTCGCACTTGGCGGTGAACAGGGCGCCAAGGATGCCGGCAAGTGGCGTCTGGAGGGCAAAGAATACGTAGTGAAGGACGGCGACGTCATTCATTTCCGCTTCAATGTGTAACCTTCGCTCTTGACCTGACGAGGGTGAATCCGTAAACTTCGCCCCCGTTGATTGGCTACGTAGCTCAGCTGGTTAGAGCACATCACTCATAATGATGGGGTCCCCTGTTCGAATCAGGGCGTAGCCACCAAAGATCGAAAAAAACCCGGCGCCTTGGCGCCGGGTTTTTCGTGGAAGCGATTACGCCAGCTGCGTTCGATTGGCAAAGGCGACCAGCGCCCGGGTCAAGAACTCCACATCAAGGCTGCCTGCCGTCTCACGTATGGAGTGCATGGCCCACTGCGGCACGCCCACATCCAGGGTCGGTACGCCGAGCTCTGTGGCAGTAATCGGCCCAATGGTACTGCCGCAGCCCATATCGGCGCGGGTGACGAAGGTCTGGACCGGCACGTCCGCCTCGCGGCACAGGTCGCGAAACAGCGCCGCTGTCGCACTGTTGGTGGCATATCGCTGATTGGCATTGACCTTGATCACCGGCCCACCGTTGAGCGCAGGACCATGGGCAGCGTCATGCTTGTCGGTAAAATTGGGGTGCAGCGCATGAGCATTGTCGCAGGAGATCATGCGTGATGCCTGGATCAGACGAATGAATCCCTCGTCTCCCGGTTCGCCGAGCTGAGCATTGACTCGTCTGAGCACGTCACCCAAGAATGGCCCCTGCGCGCCGCAGCCACTGGCACTACCAACCTCCTCGTGATCGTTGGCTACCAGCACCACGCCCTGGCTACCATCGCTTTCCAGCAGCGCCTCGAGGCCGATGAAACAGGAGAGCAGGTTGTCGAGACGCGCGCTGGCGACCAGTTCGCGCTTGACGCCCACCAGCGCCGGCGGCTGGACGTCGTGCAGACCGAGTTCGAAGTCGAGAATCTCGCATCCTGCAACACCGTGCTGCTGCTCCAGCCACTCGAGCAGCAAACGCCGGAGGTCACCATTTTCACCACCCTGCAGGAAAACGGCCGGCATTTGGGTCTGGGCATTGATCGGCCGACCGTTGTTGACTTCCCTGTCGAGATGAATCGCCAGACTGGGAACGATGGCGACAGGCTGGTCCACATGCAGAAGCAAACCCTCGATACGGCCGTCAGGGTGTCGCACATGGACACGGCCGGCCAGGCCCAATTCGCGGTCGAACCAAGGTGACAGCAACACGCCACCGTAAAGCTCGACGCCGAGCTGCAACCAGCCCGCCGAAAGCCGTTCCGCATTGGGCTTCAAGCGCAGCCCCGGGCTATCGGTGTGGGCCCCGATCATGCGCAGCGCCTCGAGGCCGTCACGGGGGAGCTGGAACGCCACGATCGACGAGTCGTTACGGGTTACGTAGAACCGCTCACCGGGAGTGAGCTGCCATGTCTGGCTCTCGTCGAGACGACGAAATCCGGCGGCGTCGAGCCGTTCGGACATGGACGCCACAGCGTGCCAGGGAGAGGGGGAACGATGCAGAAATTCGAGCAGACGCTCGAGACGGGCTTCCCGAGACATGAGGATCCTCATCAGGGGTCGTGGTTGACGCCAGAGCTGCTACAATGCGGTGTCTGCCTTGGCAACTCATGCGCCATACGCTTGTCTAGGGAAGGAAGTGTACACGAAACCAGGGGTGCTTCATTGATGAGCCTGTTAGTCGTTCTTCGGCACACCGCGTTCCTGACGCTGGTGATGCTGCTGTCGTCCGCTCAACTGGCGCTAGCCCAGATCCAACCCGACGACGCCCAGCGGCAGGCCGCCCTGGAAGTTGCCGAATCGCTGCGTTACGGCCACTACGCCGAGACTCCTCTCGACGATGACTGGTCGCAGTTGGCCTTCCAGCGCTACCTTGAAATACTCGATGGCCAGCGTGCTTTTCTGCTCGAGAGCGATGTCGATGAATTCCGGCATCTGGAAACGCGTATTGACGACATCATCTTCGAAGGCGACCTGCTACCGGCTTACGAACTCTATCAGCGCTATCACGACCGCGCCGAGCACCGCTTCGAGTGGCTGCTCGATGCCCTTGACGATGGGCTCGACTTTACCTACGAAAGCGACATGCGCCTGGATCTCGACCGTCGCGAGGCAGAATGGGCCACCAGCGAAGACGAGCTCGACGAGCTGTGGTTCAAGCGACTCAAGAACGCTGCTCTGACGCTGGATATCAGCGGGCAGGACGATGAGCAGATCGAGGCCAACCTGCGTCAGCGCTATGAAGGCCAGCTCTCTCGCCTGCGCCAGACCAATGGTGAAGACGTCTTCGGACTGTTCATGGCCGCGGTGACCAGCAGCATCGACCCGCACACCGAGTACCTCTCTCCCCGCCAGGGCGAGTCGTTCGACATTCAGATGCGCCTGTCGCTGGAAGGCATTGGCGCCATGCTGCAGTCCGATGGCGAATACGTGAAAGTCACCAGCCTGGTGCCCGGCGGTCCGGCAGACCGTGCCGGCGTACTGGAACCTGCCGACCGCATCGTTGGCGTAGGCCAGGAAGACGAAGACGTCGTCAACGTGGTGGGCATGCGCCTCGACGAGGTGGTCGATCTCATCCGCGGCCCCAAGGGGACCGTGGTGCGCCTCGAGGTCGTCCCGGCCGAAGCCGTGGACATGACTCGCTCGAGCACCGTCGAGATCACACGCGACACGGTCGATCTCGAAGATCAAGCGGCCAAGGGCGAAATCATCAAGGTCGAGCGGGAAGACGGCATTAAGCGCATCGGCGTCATCAACATCCCCACCTTCTATGTCGACTTCGATGCCTGGCAGTCCGGCGCGGAAGAGTTTCGCAGCACCACGCGAGACGTAGCTCGTGAGGTCGAGCGTCTCAAGGGGGAAGGCATCGACGGCCTGGTGCTCGATCTGCGCAACAACGGCGGGGGTGCACTGCAGGAAGCCAACTCCCTGCTCGGCCTCTTCATCGACCGCGGCCCCACCGTCCAGGTCCGCGATGCACGCGGCCGCATCAATCTTTATGGCGACACCGAAACCGGCACGCTCTACGACGGTCCGCTGGCCGTGCTGGTCAATCGCCTCTCGGCCTCGGCGTCGGAGATACTGGCCGGTGCCATCCAGGACTACGGCCGTGGTCTCGTGCTGGGCAGCTCCACCTTCGGCAAGGGTACCGTCCAGACCCTGAACGACCTGAGCCACGGTCAAATCAAGCTGACCCGCGCCAAGTTCTACCGTATCTCAGGGGAGAGCACCCAGCATCGCGGGGTCGAGCCCGACATCCTTTTCCCCGACATGGTCGATCCTGAGCGTATCGGCGAGAGCAGCCTGGAAAATGCCCTTGAGTGGGACACCGTGCAAGCCGTGCAGTACCGCCACTACGGCGAGCCTTGGGAGTATCTCGAGACCCTGCGTTCACGTCATCGTGAGCGGGCCGACTCGCATCCCAACTTCGTCTACCTTCAGGAGCGGGTCGAACTGGCACGCCGCATGCGCGAAGAGCACACCAGTGTCAGTCTCGACCGCGAGCAGCGTCAGCGTGAAGTGGAAGCGCGTGATGCCGAGCAGTTGTCGGTAGAGAATCGGCGTCGCCAAGCCCTGGGAATGGAGCCGCTTGAAGAGCTGATCGACGCACGCGGGGAGGATGACGATGAAGAACCGGTGGAGCGCGTCCAGGTAACCGAGGCCGCCGCCATCCTGGCCGATTACGCCGAGCTCACCCGGCGGCGCCTGGCCGGACGATTCTAGCCGCCGGAGCATCACCCGATTCTCCCCCACCGCAAGAGGCGCCCGACGTGATCAAGCACGCTCGGGCGCCACACCCTGGACACGTCTCGCACACCGTTCCCCTGAAGCTTGACTAGGTTGACGGATCCGTTAAACGGCTCTGTTGTCGTTCTCCCGCGAATGTCTGACGATGGAACCACAGACGGCGACTCGACAGAGGCGCACGATCCGTTCCGGCGCACGGCGAGTGCGCTACCGGCGTGGGGAAAGCACATGATCGAATCAAGCGGACTCGACCCGACCACCACTCCCCTTTCACGACATAGCGCCCCCCAGGCGAACGACCCCATCACGTACGATCAGGGCGTACCCAGCGTCCTTGTCATCGATGACGACCCCACCATCCGGCTGCTGATAGCTGCCGGCCTGCAGCGCAAAGGTTATCGTGTCGTGCTCGCCGCCGATGGTCGGCAGGGGCTTGAGGCCTTCAGCCAGCATGCGCCAGATCTCGTATTGGTGGACGTCGGCATGCCCGGTCTCGACGGTTTCGATACGCTGCGCGCCATTCGCAGCGGCCAAGTAGGTTACATGGGACAGCACGTCCCGCTGCTGATGCTGACCGGCCACGACGACGTCGGCTCGATCAATCCCGCCTTCGAGGCGGGGGCAACCGACTTCATGACCAAGCCGATCAACCTGCCGCTGCTCACCGAGAGAGTTCGCTACGCGCTGAGCGGTGCCGCACGTGAGCGAGCGCTACGCGAAGCACAGCTGGAGCAGGCCAGCGCCTGCAAGCTGGCTCGATTGGGCTTCTGGCAGATGGATGTGCGTAGCGGCGCCCTGCAATGGTCGGAAGGGGCTGCCGAGCTACTGGGGTGGCCGTCCCTGCCTGCCTGCGTCGCGGAATTGAAAGCGTTGGTCACCCCAGATTACAGGCAGCGCCTGGAAACCGCTCTCAGCGTCGCCAGCCAGAATCGCGAAGGTCTAGATCTAGAGCTTACCCTTGGCCAGGGCAACCTGGAGCGTACTCTGCGCCTGCAAAGCGTCGATCAGAGCGGCGCGCATGAGCACTGTCTGGTCGGCGCCTTCCAGGACGTCACGTCATTGCGCGCCTTTGAAGACAAGGCGCTTTACCTGGCAGCTCATGACGAGCTCACAGGGCTGCCCAAGCGCCATTGCTTTCTCGGCCTGTTGGGCGAACGCCTCTCCCAGGCGCCCGACGCACGCTGGCTGGTGGCGGTGTTGGATATCAGCCGTTTGCACCGGATAAACGAAGCCCTGGGCATTCGGGCGGGAGATCAGGCTCTGGTGCTGTTCTCACGACGCTTGGGACAGTGCATGCCGAGCCAGGCTCTTCTGGGACGCCTGGAGGCCGGCAGCTTCGGCGTGGCGATTCCTCTTTCGGATTCGGCAGAACCGCGGCAGCTCTGCCAGCAGTGGCTCTCTTCTCTGGCCAGGACTCAATGGATTGCAGGGGAAGAGGTCTATATCGATTTCACTGCTGGCGCCAGCGTATTTCCGGATGATGCACAGGATGCCGAGGCCTTGCTTGGCGCTGCACTGCAGGCACAGCGTCTCGCCCGATCCCAGACGGGTCACCGAAGGTTGCTTTTCAAGCACGAGATCGGCGATCGCCCACATATCGGCGCACTCAGTCTTGAAGCTCACCTACAGCAGGCCCTGCACAAGGAAGAATTCTTCCTGGTCTATCAGCCGCAGCAACACCTGGCCACTTGCCATATCAGCGGCGTGGAGGCACTGCTGCGCTGGCGTCATGCCAGGCGCGGCGTGATCTCCCCGGTAGAGTTCATACCGCTGCTCGAGGAGACTGGACTGATCGTCGACGTCGGCGACTGGGTGATCAGAGACGCCTGCCGCCAATTGGCCGAGTGGAACCGCGACGGCTTGCATCTGCGCATGAGCATCAATCTTTCAGCCGTGCAGTTCAATCAGCCGGGCTTCACTCAGCGCATCATGACCCATGTCAATACCTATCGCCTGGCACCCAAGCAGCTCGAACTGGAAATCACTGAAAGTGCTGCCATGGGCCATCCCGAGCAGACCTTGAAAATCCTGCTCGAGCTGAAGGATCTGGGCTTCTCGATCGCCATCGACGACTTCGGCACCGGACACTCCTCCTACAACTACCTGCTACGCTTTCCCATCGATACGCTGAAGATCGATCGCGGCTTCACCAACAGCATTACCGAGGATCGCTCCAGCCGAGCAATCGTCCGTTCGCTCACGACGCTGAGCCAGGGGCTAGGGTTCAGAACGATCGCCGAAGGGGTGGAGAGTCAGCGACAGCGCGACTATCTCGAAGCCCTCGACGTCGATGAGATCCAGGGTTTCTGGCTGGCCAAACCCATGCCGGCAGATCAACTCGGCGCATTCATCACCCATGCCGGAGATAAACTGAAGCCGCCATGCTGAAGAGGAGCGAAGCGGCCGGGCTGGCATTCAGCCCTCGACCGGAGAAGCCGGCTCGGCTTCTGCTGCTCCCTTCGCGCCGGGGTAGCCAAGCCTGGCGAAGGCCGTGACGCTGATACGGCCAAGGCGCACCAGCCGCTCCACCGACACATGAAGCGCGTCCAGCTCGGCCTCTTCCGCCATGCGTTCGAGATGAGCAGCCGCTTGTGCCAGCTCCGTGCACCCCATGGAAGCCGATGCCCCCTTCAAGGAGTGCGAGGTTTCCCTGAGTCCCGTCCGATTTTGCTGCTCCAGATACCGCAGCAACGCTTCACGGTCCTCATCGAGGCGTTCGACGAAACGCCGCACGAGACGGCTCAATGCCACTTCGTCGAGCGCCTCACGCAGCGCGGCTAGAGTGTCGGCATCGATCACCGCATCGTCCCCACGGTCGTACGTGACGACCGACTCACGCTCCCCCATTGCTGCCCCAACGGTGTGCCTCGCCCCGCTACCCGCCGCCATCCACTGCAGAATGACTCGCTGAAGGTCGCTCCGAGTGTAAGGCTTGCACAGCACATCGTTCATACCGGCTTCCAGGCAGCGCTGTCTGGCCGAGGAGGTCGCATTGGCAGTGAGTGCCACGATTGGCAGCGGCGAGAGCTGCTCCGATTCCTGGTGGCGCCAGCATCGGGTGGTTTCCAAGCCATCCAGGGTAGGCATCTGCATATCCATCAGCACGAGGTCGAAGCGATGGTTCGCCATCAGCGCCAGCCCGGCCTTGCCATCGGCTGCAACCCACACGGCTTGACCCAAACGCTCGAGCATCGCCTTGGCCAGCTCACGGTTGGCCGGCTGGTCCTCCACCACCAGCACGCTTCCCCTTGGCAGGACCGCAGCTGGCTCCTGGTGCGTCCTTGCATAGCGTTCGACTGCTTCCTGAGCCGGCACGCTCAATGGAAGAAACACGTGGAAGCGGCTGCCCACGCCAACCTCTGTCGTGAATGCGATTCGGCCTTGCATCGCCTTGACCAGGCGCTCACAGATGGCGAGCCCCAGCCCCGAGCCGCCATAGCGACGCGCGATGCTGCTGTCTGCCTGAGTAAATGGCTTGAAAATATGTGCCTGACTCTGCTCGGGAATACCGCAACCGGTATCCTCGACGCTGAAACACAGGCTATCGTCATCGGCCCGCTGTACGGCCAGTCGGATCTCGCCGTCGCTGGTGAACTTGAACGCATTGTTGAGCAGGTTCATCAACACCTGTCGAATTCGGGTAGCATCTCCCATCAGCCAGGCGGGCAACGCCTCCTCGACGTCAACACGCATGGCGATGCCTCGGCTCGCGCTCAGCAGGCCATATTGCCGGCTGAGCTGATCCATGAACCCCTCGAGTTGAAACGGCTTCAACTCGATATCCAGGGCGCCGCAGTCGAATTTTGTATAGTCGATGACATCGTTGATAACGGCCTGAAGGCTCGCGAGACTGTCGTTCAAAGTGCCCAGCAGCTGGACCCCTTCCTTGCTCAGCGGCTCATAGGCGAGCAGTTCGGACACTCCTACGATACCGTTGAGCGGCGTACGAATCTCATGGCTCATCACCGCCATGAATTCCGATTTGGCTTGGCTGGCACTCTCCGCTCTCTGCACGGCGGCATCGAGCTCTCTGGCCTGTATCTCGAGGAGAACACGGCGCGCTCGATTGGACTTGCCTTCCCTGATCAGGGATATCACCAGTACGGATCCTGCCGCCATGAGCAACACGATCAGCACGAGCAGCAACGTATAGAGGTTCCACAGATTGACGCGCTCCTGGGTGCGCATCAGCGCGACGTGGGCATTGACGTCGAGGATCAGGCGCGACGTCAACTCCTGCAACGCTAATAAATCATGCTCCAACTGGCGCAGAGTGGCATCATCGAGAACGGCCTGACCACTCTCCAGGGCACTCATGAGCGGGTCGAGCTCGAACGTCATTGCCAAGGCCCGCTCGAGGCCCTCTCCAAGGGGTTGCTGATTCAGCGTCTGCTTGAGCTCCCCTCGGCCAAACAGATCGGCGCGACTGAAGAGAATTTCGTAGCGCAGCAACACGGCATCGAGTCCGCCGCCCAGCGGCGACAGCTCCATCCGCATCTCCCTGACCTCCCGGTCGAACTGATAAGACGACCAGGAAAGATCCTCGAGCATCCTGTGCTCGATCTGACGTTGACGATCATAAATGAACTTTGCCGTCAGCAGCGCCGAGCAGAACAGCACGATGGCGGCAAAGGCGGCGATGCGGTAACGCAAGTCCGAGCCCGCCGACGAGCGCGGCACCTCGTTACTCCGAGCGGACATCGATATGCGCGACCTGCCAGACCGAACGGGTCATCATTTTCTCGTTTTGCAGCTCAGGATGATCGTCGAAGGGATAAATGATGAATAGCGGGCCCTGGTCGCGCACTCGCAGCGGTGCGCCATTCAGGGTCATGGCGAGAATCACGTCGTACTCAATGAAATCTTCAACGGGAATGCTGGCACTGTAATCGTTCAAGGCCGTGACACGCAGCATCTGCCCTTTCGCTTCCACGCTTTCCAGCACGTCACGCACCAGTGGGCCGGTGAATACGACCTGACCGTCATGCCAGGGCGTATGGGTCCGTGTCGTATGCTGGGGCATTGCCTCCAACATGGTGCGATCGAAAAGAGCCCCCTGCTCGGCGTTGGTGACGCCAATGCTGCCACTGAGGGTCAGGATCACTGGTCCTGCGGGTGCATCGAGAGCGTGGCCGCTGCCGGCCAGCAGACACAGCATCAAGCCACATGAAAACGCACTGCGCATGACGGGCATCCTATCGACTATCCACACGGCGATTATACGGAAGTACCAGTCAGAGCCGACTTTCCCGCCATCAACGCTGCGCCTGATGCAGCTCGACGAAGGAACCGGCAACGAACGGTATGGAATGGCTCCCGGAGCAGGACTCGAACCTGCGACCCAGTGATTAACAGTCACTTGCTCTACCGACTGAGCTATCCGGGAACGACATGCGGCGGAAGTGAAACTTCCAACGTCTTCGAGAGAATAGGCTGATGGCTCCTCGAGCAGGACTCGAACCTGCGACCCAGTGATTAACAGTCACTTGCTCTACCAACTGAGCTATCGAGGAATGACGAGCGTCACGATCAGCTGTGTTCGTTGGCTCCCGGAGCAGGACTCGAACCTGCGACCCAGTGATTAACAGTCACTTGCTCTACCGACTGAGCTATCCGGGAATGGCCTCGAACACGGTGCGTAGTATACGGATCGCCCACATAAGGTCAAGGGCGTATCGTGCCCGAGCGGAACAGCGGGAAAGGCCCCAAACGCAAGACGCCCGGCTGACCGAAGTCACCGGGCGTCTTGCTGTATCTGGTGGCTACGCCCTGATTTGAACAGGGGACCCCATCATTATGAGTGATGTGCTCTAACCAGCTGAGCTACGTAGCCATGCTGCGTGGCGGCAGCGCCACTCAACGCGGCAGAATTATGCACGAACAGAGCTAACCAGGCAAGTCACCGCCGCTCGCCACTTTATATTGATTGAACGTTCAATAAAAAAATGCCAGACTTTACCCTACCTATTATCTATGCCATCCGCGCCGAAAGGGTCAAGGAGCCAACATTGCCCAAGACAGGAATGGAGCCCATAAGACGCAGCCAGCTCATCCAGGCAACCATGGCTGCCATCGATGAAGTCGGCCTGGCAGATGCCACCGTTCTACGCATCGCCCGCCATGCAGGCGTATCGGCCGGTATCATCAGCCACTATTTCGGCGGCAAGGATGGCCTGCTCGAGGCCACCATGCGCCAGATCCTCACGGACCTCGGACAAGCGGTGGCACAGCGCCGCGGCCAGCTTATCGATGGCTCCCCACGAGATCATCTCGGCGCCATCATCGACGGCAACTTCGACCGCAGCCAGATCTCCGGGCCGGCTGCCAAGACGTGGCTCGCCTTTTGGGCCAGCAGCATGCATCAACCTCAGCTGCAACGACTCCAGCAGGTCAATGACCAGCGGCTCTACTCCAATTTGTGCTGCCAGTTTCGTCGCCTGATGCCACTAAACGAGGCTCGCGATGCCGCCCGGGCTCTGGCCGCCATGATCGACGGCCTGTGGTTGCGTGGCACCCTGAGCCCCGAAGGTCTCGACACCCAGCGCGCGCGTCGCCTGGCCCATGCCTGCCTCGACAAGCTGCTGGCTGGCCACGATCGCCATCCTGCCTACCCCAAGGAGACAGCGTGAAAGCTTCCATCATTGAGCACCTCTACATCGACGGCCGCCGGACCGAGGCGAGCTCCGGCGAAACCTTCGACGTACTCAACCCCTACGACGGCAGCCTGCTGGCCAAGGTCGACCAGGCCAGCCAGGCCGATGTAGACCGCGCCGTCGCCTCTGCGCGTGAGGGGCAGCGCCGCTGGGCCGCCATGACCGGCATGCAGCGTGGACGTGTGCTGCAGCGCGCCGTGACGTTGCTGAGAGAGCGCAACGACGAGCTGGCCGAACTCGAGACGCGCAACACCGGCAAACCGATCAGCGAAACCGCCGCGGTGGATATCGTCACCGGCGCCGATGTGCTCGAGTACTACGCCGGCTTGGCCCCGGCAATCGAAGGCGCCCAGATCCCGCTGCGTGAGTCGTCGTTCGTCTATACCCGACGCGAGCCGCTTGGCGTGATCGGCGCCATCGGCGCCTGGAACTACCCGATCCAGATCGCCTGCTGGAAGGCCGCTCCGGCGCTTGCCGCCGGCAACGCCGTGGTATTCAAGCCCAGTGAGGTGACGCCGCTGACCGCCATGAAGCTGGCAGAAATCTTCACCGAGGCCGGGCTGCCGGATGGCGTGTTCAACGTCGTTCACGGCGACGCCCGGGTCGGCCAGTTGCTGACCGCGCACGAAGGCATCGCCAAGGTATCGTTTACCGGCGAAGTGGACACCGGCAAGAAAGTCATGTCAGCGGCAGGTGGCTCGACGCTGAAGGACGTGACCATGGAGCTCGGCGGCAAGTCGCCGCTGATCGTGTTTGCCGATGCCGATCTTGACCGCGCCGCCGATGCGGCGATGATGGCCAACTTCTACTCCAGCGGACAGATCTGCACGAATGGTACTCGAGTCTTCGTAGAGCGCTCGGTGAAGACGGCCTTCGAGGAGAAGATCGTCGAGCGCGTGGCACGCATTCGAGCCGGCGACCCGCTCGATCCGGCTGTGAACTTCGGCCCACTGGTCAGCTTCGAGCATCAGGCCAAGGTGCTGGCCTACCTCGAATACGGCAAGCAGGACGGGGCGCGCGTGCTGGCCGGCGGCGAACCACTGGTCGAGGACACTTACGCCAGCGGTGCCTGGGCTCCCGCCACGGTCTTCACCGATTGTAGCGACGATATGCGCGTCGTGCGCGAGGAGATCTTCGGCCCGGTGATGTCGATTCTCGCCTTCGACGACGACGAGGAGTTGATCCGCCGCGCCAACGACACCCACTACGGCCTCGCCGCCGGGGTGTTCACCGAGAGCCTCACCAGGGCGCATCGCACCATCCACCGCCTGGAAGCAGGTATCTGCTGGATCAACACCTGGGGCGAGTCGCCGGCGGAGATGCCGGTAGGCGGCTACAAGCAGTCCGGCGTCGGCCGCGAGAACGGCATCGAAACCCTGGCCCACTACACCCAGACCAAATCGGTGCAGGTGGAGATGGGACCCTTCGAGTCGGTGTTTTAGGTATCAGTGAAGAGCCACGTCATCGCCACTCGCATAGGTATGAGTGTCGGCCCAAGGCAAGCGCGGTCGGCTGTAGCGAGGGGCACCGGGGACAAGCCGAAGAGAAGGTCCTACGCCATGGATGGCGTAGGTAGCGCCCAGGGAAGGGTTCACAGCGCATCCTCGTAGGCTTGTCGACGGATCAGCACCGAGCGACCACGTTAACAGGCCCGCTCCGTCGCGTTATCAGTGAGAGATGTCATGTCCCAGATTCGTGAATACGACTACGTCATCATAGGTGCCGGCTCCGCCGGTAACGTGCTGGCCACCCGCCTCACCGAGGACAGAGGCGTCAGCGTGCTGTTGCTCGAGGCGGGCGGACCCGACTACCGCTTCGACTTTCGCACCCAGATGCCGGCGGCGCTGGCCTACCCGCTACAGGGCAAGCGCTACAACTGGGCCTTCGAGACCGACCCCGAGCCGCACATGAACGGCCGCCGCATGGAGTGCGGCCGCGGCAAGGGGCTGGGCGGCTCGTCGCTGATCAACGGCATGTGCTATATCCGCGGCAATGCCCTGGACTATGACAACTGGGCCGGCAGGGACGGCCTTGCCGACTGGCGCTACGCCGACTGCCTGCCCTACTTCAAGAAGGCCGAGTGCCGCGACAGCGGCGCCAATGCCTATCACGGTGGCGATGGCCCCGTCAGCGTGGCCACCCCCAAGAAGGGCAACAACGAACTCTATCGCGCCTTCGTCGATGCCGGCGTACAGGCCGGCTACCCCGAAACCGAGGACGTCAACGGTTACCAGCAGGAGGGCTTCGGCCCCATGGACCGTTTCGTAACGCCCAAGGGGCGCCGTTCCTCCACGGCCCGGGGCTACCTCGACCAGGCCAAGAGCCGCAACACCCTAGCCATCGAGACCCATGCCACCACCGACGTGATCGAATTTGAGGGCAAGCGTGCCGTCGGCGTGCGCTATCTGCGTCGCGGTCAGCCCCAGCAAGTGCGTGCCCGCCGCGAAGTGCTGCTGTGCGCCGGGGCCATCGCCTCGCCGCAGATCCTGCTGCGCTCGGGGGTCGGCAACGCCGACCACCTACGCGAGTTCGACATTCCCGTGGTTCACGACTTGCCCGGCGTCGGCGAGAACCTGCAGGACCATCTGGAAATGTACATACAGTACGAATGCAAACAGCCGATCACGCTCTACCCGGCGCTGAAATGGTTCAATCAACCGAAGATCGGCGCCGAATGGCTGCTGCTCGGCAGCGGCGTAGGCGCCAGCAACCAGTTCGAGTCATGCGCTTTCATCCGTACCCACGACGCGGAACCCTGGCCCAATCTGCAGTACCACTTCCTGCCCATCGCCATTAGCTACAACGGCAAGAGCGCGGTGCAGGCGCACGGTTTTCAAGCCCATGTGGGTTCTATGCGTTCCGAGAGTCGCGGACGTATTCGTCTCACCTCGCGCGATCCCGCTGCCGCGCCCAGCATCCTATTCAACTACATGTCTACCGAGAAAGACTGGCAGGAGTTTCGCGACGGAATTCGCCTGACGCGGGAAATCATTGCCCAGCCGGCCATGGATGCCTACCGCGGCCGGGAGATCTCGCCGGGGCCGGACGTACAGTCCGACGAGCAGCTCGATGCCTTCGTCCGCAAGCACGCCGAAACCGCCTATCACCCGTGCGGCAGCTGCCGCATGGGTGAAGGGGATGACGCCGTCGCAGACGGCCAGGGTAGAGTGCATGGCCTCGAGGGGCTGCGCGTGGTCGACGCCTCGCTGTTCCCGGTGATCCCTACCGGCAACCTCAACGCGCCGACGATCATGTTGGCCGAGAAGATTGCCGATCGTATCCGCGGCCGCGAGCCGCTGCCCCCTTCCGACGCTCCCTACTACGTGTCCGGCGCCAGTCCCGCCCGGCGCGAGCCTCAGCGTCGCCTGACCTGATCGCCAAGAGCCGTGCCCAGCCGCCCCGCCATTGAGCGGGGCGCTTGCGTTGCCCCTCCCCAAGGCTGGCCAGCTGGCATCAGATGGGCTAGGCTGACACATTCAAACAACTGTTCTAAACGCTATCCGTAACGGAGACGATGCATGCTCACCCTGATACTGCTCCTCCTCACCATCGTCGGCCTGCTGGTGGTGATGCGGCGCGAGGCCGGCGCCGTGCCGACCCTGGCGCTGCTTGGCGTGCTTGGCCTGGCTGGCCTGCTGTTGGGTTCTCCCGTACTCGGCGTGTTGCTGCTGATCGGCGCAGCTGGTGTCGCCGTGGCCGGCCTGCCACCACTGCGAATCCACTGGCTCACACCGCGGCTGTTCGCCATGTTCAAGCGTGTTTCACCCAAGGTCTCGAAAACCGAGCGCATCGCATTGGAGGCCGGTACCGTAGCCTGGGACGGTGAGCTGTTCTCGGGCCGCCCGCGGTGGGAAAAGCTCATGGCCTACCATGACGACGGCTTGAGCGAGGAGGAGCGTCGCTTCATCGATCATCAATGCAGCGTGGCTGCCGGCATGTGCAATGCCTGGGAGATCGCCAAGGAGCGTGCCGACCTGCCTGACGAGCTGTGGCAGTATCTGAAGAAGGAAGGCTTCTTCGGCATGATCATTCCCAAGGAGTACGGCGGCCTCGGCTTCTCGGCAAAGGCGCAGTCGCTGGTGCTGCAGAAACTCTCCATCAGCGAGACGCTGATGGTCACCGTAGGCGTGCCCAACTCCCTGGGCCCGGGCGAATTGCTGCTCAAGTACGGCACTCAGGCGCAGAAGGACCATTACCTGCCGCGCCTGGCTGACGGCCGCGAGATTCCCTGCTTCGGCCTTACCGGCCCCCGCGCCGGCTCCGATGCCACTTCGCTGCCCGACACTGGGATCGTCTGCAAGCAGATGATCGATGGTGAAGAAGTCCTGGGCCTGCGCCTCAATTTCGAGAAGCGCTGGATCACCCTGGCGCCCATCGCCTCCGTAGTGGGTCTGGCGTTCCGTCTATTCGACCCCGAGCATCTGCTGGGTGAGGAAGAGGACCGCGGCATTACCCTGGCGCTGGTGCCACGAAACACCGCGGGCATGGAGATCGGTCGACGTCACCACCCCATCGGCAGCCCGTTCCTCAATGGCCCGATCAAGGGCAAGGACGTCTTCGTACCGCTGGACACCATCATCGGCGGCAACGAGATGATCGGACAGGGCTGGCGCATGCTGGTGGAGTGCCTCTCCATCGGCCGTTGCATCACCCTGCCCTCCGGTGCCAGCGGCACCTCTCGCTATGCGCTGGGCTGGACAGGCGGCTTCGCTCGCATTCGCCGTCAGTTCAACGTGCCCGTCGCTGAAATGGAAGGCGTCCAGGAGCCGCTCGCCCGTATGGCAGCGCTCGGCTATATCGCACAGGCTGCGGTCTATCAGACGGCCAACACCATCGACCGCGGCGAGAAGCCGGCGGTACCTTCGGCGATTCTCAAGAGTCAGCTCACTGAGTTCCAGCGTATCGCCCTCTCCGATGCCATGGATATCCATGGCGGCAAGGCGGTAACGCTGGGACCGCGCAACTATCTCGGCATCGGTTACAGCGCCAACCCGGTATCGATCACGGTGGAGGGTGCCAATATCATGACCCGAAATCTGATGATCTTCGGCCAAGGCGCCATTCGCTGCCATCCGTTCGTGCTCGAAGAGCTGGCCGCTTCCGATACGAACGATCTCAAGGCCTTCGACCGCGCCTTCTTCGGCCACGCCGCGCTGGTCTTCGGCAATGCCGCACGCGCCTTCACCATGGGGTTCGGCATCGGCAAGCCAAGCGTTCCCTTCGATGCTGTCGCCGCTCCTTATGCTAGTGATATGGCACGCCTCTCCGCAGGCTTCAGCCTGTGCGCCGATGCCGCCATGGCGAGCCTGGGCGCCGCCCTCAAACAGCGAGAGATGATCTCGGCCCGGCTAGGAGATGTCCTCTCCAACCTTTACCTGGCCTCAATGGTGATAAAGCACTGGCAGGAGGGCGACAAGGTGGAGGGCGAAGCCGCCCTGTTGCATTACAGCTGCACGCACTTGCTACAGCGCGCCGAACAGGCCTTGGATGAGCTCTTCGACAACCTGCCCAACCGGGCCCTCGCCGGCATGCTGCGGGCCGTGGTGATGCCGCTGGGCCGCCGCTGGAAGCGCCCTGCCGATCATCTGACCCGAGAGATCGCTCAGTCGGTATCGCGTGATACCGCGCTGCGCGCCAAGCTCATTCGGGAAACCTGGCAGGAAGACGACGGTGTGAAGGAGAACCCGTTGGCGCACTATAACGCCCTGCTGGCCGACTACGACCGTGCCGAGGCGCTCTATCGTACGGTCAACAAGGCCTATGCCAAGGGTGAACTGCCGGCTCAGGCTCTGCACCCCGAGGTTCGCTTGGAAGCGGCCCGTGAGAAAGGCCTCGTCAGCGAGGAGGATGCCGAGTTCATGCGCGGCTTCGAAGCCGAAGTGCTGGAACTGCTCAGCGTCGACGACTTCGAATACGACGAATTCGCCACCGACAAGGCCAATATCCTGCGCCACAACGCTGCCTGACGTTTTCTCGACTGCTGCAACTCCGCCCCGGCCCAGCGCCGGGGTTTTCATGATCTGACGGCAAGATCAGAGAGGCCAAACCAGAAGAATCATGGGAATTGCCACCGCGAGCACCAGCAGTGAAAGCGGCAGGCCCATGCGCCAATAATCGCTAAATCGGTAACCACCGGGCCCCATCACCAAGGTGTTGGACTGATGTCCAATGGGCGTGAGGAAGGCGCAGGAGGCGCTGACGGCCACCACCATCAGAAAGGGATCGACCGAGGCGCCGAACCCTTGCGCCAGGCTGGCGGCAATCGGCGCCATCAGTAGCGCTGCCGCAGCGTTGTTGATGACGTTGGAAAGCAACATCGAAATCAAGAACAGGCCGACCAATAGCGCTATCACTGGCCACTGTTCGCCGGCGGTGAGCAGCGCTTCCGCCACCAACGTGGCGCCTCCGCTGGTTTCCAGCGCCTGCCCCACCGGTATCATCGCCGCCAGCAGGACGATCACCGGGCCGTCGACGGACTGGTAGGCCTCCCGCAGCGGCAGCACGCCCATCAGCAATGAGACCAGCGCCGCTCCCGACAAGGCAACTGCCGCCGGCAACAGGTCCATCAGCATGGCCACGATGGCCAGGGCGAATACCAATATAGAAACCAGCAGCATGCGCGGCTGCCCCAGTGGCAGATTGCGGCGGGCCAAGGGCAAACATCCCAGCGTTGCCAGACTATCGCTTAGATTGCTCTCGCCGCCCTGCAATAGCAGCACATCACCGGCGCGAAAGCGTATCTCCCGCAAGCGCTGGCGCAGACGGCCCCCATCTCGCGCTACGGCGATAAGGTGCAGCCCATATTGATTCTGCAACCGCAGTTGGGCTACGGTTCGGTTGATCATCATCGAGTCGTTGCGTACCACCGCCTCGACCAACTCGAGCCCCTCCGTATCCGTCGGCTTCTTTTCCGTCTTCTCGTTTCCTTTCCTGTCACCCTTGCCGTTCTTGTTCTTCTGCGCTGTTTCGCCGCTCCCAGCAACCTCACTGCCTTCCTCGGCGCTTGCGCTACGATGACTCGTTATTTCATCGTGACGGACGACACCAGTTGCAGCCTCCTGCTCGGCCAGTACTTCGTTCTCCAAAGCCTCCTGCTCTTCTGGTCCCAATCCCAGAGCCAGTCCGGCCTTGTCTTCGAGGAGCTGCATTTCATCGGGACCCGCCTCAACAAGCAGAATGTCCCCACTCCTTAAAGCACCGAGGAACTCATGCCCAGCCCTGCGCTTATCGTCACGCACTACGGCCAGCACCGGTATGGTTTCCTCCAGCTCCCGCTGCAGCTCACGCAGGGTCCAGCCTGCCGCCTTGGACTCTTCGCCCACCTTGAGCTCCACCAGATAGTTGGCGGTGTCGAACATTGCCTCCGTCGAGGCGCTACCTGCCCGCTGCGGTACTAGCCGCCAGCCCAGCAAGACGATGAATACGAACCCCGCCAAGGCAACCGCAGCACCTACGGGAAAGAAGTGGAACATGCCGAAGGTCTCGCCGGTGATCGAACCGCGATAGCTGGAGATGATGATATTGGGTGGCGTCCCGATCAGCGTCATCAGCCCGCCCAGCAGCGAGCCGAAGGCCAGCGGCATCAATAGCAGCGAGGGCGAGGTGTTGTGTTCGCGCGCGAGTCGCATCGCCACCGGCAGCAGCAGCGCCAGGGCACCGACGTTGTTCATGAAGCCCGACAGCACCACCACGGTGCCCGTGAGTGCAACCAATTGCAGCAACAGGCGGTCGCCGGCCTTGAGCACTTGTTCGGCAATAAGGTCCACGACTCCGGAGCGCTCGAAGCCGCGACTGAGCACCAACACGGCAGCAACGGTAATCACGGCGGGGTGGCCAAACCCGAGGAACGCCTCGTCACCCGGCACCAGGCCCAGCATGACCGAGGCAAGGAGCGCGGCGAGGGCCACGAGGTCGAAGCGGAAGCGACCCCAGACGAAGGCGGCCAGGGTCAGACCAAGAAGAATGAAAACCAATGTGTGATCTGCCATGCCAACCTCTCCCTGTGATGGCTCCACGCATCAGCACAACAGCCACCGAGGCAAAGGTCCAGCGCTTTCTATCGCCAACAGCGCATACAAAAGGCGAAACCCGGCCCGAGCCGGGTTCCGTGGGTTTATCACGGCACGATTTTTCCCACGGCAGAGCGCATTGGCTGGAGCGTCATGACGGCTCCGCGAACGGCAGGGGCGCATCCGTGTCGCGGCGCACCTCGAAGACGTTCAGAGTCATGGCCACCAGGGCGTAGTAGCCGAACACCCCTACCAGCTCGACCACTGCGGGTTCGCCGAAGGCCTCGACGGCTTCGGCATAGAGCGCCGCATCGACACGCCGGGTGGCATAGAGCGTACTGCCCAGGCGATAGATCAGGCGTTCGTCGTCGCGTTCGAAGACCGGCTCCCGACCCGTGCGCAGCGCCTCGATCACCTCGTCGGTGACCCCTGCCTCGCGGGCGATGGGCGCGTGGATCTGCCACTCGGCCTGGGAGTGCCACCAGGCGGCGGTAACCAGAATCGCCAGTTCGGTCAGGCGCAGCTCCAGGCGCGTGCCGTAGCGGCAGAAGGCGCCCAACCGCTGGGCGTGATCGGCCAGGCCAGGGCTGTGCACCCAGGCCAGGAAGGGGCCGTCCAGGTTGCCGCGCGGGCCGCTGAGGATCTCCTCCAGCACGCGGCACTGCTCGGCGTCCAGGCGGGTCTCGTCGAGTGGGGACAGTCGGGATTCAATGGCCATGCCTACCTCCTTATGAGCTGCCCAGCGCACTGCGCAGCGCGATATCGAGCTTATCGACGATCTCGTCCAGATGGCTCTCCTCGAGAATGAAGGGTGGCGCCAGCAGGATGTGATCGCCATGGCGACCGTCGATGGTGCCGCCCATCGGGTAACACATCAGCCCCGCCTGCATGGCGGCCTGCTTGACGCGTGCATGCACCTTGCGCTCGGGCTCGAACGCCGCCTTGGTGGTGCGATCCGCTACCAGCTCCAAACCCAGGAAGAGCCCCCGGCCACGAATGTCGCCGACATGAGGATGCTGGCCGAAGCGCTCGGTCAAGCGCCGCTGCAACCCCTCGCCCAGCACATGCACACGGGGCAGCAGGTCGCGCGCCTGGATGGTCATCTGCACCGCCAGGGCCGCAGCACAGGCCGTCGCATGACCGATATAGGTATGTCCGTGCTGAAAGAAGCCCGAACCGCTGGCGATGGCATCGCGGATACGCCCGCTGACCAAGGTGGCGCCGATGGGCTGATAGCCGGCCCCGAGCCCCTTGGCGATGGTGATCAGATCGGCGGTGATGCCCTCCTGCTCGGCGGCGAACAGGGTGCCGGTGCGCCCCATGCCGCACATCACTTCGTCAAGGATCAGCAGCACACCATGGCGATCACACACCTCGCGGATCCGCTTGAAGTATCCAGGTACCGCGGGTACCGCACCCATGGTGGCCCCCACCACCGGTTCGGCAACGAAGGCCATTACGTTCTCCGGCCCGAGGCGCAAGATCTCCCCCTCGAGCTCATCGGCCAGGCGTGCCGCATAGGCCTCGGGGGTTTCTCCCGCCTGCAGACCACGGTAGGCATAGCAGGGGCTGACATGGCTCACGTCGATCAGTAGCGGCTCGAACTGGCTGCGCCGCCAGGCGTTGCCCCCGGTGGCGAGCGCCCCCAGCGTATTGCCATGGTAGCTCTGACGCCGTGCGATCAAGTGCCTGCGCTGCGGCTGGCCGATCTCGATGAAGTACTGGCGAGCCAGCTTCAGGGCCGCCTCCATCGCCTCGGAGCCGCCCGAGACGAAGTAGACCGACTCGAGCCCCGCGGGTGCACGCTCGACCAGGAAGTCGGCCAGGGCCTCCATCGGCTCGGTGGTGAAGAAGGCTGTGTGGGCGTAGGCCACCTTTCCCACCTGCTCGCGGATGGCTTCGATGACAGCAGCATCGCTATGCCCCAGGCAGGAGACCGCGGCTCCACCGCAGGCATCCAGGTACCGCCGCCCCCGATCGTCGATCAGGTAAGGGCCTTCGCCTTTGACGGCCGTGGGGTAATCCTGTGTCAGGCTACGATGGAAGACGTGGCTCATGGGACCTCCGGGCTAATAATATGCAAAATATAGATGCTATATTTAAATTTGCAATTAATATTTGCAAATACAGCCCAGCGTCCCTTGCAGGACAAAGGCTACAATGCCCTCCCGACGCCCCGATAGAAGTGAAGCGATGCCATGACGGAACCCCCCACGAGGACACTTCCCGAGACACTTGACGGCCTGAGGCAACGTCTCGGGGATATCGAGGCCGGCAAGGCGGACATCCGGCTGGGCAAACGCTCTCGGCACGTGCTGGCACTGCTCATCGGAGCACCGCAACAGGCTGCAGTTTCATCCATCAGCGAGCTTGCGGACCAGCTCGGCGTGAATGCCTCGACGCTCTCGCGCCTGGCCCAGCGTCTGGGCTATGGGGGATTCGGCCAGTTACAGGCAGTGTTCCGCCGTGAAGTCACCGAAGGCCAGAGCTTTTACAGCGACCAGGCCTCACGCCTCCTCGAAGCGAGCGGCGACACGGTGGAACGGGCCCGGCTGAGCCGGTTGGCCCGGCAAGAGAGCGCCAATATGGCGGGCCTGCTGGAGCGGATCGATCCGCTGGCCTTCGAGCAGACGGTGACGCTGTTGGCAACGGCCCATCGGGTACGCGTTCACGGCATGCGGCAGTTCCATTCACTGGCGCTGTTTATGGCCTATGGCCTGGGAATGCTACGCCCTGACGTCGCCCCCCTGGACGCAGGCCGGCAGGGGGTCGCCGATGCCCTGGCCCAGCTCGACCCCGGCGATGTACTGGTAGTGGCAAGCTGTTTCCCCTACACCCCGAGCGTGCTGGCCACGGCCGAGGTCGCGGCCCGCCATGGTATCGAGGTCATCGCCCTGACCGATTCGGAGAGTTCTCCCCTGGCCCGTGTCGCGCGGCACAGCTTCCCGGTGCCCAATCACAGTCTGTTCTACAGCAACAGCATGTGTGCCTTCATGCTGCTTGCCGAAGGCCTGTTGAGTGACGTGGCCAGCGTCTTGGGCAAGTCCGGGCTGGCGGCGCTAAAGCATCGCGAGACGATGATTGCCGAGCTCGGCGCCTCTCTTTGATCTCTGCCGGCCGCCCATGGGGGCGACCGGCAGAATGGTACCGCGGGGGATCAGGGAAGGGCTATCAAGGCAGCAGGATGGTGGAACCGGTAGTCTTGCGGCCGGCCAGGGCGTCCTGGGCCTTGCCCGCCTCGGCCAGTGAATAGCGCTGGCCGATATCGACCTTGACCTTGCCGCTGCCCAGCATCTCGAACAGGTCACGGCACATCTCCTCCAGGCGCTCGCGGGTATCGGCGTAGCCGTTGAGGCTGGGGCGGGTAACGAACAGGGATCCCTTCTGATTGAGAATGCCGAGATTGACGCCTTCTACCGCCCCCGAAGCGTTACCGAAGCTGACCATCAGCGATCGCGGCTTGAGACAGTCAAGCGAGGTAATCCAGGTGTCCTTGCCCACTGAGTCGTAGACCACGTCGCACATCTCGCCATCGGTCAGCTCACGTACCCGCTCGACCACGTCCTCACGCGTGTAATCGATGGTTTCCCAGGCACCATTGGCTTTTGCCAGCTCCGCCTTTTCCGGTGAGCTGACGGTGCCGATAAGTTTGACGCCCAGCGCCCTGGCCCACTGACAGGCGATGGAACCAACGCCACCGGCAGCGGCGTGCCAAAGGATCGTCTCGCCACCTTCGAGTGGCCGTGTCTGGCGCAGCAGGTACTGCACGGTAAGTCCCTTGAGCATGCTGGCCGCGGCGGTGTCGAAGTCGATGGCGTCGGGCAGCACGACCACCTTGTCCGCCGGTAGCACATGATATTCGGCATAGGCACCCAGCGGGCCCTGAGCATAGGCAACCCGATCGCCCTCCTTCAGATGGCTGACGCCTTCGCCCACGGCATCGACAACACCGGCACCTTCGGTGCCCAGCCCTGAAGGCAGCCCAGGGGCGGGATAGAGACCGGTACGGAAATAGATATCGATGAAATTGAGTCCGACCGCTTCATTCCTGACGCGAACCTCACCGGGCGCCGGATCCGCCGGCGTCACGTCGACGAGTTCGAGCACCTCGGAGCCACCGGTGCGAGAAAACTGGATGCGCTTGGCCATGTCTCACTTCCTATGTACGTCATCAGAGGGTTATCCAACCGTTGATCCTGGGCTGGGTCAAGAATAGAGGATGTCAGCCCGGAAAGGCCGTCAATCGGTCGACGAAGCGGCTCTTTTCCTGCTCGAAAAAATGCGGATCATGCTTGAAGCGACGCAGAATCGCTTCGTCATCGAAACCCAGAGCGGGTTCCAGCTCATCGATGCCGCGAGCGGGATGATGCGGCGAGAGACCGATGCGCCGCCCGCCTGGTGCGGCAAACCAGCGGTTGATGCCACAGCGACGATAGAAGGCTTCTTCATCCTGGTCTGCCGCATCGACCCTCATCGGAGCCTTCTGAGCCAACTCGCGAATCATCCGGCGCAGACTCTCACGATCGCCACTAGGCGAGGCGTGATGCCAGAGAATCATGCCGGTTCCAGCAGTGTCCAGCACCAGCAGAGCCAGCGCGCCAGGACGCCCTTCGGTATCCGTCAGTGCCCACAGTCTGGCCGCTTCCTGGGCGAACAGCACCTGCCGGGTACCGGTGAAGATGACCAGCGGCGACAGCCCCGCTTCCCTACCATAGATGTCGGCACACAGGCGGGCGAGCCAGGCATCGCGCTGGTCGTCACGCTCGGGGGTCATCACCTTCATGCCTTGCCTCATTGCTTTATCCAAAGCTGCAAGCCTAGCATAGTCGCGCCCGAGACCACGCGTGCCACGAGCGGGTCGCTATCCTGTCATCGAGGCCCGATAGTTTACCTGAAACCTCGAATGGAGCTTTTGCATGACGACCTCCCACCCCCATATCGCGCTCCCCCCTTTGATCGCTCACCGCGGACTCTCCGCTCATGCCCCAGAGAACACGCTCGCGGCAGTCAAAGCGGCGCACGAGGCGGGTTTCCAGTGGGTGGAGCTCGATGTACAGCTACTCGGTGACGGCACCCCGGTGATCTGGCACGACGCAACCCTTAAACGCTGCTCCGATGGCCATGGCCGCCTGGCCACGCTGGACCTCGCCATGGTGCGCAAGTTGGATGTCGGAGCCTGGTTCGGCGACGGCTTTCGCGGCGAGCGCATGGCCACCCTGAGCGAGATGCTCGATTTGTTGGTGTCATTGGAGATGGGCGTCAACATGGAGCTGAAGGTGAGCAGCCGGCGCAGCGGCACCGAGCTGGCCGAGGCCGTGATACCCCGCCTGCTCGAGGCATTGCCGGCCGAACGGCTGATCGTCTCCTCCTTCGACCAACCCGCCCTGCGCCAGGCGCGTGCCATTGCCGACGCTTCACTTCTGCCTATCGGGGTGCTCAGCGAGAGCGTGCCGAACAAATGGCAGTCCCGCTGCGAAGCGCTCGATGCCTACAGCATTCACACTGACTGGACGCGGCTCACCGCTCGGCGTGCCCGGGAGATCAAGGCAGCGGGCTATCGTTTGCTGTGCTATACCCCCAACGATCCGGCAGCCTTTGCCAGCCGGTGGTCATGGGGGGTGGACAGCGCCATCAGCGACGATCCCGGCCTGTACGCTGACATTGCGCCGCCGCCAACCACGGCCGTGCGCTAGGCAAAGGCACCCAAATGCCATTGACGGGAGAGTCGCTTCAGCATACGCAGCCCGGCAACGCTGTTGCCATGGTCGTTGAGCGCCGGGCCTATCACGCCAATGCCCATGCGACCGGGCACGGCGGAGAGTATGGCACCGGATACGCCGCTCTTCGAGGGCACGCCCACCTCAACGGCAAACCGCCCGGACTGGTCGTACATGCCGGTAGTGAACATCAGTGTCAGCACGATGCGCACCGTCTCCTCGCCGATCAGCCGCTCCCCGCTTTTCGGGTCTCGCCCACGATTGGCCAGCACCGCGGCTATCCGCGCCAGGTCACGACAGTCCAACTCGATAGAAGTCTGCTTGAGGTAGGGCACGAGCAGATCTTCCTCGCTGCCTGCGTAAACGTCGTGGCTACGCATGTAGTAGAAGAGCGCGCGGTTCAAGTCCTGGTCTTCGGCTTCGAACATGGCTTGGTCATAATCGAGAGACGGGTTGCCAGCGAGACGCCGAAAGAAATCACGCAGCCGGGTAAACCGCTCGTCGCCATCGCGCCCCTTGATCATAGCCGTGGTGACGATGGCACCGGCGTTGATCATGGGATTGGATGGAACGCCCATTTCGCCCTCTTCGAGGGTGGCAATGGAGTGATAAGGATCGCCTGAGGGCTCCATCCCGACCCGTTCGAACAGTGCCTCGGCGCCCACGTCTTCAAGCGCCAGTGCCAAGGTCAGCGCCTTGGAAACACTCTCAAGCGGGAAACGCTGGTCGGTATTGCCGGCCTGGGCATTACTCCCCTCGGCTCCCATGACGGCGATACCGACCAGTTCCTGATCCTTTTCACCCTCTTCCGTGAATGACGGCATCTCACTTTCGTGGCGATTCTCATTTTCCTCTGTCACGATCTCGTTCAAAACCCTGGCTTGCGCTTCATCGATGCATTCCATTGGCAGAGCCCACCTTTCCTGGTGTATTCCGACTTTCCAACTCGCCCCATGCGGCCCTTTTGGCCTAGGGTTAGAGTGGACCTGTCCATTAGGCTAGTCGGCCCTCAGGAGATGGAGCAATGGAACTGCTGAATCGTATTACTGACTATTTGATCGACAACGAACTCAAGCTGGCCACCGCCGAGTCGTGTACTGCCGGGCTGATCGTTTCCGAACTGGCGCGGGTGCCGGGCAGCGGCCAGAGCATCGACTGTGGCCTGGGCGTCTATTCGCCTCAGTCCAAGAACCGTTACCTCGGCGTCAGTTTCGATACCATAGAGCGCTGCGGGCTGACCAGCGAAGCCGTGGCCATCGAGATGGCCGCAGGCGCGCTGAACAACAACGATGCCGACGTGGCCCTGGCCAATACCGGCATTGCCGGCCCCAACCCCGGCGATGACGATACCCCCATCGGCACGGTCTGCTTCGCCTGGGCATTCCGCCACAACGGCGATCACCATCATTATTGCGAAACCCGCCGCTTCGACGGCGAGCGCAACGAAGTCCGCCTGGCTGCGGCCCACTACGCACTGGAACGCCTGCCCCATTACCACGAGCTGTGCCTCGCCAGTGACACGGTGAGTGCGGAGGAGACACGCTCACGTCAAGCCATACAGCGCGCTATCGGCGTGCAGCTGCAGGCTCGCAGAGGAATCGACGCCCAGCATGAGATAGGCCGGCGGCGCGACTTCCTGTGCAAGATCATGCAGGAGAGCGGACAGACGACGCTGGTGCTGGGGATCAGCGGCGGCGTCGACTCAACGGTGGCGGGGCGTCTGGCACAGCTTGCGGTGGAGAAAAGGCGCGAAGAGGGCGAGAAAGCTCACTTCGTTGCCATGCGTCTGCCCTACGGCGAGCAGCAGGATGCCGATGATGCCGACAAAGCGCTGGCCTTCATCCAGCCTGACGAGGTCCTCGACGTGAACATCAAAAGCGCCAGCGATGCGATACTGGAGTCGCTGGAAAGCGGCGGCATGGGCTTCGAGGATATACATCAGCGCGACTTCGTGCTTGGCAACATCAAGGCACGCCAGCGCATGATCGCTCAATATGCCATAGCCGGAGCCCGCGGCGGCTTGGTCATCGGTACCGACCAGGCCGCCGAGGCGCTGATGGGATTTTTCACCAAGTATGGTGACGGAGCCTGCGACGTCGCTCCCCTAACCGGCCTGACCAAAGGCCAGGTGCGTCTGCTCGGACAATATCTCGGCGCACCGAGCTTATTGGTGAATAAGGCGCCCACCGCCGACCTCGAGTCGATAGCACCGCAGAAGCTCGACGAAGTGGCCCTCGGCGTCAGCTACGAGGAGATCGATGACTTCCTCGAGAACCGGGACGTTTCCGAGCAGGCTTTCGAGACCATCGTCACCACCTATCGTCGTACCGAGCACAAGCGGCAGCTGCCCATCGGCCCGGACTGAACCTTACCTCACACCAATGAAACGGGCCGACAACGGAAGGTCGGCCCGAATCAATTGCTCCGTCTGGCTATCAGCGTGTGGCGGGGTCGGGCCGTGCGGTCTCCCCATCGTCGCGTTCCACCACCATGTCGTCCTCCACTGCGATGGGCTCCTGCTCCTCCGCCTCGCGGGCACTCCGGGCACGATGCTCGATCAGGAAGTAGAGAATCAAGCCGATACCCAGGCCCCAGGCTGCGCCATGGGTGGCCAGCACCACGCCCATGATCCCCGCCACACCCATGGCGGTGGCATTCTTGATCTGCTCTACTGCCACGGCGATGCACAGGTAGCCGGTGATCAGTAGCGTGATCGACAGCGCAATGGGCAGCACCGGACGAAAGAAAGTCACCAATGGCAGCAGGAACAGGGCAAAGAAGCCGACGATCCAGAACACCCCGGTACCGGAATAGATGGTATCCATGGCCTTGCGACCATAGCGGTAGCGCTCGGTCACGGTGGCCATGCCCCCAGTGAACAGCGGCCCGGCCAGCCCCGGATAGGGGGCCAACAGCGAGTGCATCAGGTTACGGATACCGGTGATCAAATGCACCCGGTCGATGTTCACCTCGATCTTCTCGTCCGGCCGCAGGTGGTCGACGCGCTTGAGCAATGTCTGGCCCACCACGATGTCACCGAAGGCGATGATGTAGGCAATGATCGCGGTGGGGATCGCCGCCACCATCAGCTCAATACCCGGCGCTCCGATGGAGAACGGCAGGTAGGCCCAGATACCGGCGAAGTCGGGCACGGCAATGCCCCACTCCACCGTGGGCATCGAATACTCGCCGACACCCCAGCCAATCGCCATGGTGATCAGCATGCCCGGCACCATACCGAAGGCGACGATATTGCGCGCCCAGCGATACTTCTCGGCCAGATCGCGAAAGGAGAGCGAGAACAGCACGTAGAGGGTGATGAGCCCGCCGATACCCAGTGAGATCGGCGTGTTGTATAGCCGACCGCCCTCGACGATCTCCCCGCTTATCGCCGCAATACCCGCACCCAGCAGAATCCCTGCCTTGATCGATGCCGGCACGTTGTTGACCAGCTTGCTGCCGAGCCGCGTAACGGCCATGAACAGGAAGATCGCCGTGACCATCAGCTGCAACGCCACCATGGCGCGCATCGCCTCGGGTCCCGGCTCGAACTGGCCAATGAACAGCAATACCACGGGTATCGCCGGAGTGATCCAGCCGGCGATGAAGGGTACGCCCAGCAGCGGCGGCAGGATGAAGCCGATGCCGCACACCACCACGAAGGCCAGGCCGACCTCGTAGGGCACGCCCAGATACTGCTCCAGCAGCGGGATCATGCCCAGGGAGATGACGAACATCACCATCGCCTGGATGGTCTCGGGAATGGCCCACTGGAAATGGATGAAAGGCAGGCGGACCTTGAACGGTCCCAGTGGCCAGTAGGGATGTTCCTGGCCGTATTCACGTTTGAGCAGCACGTCGACACCTCAGCGGTTCTGTTTGTTGAGCGGTCCTCTTGGTCGTTTATTATTATTTTTGGCTGAGCTTGGTTTTACGCATATCTGACGCGGTGCAATATTCGACCAAGTGAGGAGTCTTCGAGTCGTCGCTACATCGAACTTGTCGACAACATTACAAACAAGTACTCAAAGAGGTCTGCACACAGAGCCTTACGCCCCATCATGGACTGCCTCATATGCCAGAAGTTGTCGACAAATTCAGAGCAAGATTCAGGAAGTTTACGTTAACGTCAACTAAAGATCAGAAAAGCAGAAAGATGCAGGTGGAGCCAGCATTTACAGAGCAGAAACACAGCTGGCCGAGTTCCGGTACAACTAAAGAATAACAAGCCTCACGGTAGGCTCAGAGCCCAACGAGGCGACCGATTGCCGCCAGGTCCAGATGCGCTTCCAGGCAGTCGGCCAGCCGATCGAGTTCCTGCTGCCGATGAACCTGATAATCCACCGCAGCACCCTGTGCAGTGAGTCCGCAGCGGGCCAACAGTGCCGCGCACGCCTCGGAGCGGTCGAACAGTCCATGCAGGTAGGTGCCCATGACCTGGCCATCCGAGCTGATGGCATCATCCGGTCTACCCCCCAGCTCGGTGAGAGGTCGCGCAAAGGCTGGCCCTTCACTCACCCCGTTATGGATCTCGTAACCGTCAATCGGCACGTCTTCGGGTAACAAGCGCCCACTCACGTTGCGCAGCTGCTTGCCTGCCACCATTCGCGTCTCGAATTCGAACAGGCCAAGACCCGGCGTCGAGCCGGCGGGTCCTTCCAATCCATCGGGGTCGTGCACTGCCCGACCCAGCATCTGGAAGCCGCCGCAGATGCCCAGCACCTGACCGCCGTAGCGCAGATGGCGCATTATTGCCGCTTCCCAGCCCTGCGCGCGCAGCCAGGCGAGATCGCTGCGGGTGCTCTTGCTGCCCGGCAGGATGATCAGGTCCGCCGACGGGATGCCCCGGCCTGGCCCTATCTGATTAGGCCCAACGAAGGTCAAGTCGACCTGTGGATGCAGGCGCAGCGGGTCGAAGTCGTTGTGATTGCTGATGCGCGGCAGCGCTGGAACGACCACCTTGAGCTTGGCGCCCTGCCCCTCGCGACCATGGCGGCCTATGCTGTCCTCGGCGTCGAGCAATAATCCCTGCAGATAGGGCAGCGTGCCGTATACCGGTTTGCCGGTCCGCTCGACCAGCCAGTCGAGACCCGGTTCGAGCAGGGCGATATCGCCGCGGAAGCGGTTGACGATAAAGCCACGGGTACGTGAACGCTCGCTTTCGCTGAGCAGCTCCAGGGTGCCGACCAGCTGGGCGAAGACGCCCCCGCGGTCGATATCGCCCACCAGCACGACCGGGCAATCCACCATCTCGGCGAAACCCATGTTGGCGATGTCGTTGGCCCGCAAATTGATCTCCGCCGGGCTGCCCGCGCCCTCGGCGATGATCACGTCAAAGCGCGCCGACAGAGCCTGCCACGCTGCCAGCACGCTCTCGCGCGCGGTGCGCTTGTAGGCGTGATAGTCCAGCGCGTCCATATGACCATGCACTTGCCCGCGCAGGATTACCTGAGCGCCACGGTCGCTTTCCGGCTTGAGCAGCACCGGGTTCATATCGCTGTGGGGCTCCACCCCTGCCGCCAGCGCCTGCAGCGCCGTGGAGCGGCCGATCTCGCCGCCGTCCACCGTCACCGCGCTGTTGAGCGCCATGTTCTGCGGCTTGAACGGAGCCACCGACACCCCGCGCCTCGCCAGCACCCGGCACAGCCCGGCCACCACCGTGCTCTTGCCGGCATCCGAGGTAGTGCCCTGGATCATCAATGTCGCCATGTAAACCTCATAACAAGCACCTCATGGCCGGCCACGGAAGCTAACGATTTATGTCGCGAGCGATGAGAGGCTGGCCAACGCCGGAGCGCAGCAAACGGAGTTGACAGTTTGCTCAATGAGGATTGTGAGCACCGCCGATGGCCAGAATGTCGAGCGCAGCAAGAAATCGATGCTTCCTAGAGTTCGATGCCTTTCTGGGCCTTGATCCCCTGATCCTTGAAGGCGTGCTTGACGACGCGCATCTCGGTAACGGTGTCGGCCAGCTCGATCAGCGCCTCCGGGGCGTGGCGGCCGGTGACCACCACGTGCTGCATCGCGGGGCGGGCCTGAAGGTCGTCGAGTACACGGTCGAGATTCAGATATTCATGGCGCAGGGCAATATTGAGTTCATCAAGCAGTACCAGGTCGAAGCTGGTATCGGAGAGCATCCGACTGGCCTCGGCCCAGGCGGACTCGGCGGCCTGGACATCGCGGTCGCGACTCTGGGTGTCCCAGGTGTAACCCTCGCCCATCACGTGGTACTCCACGCCAGGTTGCCGGCGAAAGAACGCCTCCTCGCCGGTCTGGAACTTGCCCTTGATGAACTGCACCACGCCCACCTTCATGCCGTGGCCCAGGGCTCGGGCCAGCATGCCGAATCCCGAGCTGCTCTTACCCTTGCCGGGCCCGGTGAGCACCAGCAATACACCCTGCTCCTTGTCGGCACGGGCGATGCGCTCATTCATGATCTTCTGCTTGTGGGCCATTCGCTCGGCGTGGCGCTGGGGGTCCTTGGCATTTTCTCGCATGGGGTCACTCCTTGCTGAAACGCAGCGGCTCGCCGCGGAAGATGGCCGCGGTAAGCGCCGGGGCCGAGGGGAAGTAGCCGTGGAAGTAGCTAGCCACCAGCCTGCCCTCGACGTAGACCGGCTCGGCGGGGCTGCCGGCCAGGCGTCGGGCATGGGCGACGGGCTTGCGAGGAGTTTCTAGCAGCGAGTGGTGGTAGGTGTGGCCACGCAATTCCCCGGCTTCAGTCGTCAGACTCTGCAGTCCAAGCGCACTGAGCTTGCCGGCCATGCGCGCCGTGCCGGGCATCAGCCCCAGCATGATATGTTCGCCGCCCTCACCGTCCACCAGGGCTTCCATGCACGCCATCAGCCCGCCACACTCAGCTAGGATCGGCCTGCCGGCAGCGTGATGCTCGCGAATCGAGGCAAGCAACAGCGCGTTGGCTGCAAATTTCGCCGCATGCAGTTCCGGGTAGCCACCGGGCAGCCACAGGGCATCGCAATCGGGGAGTTCGGTCTCGGCCAACGGCGAAAAGAAACGCAGCTCGGCGCCCATCCGCTCAAGCAGGTCGAGGTTGGCACGATAGAGAAAGGCGAAGGCATCGTCCCGGGCCACGGCAATGCGCACACCCTCGAGCAGCGGTGGCGGCGGCTCGGGGGCCTCGGCTTCGAGCGTCACCCGTGCCGGCAGGCGGTCCAAGCCCGCTTCCTTGAGTACTTCTGCTGCGGCATCGAGCTGGGCGTCTAAGCCAGCGAGTTCGCCGGCCTGTACCAAACCCAGGTGACGATCGGGAATCTTCATCGCTTCGTGGCGCGGAATGGCACCGAGCAGCGAGAGCCCCGCCGGCATGCTCTCCGTCAGCAGCCTGCCGTGACCGATGCTGCCGACACGGTTAGCGATCACCTCGTGAATGGCGAGCTCGGGATGGTAGTTGGCCAGGCCCTGGGCCACGGCGCCAAAGGTTTGAGCCATGCCCCAGGCATCGATCACCGGCAGCGCCGGCAGCCCGGCCAAGATCGCCAAGTCGGCGCTGGAAGGATCACCGTCGAACAGGCCCATGGAGCCTTCGACCAGGATCAGATCAGCGTCACGTGCCGCCTCGGCCAGGCGCCAGCGGCACTCCGCCTCGCCGGTCATCCAGGGATGCAGCTGGTAGACCGGCTGGCCCGAGGCTACCTCCTGCACCATGGGGTCGAGGTAGTCGGGGCCGTGCTTGAACACCCGCACCTTGCGTCCAGCGTTGCGGTGTAGCCGCGCCAGCGCGGCGGTGACCATGGACTTGCCCTGGCCCGAGCCGGGGGCGGTTATCAGCGCGGCATGGGCCTTGCCGCGAATCGTTGAAGACGTCATATCACCTCACGGGTACGAAAACGGGAGCGCCATCAATCTCGGCGGTGGCCAGGCGCTGGCCGTATAGCGCTTCCAGCGCGGCTGGTACCAGCATGCTTGCCGCAGGCCCCCAGCACGCCTCGCCGTCGGGATAGAGCAGCAGCAGGTGGTCGCACCAGCGCGCCGCCAGATTGAGATCGTGCAAACACATCATCACCGCGCGGCCCTCGGATGCTTGCTCGGCGAGCAGCGCCATCACCGCGCTCTGGTGGTGCAAGTCGAGATGGTTGGTGGGCTCGTCGGCGAGCCATATCTGCGGCGCCTGGGTCAGCACCGTGGCGATAGCCAAGCGCTGCCGCTCGCCGCCCGAGAGCGTGCTGACTAGGCGCTCAGCAAGGTGGTCCACGTCGAGTCGCTCGAGCGCCGCCTCGGCCAGGCGCAGGTCCTCACCGCCCTCCATCTGCCACGCCGAAAGCCACGGGTGGCGGCCAATCAGCGCGGTCTCACGCACGGTGGCGGGAAAGCCGTCGTGGCGCTCTTGGAACACCAGCCCAAGGGTGCGCGCCACCTGGCGGCGGCCAAGTGCTAGCAGCGGACGGTCGTCGATAAGCACTTGGCCACTACGCGGTGCGCGCAGACCGGCCAGGGTATGCAGCAGGGTCGTCTTGCCGGCGCCGTTTGGACCGAGAACACCCCACACCTGCCCCGGCTCGACGCTGAGCGCCAGCGCTCGTCCGTCACGCCGCCCCGGCACGTCGATCACCAGCTCGCGGATCTCGAGGCGGTTCATCAGCGGCTCCGGTACAGCAGGTAGAGGAAGGTGGGCACGCCGAGCAGCGCTGTGATCACCCCCACCGGCAGCTGCTCCGGGGCGATCATGGTGCGCGCCAGGGTATCGGCCAGCACCAGCAGGGTGCCGCCGGCCAGGGCACAGGCGGGCAGGATCAGGCGCTGATCGTTGCCCAGCACCAGACGCAGCATGTGCGGCACCACCAGGCCGACGAAGCCGATGCTGCCGGCGGTGGTCACCGCGGTGGCGGTGAGTACGCTGGCGACGACATAGATCGTCCACTCCAGCGGGCGCACGTTGACCCCCAGCGCTGCCGCCTGCAGCGGGCCCCGCGCCATGACGTTGAGGCTGCGGCCCAGCGGCATCAGCAGCAGGCAGATCAACAACAGCAGCGCCAGCGGCGGCCAGGGAGAGCGTGAATAGGAGAGATCCCCCATCAGCCAGTAGAGCATACCGGGCAGCCGCTCGGCGGGGCTTATCGCCAGCATCAGGGTGATCACCGCGCCCCAGCCGGCGGCCACCACCACACCGGTGAGCAGCAGCCTCGATGGCGTCCAGCTGCCGGTGCCGTGGGCCAGACCGAAGACCAGCAGCGTGGAGAGAAAGGCCCCGGCAAAGGCGGAGCCGGTGATCACCGCTCCGCCCAGCCCAGCCAGCATCGCCGCCAGCGCCCCCACCGAGGCGCCGCCGGAAAGCCCCAGCACGTAGGGGTCGGCCAGGGGATTGCGCAGCAGCACCTGCATCAGCGCGCCGGCCACGGCGAGCAGGCCGCCCACGGCGAAGGCCGAGAGTGAACGGGGAATGCGCAGATCGAGGATCAGCGTACGCGCCAGGGGGCTGCCCTCGCCGCGCGCCACCGCCCATACGTCGCCAAGCGACAGCGCGGCACTGCCCACAGTGACCGACAGCAGCAGCGCCGCCATTCCCACCAGGGCCAGCACGGCTAGCGGCGGCCACAGCGAGCGCCTAGGCATCGGGCCGCTTGACTCAGCGCTTGTCGCGGGCACGGTCGAGCTTCTCGCAGAAAAGGCGGCTGCCCTCGAGCAGCCGCGGTGTGGGCCGCTGGATCAGGGACGGCGGCACGAAGTAAAGGTTGTCGCGCTCAACGGCCGTCAGGCTCGGATACTGTTCCCAGTGAGTCAGCCAGCCTCGGTTCTCCTCACCCATGCCGCCGGCGAGTATTGCCTCGGGATCGGCAGCAAGCACCGATTCGTCGTCGATGCGCGGCACCAGACGCGACAGCTCGCCGAAAACGTTGACGCCGCCGCATAGGGTCAGCACCTTGCCGATCAGGTGCTCGTCGTTGATGGTCATCAGCGGTTCATCCCACACCTGATAGAACACCGGTACCGGCTCGGCATTCGCGTAACGCTCGGCCAGCACCGCCATGCCGTCGCGGAAATCAGCGGCGACGCGGCTGCCCTCTTCCCGTGTGTCGGCTAGCAGCGCCAGCCGCTCGATGGTGCTGGATACCCCCTCGAAGTCCCGCGGCTCGATATAGAACACCGGCACGCCCAGCGCCTCGATGGTCTCGAGCTGCTCTGGCGGGTTGCCGGTCATCCAGCCGATCACCAAGTCCGGATTTAGTGTCACCAGGGCTTCCAGGTCCATGCGGGTGTGACTGCCCACCGACTGCACCTCTTGTGCCTCGGGCGGGTAGTCGCTGTAGGCCACCACCGCGACGACCTTCTCTCCCGCCCCGGCAGCGTAAACCAGCTCCGTTGCACCCGGCGAGAGCGCGGCGATGCGAGTGGCCGGTGCATCCAGGCACACCTCGCGCGAACGGTCGTCGATGGCGCACAGCGATTCAGCGCGTGCCTCCCCGACGCCCAAACCAAGCAGGGCCAGGGCGAACGAGACACCGAAAAATGCGGCGGGACCAAGGGCCCCGCCGGATCGGCCGCTACTTGCCAAAGTGAACACTGACAAAGGCCGCACGGCCGGCGTTGAGGTAGTCACGAGCGTTCTCGTACTCTTTATCGAAGGCATTCTCCACAGTCAGGCGAGCCGACCACAGCGGGGCGAACTGCCAGCCGGCACGCAGGTTGACCAGTCCGAAGCCGCCGATACGATCACTATTGGCGGCATCTTCGTAGCGGTAGCCTTGAAGAAGCCAGGAGCCACCCAAAGACCACTCGCCCAACTCGCGGTCGATATCGAGGCGTGCCATTTGAGAGGAGCGCCGACGCAGCCGATTACCCGTTTCACGGTCTTCGGGGTCGGTCCAGGTCAGGGCGGCAGCCAAGGTCCAATCCTGGATCTCGGCCCCTGCGGACAACTCGACGCCGCGAATGCGAGCCTCGGCAATGTTCTGGGGCGCCCAGAGTCCGCTTTCTGTCGGCGCCCAGGCGATCATGTCATCGAGATCAGTCTGATAGGCCGCGAGATCCCAATACCAGCGCTGGTACTGGCCGCGCACGCCGACTTCAACAGTTTCGGAAGTCTCAGGATTGAGTTCGGGGTTACCTGAGTTCGGCCAATACAGATCATTGAAAGTCGGTGCTCGGAACGCTGTACCGTAGCTGGCTCGGAGCGTGTGGGAGCCATCCAGATCATAGCCCAACGCCAGGCTGCCGGTGACCTCGTCACCGTAAGCCTCGTTGTCGTCGTAGCGCAGACCGGCTTGCACAGCGAAAGGCGAGAAGTCGAGCAGGCCCTGGGCAAATACGGCGGTATTGTCGCGGCTGGACACCTCGAAATCCGCCGTGCCTGAAACCCGGTCTTCACTGTACTCTGCTCCAGCAACCAGCTCATGCAAACCGTAGCTCAGAGTATTCTGCCAACGCACGGTCTGGGTCCGGGTATCGATTACCGAGGTGGCAGCCGACCCGGCATGGTTATCCAGCTCATCGCGCGCCTCGCTCAGAGTCAAACGACTGCGCCAGTTTCCGGTTACCGGCAGCTCAGCGTAGATGCCTGCAACCTGCTGTGCGAAGTCCATCTCGCCACCGTCATACTCATTGGTTCCCCGCCCACGCAACGCTAGCCCTCCGACTTCGGCACCGCCATCGAATGTGTGAGCAATGCGCGCCAAGCCCGTGGTGTTATCGTACCCCTTGTCCTCGCCATCGCGCCGTACCGGGGTTCCGTCGGTGGTGAAATGGCTGCCGGCAAAGCTGTAGCGGGTACCGCCGCTACTACCGGAAAGTCCGGCGCTGTAGCGCTGGGTATTGAAGGAGCCGCCGCCCAGGGAGACGCTCGGATACGGCCCCTCCTCCGTCGCTTCATGAGTAAAGAGCTGCACTACACCGCCCACGGCATCGGCACCGTACAGGCTGCCGCGGGGGCCACGCACGATCTCGGCACGTTGGAACATGCGTGGCTCGATATAGTGCCAGGCCGCGCCACCAGACGTTGCCGAGCGCAGGCGGATACCGTCGATCATCAGCACCGCCGACTCGTTGCCGGTACCACGCAGATAGACACTCCCCTCCTTGCCGAAAGACCCACGTGTATTGATGTCCACTCCCGGCTGGCCGCGCAGCATTTCGGTGATGCTGGCAGGATCCTGCCGACGCAGGGTGGCCTCGTCGAGTACGGTAACCGAGGAGAGTGTCTCGTCGGCGGTGCGCGGCGCCAGGGTGGCGGTGACCACTATGGGATTGAGGGCGACGGTGTCCGCCGACGCAGCGGCAGCGGTTTGCGCCTGAACGGACAGCGGAAGCGCTGCCAGACCGAAGGCGGCCAGGCCCTGCGCGGCCATGTGATATGGGGTTTTCATTCTGATTCCCTTGCTCGCCGTGCCTACCCGCACGGTCTTCTATGCGAAGCCGGGTGGCATGGGAATCGAGAGAGGGAGAGAGGAACGGCGGCGTCTGCCCTGCCTCGAGATTGCCCACCGCAACCCGGCATGTTCTCTCGGGCCGGTCTCCGGGCTGACGAGCGAAGCAGTCAACTGGACGCTTCGAGTCCATCGCCTTCCCATGCAAAGCACAGTGGCGTGATGATGGACCCATACTCGATCACCGTTGCGGGGGCAGCGTCGGAATACGCACTTTTCGTGGTGAAAAGAGGATCACCGACTTCCCGTTTAACCTCGAAACTGCAGTGAGGCACCTGAGAGTGGGCGTAACCTAGCAACCGCAGCTGCGGACGTCAACGCATCGTTGCGCTCAGACTGATATGGATCAACGGCTTAGCTCTTTCACCTGTCCATTCCACACGTACCATGCCCGCTCGCAGCGCACCGCTGCATCCTGGGCCAGCCAGCCGTTGAGGTCACGCAGGCGCCTTTTGTCGGTACCGAGGGGCACGATGCCACGGCCCATTTCGAGCAGGATCAGCACTACTTCGCCGCCCTGCTCGGCCTCCCAGTACTGCAGCGCATCGAGCTCCCGCACCATGGCCTGGCGTAGCCGGTCGTCGTCAGGCTCACCGGCGAGTCGCTGTCCGATCCAGCGCTCCCACCCCTCCAGCACCAGGCAGCGCGTCTCAGCCAGCGACCGCCAGGCCTCGAGCCGGCACCCCGCATGGGCGGAGTGCCAATGTGGGGCATCGAAGCGCCGTCTTACTGCGTCACGCTTGCCGGCGCAGGTACCGCCGATGAAGAGTTGCATTGCCAGCGTCCCTCTTCGCTGATGGACAACGTGAACCGGCGTCCCTCCGCCTGTACGACGTCGCCCTGCCAGAAGCCGATGCCCTCGAAGCGGCGACGCAGCTCACGGATCACCCCACCGTGGGTCACCACCAGCGCACGATGCAAGCCGTTGGGGGCGCAACCGTTCACGACGTCGGCGAACCAGGCGTCGAGCCGCCGACCCAGGTCGGCGGTGGATTCGCCGCCGGGTGGGGCCTGCTTCCCTTCGCTGTCGATCCAGGCGCGATAGAAGGGCTGAGACTTCAGCTCATCGTAGGTACGCCCCTCGTAGTCGCCGAAGTCGAGCTCGCGCAGGCGCGCATCGAAGTGCGTCGACCAGGCCCGCTCGCGCCCTTCGATCACGTGCGCCAGGGTCTGTCGGCAACGAGTCAGATCGCTGCAGTGCACGACGTCGAAGGTCTGCTCCTCCAACTCCCCGCGCAGCCGGTCGAGGCCCGGCAAAGCATCGGGCAGCAGCAGCGGAATGTCGCGCTGCCCCTGATAGCGACGCTCGCGGTTCCACTGCGTCACCCCGTGACGAACGACCACCAGCTCCAGGCGACCAGCAGCAGCCATAGCTCTCCTCCCTCGATTGCGGTTCCAACGATATCGCCATTGATGCCCTTGAAGATGCGCAGCATGCCCCAGGCATAGAGCATCAGGAACGGCACCAGCATAAGGCACAGCCAACCCCCGCCCGGCACCAGCACGACCAGCGGCAGCAACGGTAGTGCCGCAAGCCAGATATCCCGCAGCGCCAGGTCACGCTTCCAGCTGGCGGCCATGCCCTGCGTGTGGGCTGCCGGCGCCAGCACCAGCAATGCGACCGCCGCGAGGCGCCCCAGCACCAGAATCATCACTAGCAGGAGCAGGCTCGCGCCCGACTCCATCAGCGCGTACAGCAGCGCGGCCTTCCACAGCAGCAGGAACACCAGCGCCAGGATGCCGAAGCTGCCGACGTGGGGATCCTTCATGATTGCCCACTTGCGCTCCAGCGGCGCATTGCTACCCAGGGCATCGGCCACGTCCATCAGGCCATCCAGGTGTAGTCCACCGGTCAGCGCCACCCACAGCGTAAGCAGCGCCAGCGCCAGCAGTGGCGTGGGTAGCAGGTTCTCGAACAGCGCGGCTGCCGCCACCAGCAAACCACCGAGCAGCATGCCTACCAATGGGTAGCAGCGCACCGCCCAGCGTCGCGTCGCAGTGTTCCAGGGGCAGGCGAGCGGCAGCGGTAGGCGAGTCAGGAACTGCAGCGCCAGTACCAGGCCAAAGGCGGCGTTTCTCATGACCTCTCCTCACCACGGCGTTTCCACACCTGAGGCAGCCCGGCCATCACCTGGATCACCTCGTCCGCCTCCTGCACCACCAGGCGATGAACGCGCTGCAGAAAGGCCAGGTAGCGCCACACCTCGGCGTCCTCGGGGGGCATGCCTTCGTTGACGTCGTTGGAGACGATCACCAGGGTCACGTTGCGCTGCCTGGCCTCGGCCAGCAGGCGCTCGATCATGGCCACGCCCTGAGCTTCGTCGAGCTCGCTGGCATACTCGCTGGAATAGAGAAGCTGGCTGGCCCACAGCGTCAGGCAGTCGAGCAGCAGTGTGCCGCCGGACTCCACCCGCTCGAGGGCGGCGCAAAGGTCGACCGGTTCTTCCAGAGTGATCCAGCCTTCGCCCCGGGCTTGCCGATGGCGGCCGATCCGGGCTTGCCATTCATCATTGCCGCCGCTGGAAGTCGCCAGATAGTAGCGCGCTCCGCCCCGCTCGGCCTGCCAGCGTCGCGCCAGGGCTTCGGCATGGGCGCTCTTGCCGGAGCGCGCCCCGCCGCTGATGAAGGCGATCATGTCGACCTCCAGCGGTCGACGGCCTCGACCAGGGCCCGGTTTTCCGGCCGCGAACGCACCGCGACCCGCAGCCAGCTGCCATCGAGGCCGACGAAATTATGGGTATGGCGGGCGAGGATGCCGCAGCGCGCCAGGTGCTCCAGCAGTGCCGACATCGACTCGCCGTGAGAATCCTTGAACAGCAGAAAGTTGGCGTGAGATGGCACGACGCTCAACCCCAGCGCCTCGAGCTCACTTTGCAGCCAGGGCCGCTCGGCGTCGAGCCAGGCGCGAGTTCGTGCCAGGTAGACCCGGTCCGCGAGCAGCGGCGCCACCAGCCCCGCCGCCAGGGCATTGACGCTCCACGGCGGTTGCAGCTCGGCAATGTGTCCTACCGCTGCCGCAGAACCCAGCAAATAGCCCAGCCGCAGGCCGGGAATGGCGTAGAGCTTGGTCATTGAGCGCAGCAGCAGCAGATTGTCGAAGTGGGCCAGCAGCGGCGTGAGCCGCTCGTCCGGCGTGACGAAATCGACGAAGGCCTCGTCCACCACCAACGTGGTGCCGTGGCGTTGGCCCGCCACCAGCAGGCGTTCGATGCGCTCGCGTGCGATCAGCGTCCCGGTGGGGTTGTTGGGGCGGCACAGAAACAGCGCGCCGGCATCGCGCATGGCCTTATCGGCACCTGCCTGGTCCAGCTCGAAGCTCCCGGCCTCCAGCGCGAGATGTGCCACCTCGATGCCGTAGTGGCGACAGGCTCGCTCGTATTCGCCGAAGGTGGGTTGCACGATGGCGACCCGGCTCACACCGCGTCTGGCCAGCAGTGCCGCGACGAGGAAGATCGCCTCGGCGCCACCGTTGGTGAGCCGTACCTGTTCGGGCGCTAGCCCCTCGGCCAGGGCAATGGCCGCTCGGGCCGCTCCGTAGTCGGGGTCGGGATAGACGGTGAGCTCCGCCAGGCAGGCGGCGAGCCGCTCTGCTAGCCATGGCGGCGGCCCCAGCGGATTGAGATTGGCGCTGAAGTCGATGACACGGCTTTCAGGAGCCAGGCCGAAGCGCGGCAATACCCGCTCGGGGCGGCCCCCGTGGCTCGGCCAGTCGTGCCTGCCCTTACCCGGCTCGCTCATGCCCAGGCCCTCCAGGCCATCGTGAGGCCAGCCAGCAGCAGGAAAAAGACGCCCCAGGCCCCATGCATATGACGCACGGCGGCCTCGATGTGGACGACTGCCAACGGCTCGTGCGGTTCGCCCATCCGCACCCGTTCGGAAACTTTCCCGGCGTAAGTGTTGGTGCCGCCCAGTTGCACGCCGAGCAGGTGCGCCATCATCGCCTCGGGCCAGCCGGCGTTGGGGCTGGGGTGGCCCGGCGCATCGCGCCAGGTGCCGGCCAGGGCAACGTTCGTGCGCGCCCCTGGTATCAGGTGGGCAGCCAGCCACATGGCAAGCGCGGTCAACCGGGCCGGCACCCAGTTGGCCAGGTCGTCGAGTTTGGCCGAGGCGTAGCCGAAATCGGCGTAGCGCTCATTTCGATAACCAACCATGGAGTCCAGCGTGTTCACCGCCCTGTAGGCCAGCGCCAGTGGCGCGCCGCCGAGCAGCGCCCAGAACAGCGGTGCGGTAATGCCGTCGACCGTGTTCTCGGCCACGGTCTCCACCGTGGCTCGGGTGATACCGGCCTCGTCGAGTGCTGCAGTGTCGCGCCCCACGATCATCGCAACGGCCCGGCGCGCCGCGTCGAGATCGCCCCGCACCAAAGGCATCGCCACGGCCATGGCGGCATCGCGCAATCCTTTGATGGCGAGAGCACTGGCCAGCAGCAGGAGCTCGCCGGCAAGCCCCAGCCACGGGTGCAGCCAGGCGAGCCCGGCCAGCACGACCCAGGTCACCGTAAAGACCGAGACCACCACGCAGCCGGTCAGCAGGAAGCCCCTGAGACGCCGGGCTCGCGGCGCGCCGTGATTCCAGCGGCGCTCCAGGGCGCCGATCAGCCGCCCCATGGCGACCACCGGATGCGGCAAGCCGCGCGGGTCGCCGATGAGTAGATCCAGTGCAATGGCCCCCAGCAGCAGCACCAGCAGGGCCAGGCTCAGCGGCTCGGCGCTCATGCTTCGGCGGCACCGGCGGCCACCCCGGCCGAATCGAAGGTGGCCATCTCACTCAGCATGCGGCAGGCGGCTTCGAGCAGCGGGAAGGCGAGCGCCGCCCCGGTGCCTTCGCCCAGGCGCAGCTGCATGTCGAGCAGCGGCTCGGCGTCGAGCAATTCCAGCGCCACGTCGTGCCCCGGCTCGCAGGAGCGATGGCCGAAGATCAGGTAGCCACGCAGGGCTGGCTGGAGCCGACAGGCCACCAGCACCGCCACCGTGGCGATGAAGCCGTCGACCAGGATCGGCATGCGCCGGGCCGCCGCGCCCAGGTAGGCGCCGGCCATGGCGGCGATTTCCAGCCCGCCGAGCTTGGCCAACAGCTCCAGCGGTTGGGCCGGGTCCGGCTGGCGCGCCGCCAGGGCACCTTCAATCACCCCGGCCTTGTGGGCCAGGCGTGAGATATCGATGCCCGTCCCCTGACCCACCAGGCGGCTCACCGGCCGACCGCTCAGCGCCGCCAGCAGGGCGCTACTGGCAGTGGTATTGGCGATGCCCATTTCTCCGACGATCAGGCAGCGGCAGCCGGCGTCGTGGCTGCGCCCAGCGGCGCGGATTCCCACCTCAATGGCCCGCTCGGCCTCGGCCTGGCTCATGGCGTCCTCGCGGGCGAAGTTGGCCGTTCCGGGGCGCACCTTGTCGATAACGACACCTTCGCCCTCGACGTCTCCCTTCACGCCGACGTCGACGACTTCGAGGCGCGCGCCTATCTGCCGGGCAAACACGTTGATGGCAGCCCCACCGGCAGCGAAGTTGGCGACCATCTGCGCCGTGACTTCTTGAGGAAAGGCCGACACACCCTCTTCCGCCACGCCATGGTCGGCGGCAAACACGATCACGCCAGGCGGACTCACCGCCGGAACGACCTGGCCACTGATGCTGGCCAGCTCCCTGGACAGACTCTCGAGACGCCCAAGGCTGCCGGGCGGCTTGGTTAGGCTGTCCAGACGTGCCTGCACGGCGGATTCGAGAGAGTCTTCGACCGGCACGATGGCGGCCAGGGTAACGGCAAGCATGCGATTGTCCTGATATGACGAGAGCTGCCGCCATCTTAACAGGCTGATTCGGTCTGTCACGGTGCCGCGCCGAGAGGGTCGGACCGCGTGCTTACGGGCCGCTCCCTTGGCGCTTCGTCATCGCTCCAGGCCAGGCGCGCCGAGTTCGCCACCACGCTGAGTGAACTGGCCACCATTGCCAGCACCGCCACCAACGGCGGAATCGGCATGGCGACCGCCAGCCCCAGCGCCAGCAGGTTGTAGACTCCGGAAAGGATCAAGTTCTGACGCATCACCCTTCGGGTGAGGCGCGCCAGATGCCAGGCAACCTCGATGCCGGCCACTCCCGGCTTGAGCAACGCCACGCTGGCCCCCTCCTGCGCGGTGGCACTGGCACCCAGTGGCGCCACGCCCACGCTTGCCGTGGCTAGGCCCAGAACATCGTTCAGCCCATCACCCACATAGAGCGACGGCTGCGGCATGGCTGCCAGCAGCTTCGCCTTGGCTTCCGGGCTGCGTCCGGCGAAACACTCCTCCGGCCTCATTCCTACCTGGTTACCGAGATTTCTTACCGCCTGGGCCCTGTCACCGCTGATCAGGGCCAGCGTGACCCCCTGTCGACGCAGACCGGCCAGCGTCTCAGCGGTGCCTGGCAGTGCCTCTTCACCCAGGGTGAAACGGGCTAACAGCAAGCCGTCGCAGGCCAACAAAACTTCGCTTCCTCCCGAGTCATCGACTCGGTCGGTTGCAACACCCTGTTCGGCGAGCCAGCCGCGGCTACCCATCAGCAACTGACGTCCATCACCCAGCAATACTCGTCGACCGAGCCCACCCACCTCTTCGGCTTCGACAACGTCCAGGTCATGCGCAGGACTGGCGTCCCGAGCATACCTGCGTACGGCTCGGGCCAGTGGGTGTTCGCTGCCGCGTGCCGCCAACGAAGCCAATGAAAGAAGCTCCGCTTCGCCATAGCCCGCAATCGATTTAAAGGCCTGGACATGAGGTTCTCCGGCCGTGAGCGTTCCGGTCTTGTCGAACGCCGCGCTGCGAATACGCGCCAGCACCTCGAAGGTGCTCGGGTCACGTATCGCCACACCGCGCTCAAGCGCCTGCCCACTCCCTGCCAGGCCAGCCAGCGGAATGGCTAGCCCAACGGCACAGGGGCATGCCACTACCAGTACCGACAGTGCTCTTACCCAGGCCTCCTCGGCCGGCACGCCGGCGATCCAGGCCGCGGCCAGGGTAAACAGCGCCAACACCGCAGCCAGGGGACTGAGCCAGCCGGCGAAACGATCGGCCAGCCGCTGTAGCTCACCCTTACGGGCCTGCTGCCACCACATCTGCTCACGCAGCCGATCCAGCCGGCACTGACCGACAGGTGCGGTGACTTCCAACACTAGTGCAGCACCGAAGTTTCGGCACCCGGCAGCTATCGCATCGCCCGGCAGGCTACGCCGCGGCGCGCTTTCACCCGTCAGTGGGGACAGATCGAGCAGCGCTTCGGCGTCGAGCAGGATGCCATCCAGCGGCAGGGTTTCGTCCCGCTCCACCCAGAGCCGGTCGCCTACTCGTACCCTTTCTAGCGCACAGGGCTGCCATCCGGCTCCTTCCCAGCGCTGAACGTTTCCAGGCGGCTGATGCAACGCCTTTAGCGCACGCAAACCGCGATGCCGACACAGCGTCTCCACCAGTCGGCCCACCAGAAGCAATGCGACAAGCATCACGGCGGTATCGAAATAGACCTCCGCCGAGCCGCGCACGAGGAGCCACAGCGACACGCCCACCGCCGTGAGCGTGCCAAGCGACACTAGGGCATCCATACCGGGCCGCCGTGCGCGTGCCGTGCGCCACCCGGCGCGGTAGAACGGCAGCGCCACATAAGTGACGACGGGAATTGAGAAGGCGCCCGATACCCAGGCCATGATCAGGTCCAACTCGGAGCTAGGCATGGCGCCGGCATAAATCAGCAGCGAGGCGAGCATGGTCCACATGCCAAAGGCCACGGCCAAAAGCAGACGCAGGGTGAGATAGCGACTCTCGGCATCCAGCCGGGCTTCGGCATCACCTATCGCTTCCGGAGGGCCCAAGCGATAGCCGAGTCGGTTTACGGCGGCGGCCATGCGACTCTCGTCGAGGGCTTCCGGCCGGCCTTGCACCAGCAAAGTGGCACTAGGGTAGTGCACGCTGGCGGACTCAACGCCGCGTAAGCGCATCAACTGGGCTTCGACGGCAAGCGCGCAGCTGGTGCACCACAGCCCGTGTACCGAATAGAGCTTTTCGTCGAGGCGTTGGGATTTACTGTCGGGAGCGGACGTCATAGTTCGAAGCGTAAAGGAAACCCGCCGCGAATGCCTGCCTGTCCTTGCACCCGCCCCTTTGCACTGCAATCAAGTTGCACTAAGCTGTACATAATTACAGTTAAAATAGGCCGCATATGCCTCAGTTCGACCGGATACAGCCGCGCAAAGGGCGCGGTGCCACCTATAACCCCGTCAATCGTTTCAGTCCCACTCACAGCGAAACGCAGGATGACGGCTGGTGGCAGGAGGAGATGCCAACGCGCCTGGCCACGGTCGTCAGTGAAGAACAGGCACGCAGCGCATTGTCGTGGAACAATTCGCCCGACCTGCCTTTCGACCGTTCGCTAAATCCCTATCGCGGCTGCGAGCATGGCTGTATCTACTGTTATGCGCGCCCCAGCCACGCCTATTGGGACCTCTCCCCCGGCATAGACTTCGAAACTCGCCTGATCGCTCGCAGCGGGCTGGTCGATCGACTGCGGGAGGAGTTCTGCAAGAAGAGTTATGTTTGCCGGCCGATCGCTCTTTCAGGCAATACGGACTGCTATCAGCCGCTGGAATCGGAGCGCGGCACCACTCGTGAGCTCCTCGCCTTTCTGCTCGAGTGTCGCCATCCGGTTTCGATCATCACCAAGAGCGCGCTGGTCCTGCGTGACCTCGACCTCCTGAGCGAGCTGGCCAAGCATCGCCTGACCCGAGTATCGATCAGCCTGACCAGCCTCGACAGCGACCTGAAGCGGACGCTGGAGCCGCGCACGGCGTCTCCCAGCGCACGGCTGCGCACCGTAGCACGATTGAGTGAAGCCGATATACCCGTCGGCGTCATGATCGCACCGGTGATACCAGGGCTGACCGACCATGAGCTGGAACGAATGCTGGAGTACGCTCGGGATGCCGGGGCCCAGTGGGCCGGTTGGACGCTGCTGAGGCTGCCGCGGGAAGTGGCACCGCTGTTCGACGAGTGGCTTCAGGTCCACTATCCGGAGCGAGCGGGTAAAGTGATGAGCTTGATCCGCCAGTGCCGCAGCGGTGCCGATTACGACAGTCGTTTCGGCAAGCGGATGCGTGGCGAGGGGGTTTTTGCCGACCTGATCGGTCAGCGCTTCGACAAGGCGTGCCGGCGCCTCGGCCTCAACGACCCCGATAGAAGCGAGGCGCGCCAACTCGACGTCACCGCGTTCCGCCCGCCGCGAGCGCAGGGCGACCTGTTCGAGTGACGGCTCAAGGCACGATGACGGCAGCTCCCGTCAGCCGGCCCTCGCGCAGGTCGCTCAGCGCCTGGTTGGCCCGTTCCAGCGGGTAGGCGTGCGTCTCGGTGCGAATCGGCACCGTAGGTGCCAAGGCCAGGAACTCCTCGCCGTCCTGCCGGGTGAGATTGGCCACCGACTTGACGCTGCGCTCCTGCCACAGCAGGCGATAGGGGAAGGTGGGAATATCTGACATGTGGATACCGCCGGATACCACCGTGCCGCCAGGCCGCACCTGCGCCAGGGCCAGGGGCACCAACTCCCCCACCGGGGCGAACAGCAGCGCGGCATCGAGGGGCTCCGGCGGCGTCTGGTCGGCATTGCCGGCCCACACGGCGCCGAGCCGCCGGGCGAAGGCCTGGGCCGCGTCGTCGCCCGGCCGGGTGAAGGCATAGACTCGCTGCCCACGCGCCACGGCGAGCTGCACAAGGATATGCGCCGCGGCGCCGAAGCCGTAGATCCCGAGGCGCCGGTTCTGCTCGCCTCCGGCCAGGCGCCAGGTGCGATAACCGATCAACCCCGCGCATAGCAGCGGTGCTGCGGCCTGGGCGTCCTCGACGATCAAAGGGAAACAGTAGCGGGTATCGGCCACGCCGTACTCGGCGTAGCCGCCATCGAGGGTATAGCCGGTGAAGCGCGCGTGGGGGCAGAGATTCTCGCGACCGGCCAGACAGGCCTCGCACTCGCCGCAGGTCCACCCCAGCCAGGGCACGCCGATGCGCATGCCCACATCCAGGTGCTGGACGCCCGCCCCCACCACGGTGACCTCACCGACGATCTCGTGACCGGGAACCAAGGGCAGTACGGGCGAAAGCAGCTCGCCGTCCACTACATGCAGGTCGGTGCGGCACACGCCACAGGCCAGCACGCGATACTGCACCTGCCCCGCCTCGGGTTCGGGGCGGGGCACCTGTTCCAGCCGCAGCGGCTGACCGGGGGCATGCATACGCATCGCGCGCATCGTGCTCATGACGGCTCCCTCGCAATGAAGTCTCTTCGGGGAGCATAGCGCAGCCTCTCGGCTGCGCTCAGTTCCGTGCTCAGTTCAGCTCACCGCCACCTCGTAGCCGGTGAACTTGCGCAGGTTGATCACGCCGGTGTCGAGAATCAGGTACTGGCCCTTGAGGCCCATCAGCGTTCCGGACACCTCGGGCTGCTTGTCGAAGTTGTGCGATACGATCTTGCGGGGAAACTCCAGCACCGGATAGTCGAAAGTGACCGGCGGCTCGTCGAGCACCTGGATGCTGTCGACTCCGAAGCGCTCACGCAGGGAGCCGAGCCCGCTTTCCAAACGCGCCAGAAGGCGATCGCGCTCGGCGAGGAGGTCCAGCGGCTCGACTTCACCCTTGAGCATGGCGCGCCAGTTGGTACGGTCCGCCACCTCTTCCTTGAACAGCATTTCGACCAGGCCGGACTGCAGACGTGTCTGGACAGACAAGACCGGCAGCGCCTGAATCGCACCCTGATCGAGCCAGCGCGTCGGCACCTGAGTTCCGCGTGTAATACCGACCTTGAGACCCGACGAATTGGCCAGGTAGACCACATGAGGCTGGAAGCAGAAGCGCTCGGCCCACGTCGGCTCGCGGCAGGTACCAGCATCGAAGTGACAGGTCTCGGGCTTGACGATGCAGGTATCGCACTGGGCCAGTTTCTTGAAGCAGGGGTAGCAGTAACCTTGAGCGAAGCTCTTCTTCGTCGCCCGGCCGCAGTGGGTACAGGCAATCGCCCCGGTCCACTGCAGCCGCAGCGGCTGGCCGAGCCGCGCGTTCAAGTCGAGGCGGTGCTCACCGGCACGCAGCGTGTAGATCACCGCGCCCCCCTGCTCGCCCGGCGCAACGGCCATCTTGCTGAGGCAGCCCTGTACGATCGGGGCGACCTCGATAATGCTGTCCTCAATCACGCGATGCGTCCCGAGCCAACCCAGCCAACTCCGGAGGCACGTCGGTACCGCTGCTGGCACTGCCGCAGGTGCGTTGGTGCAGGTAGCCGACCCTCAGCTCCTCCGGCACGTTGTTTTCGTGCTCGTAGCGGATCACCGCCTCGAGGCAAAGCTCGGTCTGCTCTGCGCTCAGCAGGCGCCCATCGGGCCACTTGCGCAGCGCCACCGCCTGCTTGAGGCTCTCGTAGATGGTCGGGGTCATCTGGCGGATCATGCGCTCGAAGGTCATATCGCTCATTGGGAACTCTCTCGGGGAACTCTCTCGATCAAAGGCGGCGTGCACGTCCGGAATAATACCATCCGAGAAGCAGACCCACGACCAGCCCACCCAGGTGGGCCTCGTTGGCCACGTTGCCGAAACCCACTGCCGCGGCCATGTCGGTCATGGTGAAGACCATCCAGCCAAGCATGAACACCACCAGCATCTGAGGCACGAAGAAGCCGCTCTGCGGGGCGCGTCGCGACATCAGCCAGACGTAGCCGAGCAGGGCGAAGTCCACCCCCGACATGCCGCCGAACAGCACGGTGCCGGTGGCGTACTGGGCCAGGTTGGCGCCGATACCGGCAACCAGCAGGATAGCGAGCATGCGCCCGCTGCCCTGGAGCGACTCGACCTGGCGGCCGAAGTACCACAGCCACATCATGTTGAAGATGAGGTGCATCCAGCCGAAATGCAGGAAGGCCGGCGACAGCAGCCGCCATACCTGGCCCGAGGTCAGCGCATCCGTCAGGCTACCGAAGGCCAGCCCGCCGCCTACGACGCCAATCGGCACGATGGTCAGCATGGCCACCACGATATCGCCGAGCACATACATCAGGGCGAATACCAGCAGTGAAATACCCACTGCCGTGGCCGTGACCGGCGCCTGGCGAAAAGGCACGGCCAGAGAGCCACCGCCTACCGCAGGGCGTTTGCGTCGCTCGGGCATGATCCGCTCACCGCGCTGCCAGCGGGTCAGCAGCTGCATCATGGCATCGTGTTGGCCGGGATCGGCTAGCCAGAGCGCCTGCCCCTCCGTTTCCTCGGTGAAGCGATGACCGATCCGGTGCGCCCAAAGGGCTCGGCGCAGCTCGCGGGTGTCCGTTTCGTGGGGGAACAGCATGACGCGATACATGAACGCTTCCTGAACCAATGTGTTATGAGCATCTTGCGCTGCGCCGAATCATTTCTCAAATTTGCCAAAGGACACAAAGAAAAAGTCCGGCGGAAGGGGGGCCGCCGGACAAGAGCAAGGGATCATTCAAGGGAACACCTATTCAGATGAGCTTTACGAAAGGAAGTTCATGGCCGTGATAAAAAAAAATGTAAAACTTTGTATCGACCTCAATCGAAATCGATTTCCCAGGGGCGCGGCCTGGCCTCCTCCTCTTGTGGCACCCTGACCCAGACGAAGTGATTGGCATCCAGGCGTCGTTCGCCGCTCCAGCGGTAGGCGACAAGGCGCCCGAATTTAACCGCGCTGTAGTCGAGGCAGGCGATATTGGCGGTCGGCAAAGCGGGAACGCCTTCACACCAGTAGTGGCCAATGAACAGGGGCGGCTGATCGAGGCCATAGTGAGGCAGACTTGCCCGCTCATCGGCACTGAGCTCACGCTCCTCGAGATCGTCGGGCAGGTTATCCGGCTGAAAGATCACATCGCCCCAGGTTGCAGGCTGCCGGGCCCAGAAATGAGCGCGAAAACTGCGTCGGGTAAAGCCGTCACCGGAATGGATCTCCACCCCTTTGGGAAGCGTTAGGTGCACACCACGTGTCAAGCGGTCCAGCACCCTGAAGGCGAGCGTGTCGGGTGACACAGACTGCTGCAGGAACGTTTCGTCAATGATGCCGCCGGGGCACTCCCGCTTCAGCGCGTCGATCAGCGACTGGTCCCAGCAGGCATGCACGACCCGAAACTCACCGAAATCCAGATAGAGTGGAATTTCCATGAACCAGGCCAGGGTCTCGTCCCATTCCGCCGGGTAGTCGCGGTACTGCTCGAGAGTTTCCTTGATGATGCGGTTGTGCCGGGGAGAGTGCGGGCGCAGCCACTCGCCACCGTGATGGCTCGGTGCGCGATGGCTGTAAGCGAGCGCATTGTACTCGTGGTTGCCCATGACGATATGGGCTTCGCCCTCTTCCACCATGCGACGGGCAATGCTCACCGCCAGGCGAATGCGCGGACCGCGATCGATAAGGTCACCTAGAAAGATCACCTTGCGCCGGGGGTGACGATAGACACCGCCACGCTGGTGGTAGCCGAGCTTCTCGAGCAGGGCTCCCAGGGTGGCGCCGCAGCCATGCACGTCGCCAATCAGGTCGTAGCCTTCCAGTGCCGCCTGCCTCACCTCAGTCTCCCAGCCGATTGCTCCAGCCCAGCTTGCTGCGCAGGACCTCATAGAAGTTATGACCGATGGGATGCACCAGTTGCACCCGCTGCGGCTTGCGCTTTACTACCAGCACGTCATCGGGCTTGGCCACAGCCCGGGTCTGCCCGTCACAGCTGATATGGGGATATGTCTGGTTGGTTTCGCCGATATGCACACGGATTTCACTGGCGGCATCGATGACGATGGGCCGGCTGGAGAGCGTGTGGGGAAACATCGGCACCAATTCGATGACGTCGAGCTTGGGATGCATGATCGAGCCGCCCCCGGATAGGGCATAGGCGGTAGAACCGGTGGGAGTGGCCATGATCAGGCCGTCGCTGCGCTGGCTGTAGACGAACTGGTTGTCGATGAACAGCTCGAATTCGATCATGCGCACCGCCTTGCCCGGGTGCAGCACCACTTCGTTCAAGGCATCGCCGCTACCTACCAGCGTGCCGTCACGGTACAGCTCCGCATCGAGCAGAAAACGCTCCTCGACCTCGTACTGTCCGGCCAATACCTGGCCTACCCGCTCTTCGACCTCGTCCGGCGAGATATCGGTAAGAAAGCCCAGTCGGCCGCGATTCACGCCCAGCATCAGGGTGCCGCTGAGGCACAGCGTACGCGCAGCACCCAACAGGCTGCCATCGCCGCCAACCACGATGACGAGGTCGCAGAGTTCGCCCAGGGTCCGCCGGCTGGCCTCGGGACAACCGTGGTCAGGCATGACGGTCGCCGTGCGATCCTCGATGACGACGTGATAACCGCCCCTCTCGAGGTAGTGCATCAGTCGCGTCAGGGTGTCCACCACCTTGGAGCTGCCCAGGCGGCCGATCAAACCGATGCTTTTGAACCCGTCGCGCTGCTCGTGCATGCCCTCGCCTCTCGAATCATGACCATTCATTATGAGGACTGGGGACAGCCCGGGCAAACGCGACTCAAGCGACGGCCGGAGCCCGGCGCCGCAGCCACCATTCGTTGAGCACCAGTGAGCCGACGATGATCGCTCCGCCCAACCCCAGCCGCACGAGGTCGGCATCGCGATTCCAGATCACAAGATTGACCGCCAGCCCAGCGGGTATGAGCGCGTTGTTCATGATCGCCAGGGCCCCGGCATCTACGCGGGTAGCGCCTAGATTCCAGAAGAAGTAGCCGAGCCCCGAGGCCACCAGACCCAGCCAGGCCAGCACGCCCCACTGCACATTGGTGGTCGGCATAGCTGCCGTGGTACCAAGCAAAGCGAAGGCCGGCAGCGCAACCACCAGAGCCCCTAAATAGAACCAGGCAAAGACACTGTGTCGTGGCAGCTCGGCGGGCAGCGTTACGGAGAGGCGCCGATAACCCACCTGGCCCAGCGCAAAGCAGAAGTTCGCCCCCTGCACGACCAGAAAACCGAGCCAAAAGCCGCTGTCGATACCGTCGTAGCGAATCACTGCAGCCCCCAGCACGGCCAAGGCGGCGGTAAGCAGATAGAAAGGGGTGAAGCGTCCGAACAGTGCATCGTCGAGCAGCGTCACGTAGAGCGGCGTGAAAATGGTGAAGAGCAGCACTTCCGGTACCGAGAGCAGCATGAAGGACTGGTAGAAGAAGATGTACATCACCCCGAGCTGTACGGCGCCCAAGGCCATCAGCGCCAGGCGCTGGCGACCCAGCAACAGCTTCGGACGCAGGAACGGCAGGAAGATCAGGGCGGCCAAGGCCACTCGCACCAGTACCGCAAAATAGCTGTCCACCTGGCCGGCCAGATAGACGCCGATCAGCGAGAACGAGAAGGCCCAAAGCGCTGTGACGCCAATCAAGTAGCCCACGGTCAACCTCGCATTCCGTTTAGAGTTGACGCGGATTATACCGCCAACCTGCCACTCTTCAATGTGACTGTTGTCGCCCTGGCTCAGCCACTTCAGGCCCTGGCGGTTCGAACGGGCCGGCCTGCGCGACTGCGACTGCAGCTGCCTCGCTACGCTCGCGCCGTGTCGTGGCGAAGTATTCTTCCAGGCGGGCGTCCGCCTCCTCGCCGAAAAGGATTACACAGGCCTCGCGCAGTCCGGGTGAGCGGCGCATCGCCTCCTCATGCACTACCAGCGCGATCTTTGAGCGCCGCCGCAAAAAGTCTTCCAGGCGTGTGATCATCTCGCGCCGCTTGGCGTAATGCAGCTCGCAGCGCAGGTACTCGGTCCCCTCGATCAACACCTCGGCCTGGCGCGGATCCTCACGAATCTCCTCGAGCATCTCCAGTGCATGGGTACCGTAGCGGCGCCACAGTCGCGTCGAAAGCGGCTCGGAGGCGTCACTGGCGGTCATGTCGTCGAGGCGCATCAGCCTGGCCTGATGCAGAAACTCACGCCGCATCTGATCGGGCGGCTCACCGTACCAGCGGTGCTTGGGATAGGGCACCTCAACGCCCATTCGGGCGACGGCACCGACGATCTCCTCGCCCACATTGAGACAGTCGGTGAGCTTGCCGCCGAAGATACTCAGGTGAGCATCGTACTGGTTGATATCGATGGCGTGTTTGCGCGAAAGCTGTAGAAAGTCGCGCCCGCTGCCACCTTCGGCCTTAACCGCCAAGGGGCGAACCCCGCAGCGAATGGAGATGATGTCCTTCTTGCCCAGCGGCGAGTCGAGCTTCAGTCGTTTGTTGATATTGTCGAGCACGAAGCGGATGTCCTCTTCGGTGGCCGTCACCTCGGGCCGCTCGACGCGGGTATCGGTGGTGCCGATACAGGTTCTCGGCCCCATGGGTATGACGAAGAACAGCCTGCCATCGTCGGCGAAGAACGCCAGCACCCGCTGACTGTCGGTCAGCCGCGGTACGATCAGATGGATGCCCTTGGAATAGACATGACGGTGGTCGGTGGCCTGGCCGGTAAGGGTATTGTGCTCGTCGACCCAAGGGCCGGCAGCATTGATCAGCACCCGGGAACGGACTTCCGTCTCTCGGCCCGTGATGACATCGCGAACGCAGGTCGTCCAACCACCCTCGTCGCGCCTCGCTCCCAGTGACTCGACGTAATTGGCCGCCACGGCACCGTAATTGAGCGCACCGCGCACGAAATTGAAGACGAAACGGGCATCGTTGTCGTGCAGGTAGGCATCCGAATACTCGAACCCGCCAATGGCGCTGGCGGTATCGATGATCGCTTCGCTGTCCCGAATGGCCGTCGGGGACAGAAAGCGCGGAATGCGCGTAAAGCCGTTGCCGATCAGCCAATAGAGCCAGGCACCGGCCCAGAGGTGGCGCGGGTGATAGCGAAACCCTTGGGTGATGGTAGTGAGAAATCGGATCTCCTGCACCGTAGCGGGATAGCTCTTGATCAGATGATTGCGGCTCTTGCACAGCTTTCGCACCAGCGCAAAGTCGCGGCTTTCCATGTACTTGATGCCACCCCACACCAGATTGGATGAATGCATGCTGGTGCTGCCGGCAAAGTCACCACGCTCGATCAGTGCGACTCTCACCCCCTTTCCGGCCAGGGCCGCAGCCGCTGAAGCCCCATTGATGCCGGCGCCCACGATCAAGACGTCGAAAACCTCATTGCCCAGCTTGTCGATATTGCTGCTACGCAATTCCATGTGCGGACCTTTTCAAGACAAAAGCCCCGTTCGGCGAGCGCCGAACGGGGCCTGTGATGACCCGGACGGGCTACCGGAAACACGAATCGGTTGCTGATCCGACGCCCCTCCAGGGGCGCCGGTCTAGGATGTCGAGCCAGGCGATGCCTGGCATCGAACGTCAACGTGTACCGGCAGCCATCCACTCCTCCATCATCTGGTCGTAAGGCACGGTGGTACCCTGCGGCATCTCGTCATCTAGCTTGGCCTTCGGCGCCCCTTCCTGCGACAGCCAGTACTCCGGGTCGCGCTCTTCGTTGAGCATCGGCGGATAGGCCTCGAACACATTGGCCCGTGCCAGACGCGCCATGATGTTGTCGAGTGCTCCCGCCAGATTGTCGAGGCCCTCCTGAGGGGTAATCTCGCCGCTGATGACGGGCGCCAGATTCTGCCACCACAGCGGCGCCATGCGCGGATAGTCCGGTACGTTGGTGCCGGTAGGCGTCCACATGGACTCGTTGGGGCTACGATAGAACTCGACCAGCCCACCCAGGCGAGGCGCCATTTCGCTCATCTGATCGGAGAAGATATCGGACTCGCGAATCGGGGTGAGACCGGCCATCAGCTTCTCCAGGGACACGGTCTTGGCGGTGGTGAACTGACCGAACAGCCAGGCCGCGGTACGGCGATCCTCCGGGGTGGAATCGAAGAAGGTCCAGGAACCCACGTCCTGATAGCCCACTTTCATGCCCTCTTCCCAATACGGGCCGGTGGGCGACGGCGCCATGCGCCACAGCGGGTTCCCCTCGTCATCGGTAACCGCCACGCTGGGATCGACCATGTCGGCGGTGAAAGCCGTATACCAGAAGATCTGCTGGGCGATCTGCCCTTGGGCAGGCACCGGACCGGCCTCACCGAAGGTCATGCCCTGGGCTTCGGGCGGCGCATAGTCGCGCAGCCAGTCCACGGCCTTCTGCATGGCGAACACGGAAGCCGGAGCGTTGGTGCCGCCACCGCGCGTCACGCTGGCACCTACCGGGCGGCTCTCTTCATCGACGCGGATACCCCAGTCGTCCACCGGGTTGCCGAACGGAATACCGGGGCTGCCCATGCCAGCCATGGAGAGCCAGGAGTCATGGAAACGCCAGCCAAGCGAGGGATCACGACGGCCGTAGTCCATGTGCCCATAGACGCGCACGCCATCGATCTCGCCGACGTGCTCGGTGAAGAATTCCGCGATGTTCTCGTAGGCGGTCCAGTTGGTCGGCACGCCCAGATCGTAGCCGTAGATATCGCGGAACTGCTCCTGCAGGTCCTCGCGCTGGAACCAGTCGTAGCGGAACCAGTACAGGTTGGCGAACTGCTGCGCCGGCAGCTGATAGATGCTGCCGTCGGGGCCGGTGGTGTACTGGATGCCGATAAAATCGTCCAGATCCAGCGTCGGCAAGGTGAAGTCGGCCCACTCGTTCTCCATCGCCTCGGATAGGTTGATGGTGGTGCCGTAGCGAATATGGGTACCGATGGCATCCGAGTCGTTGATGAAGCCGTCGTAGATATTGCGTCCGGTCTGCATCTGGGTCTGCATGTTATCGACCAGATCGCCCTCGCCGATGATGTTGTGCGTGACGCGAATGCCGGTGAGTTCCTCGAAGGCCGGTGCCAGCACGTCGCGCTCCCAGACGTGGGTGGTCAAGCCCTCAGCCACGGTGTTGATCTGCATGCCACGGAACGGCTCGGCAGCCTGAGCAAACCACAGCAGCTCCTCGATCTGCTCCTCGCGGGACAGCGTCGAATTCTGGAAGTGGGTATCGACCAGCCGTTCGGCGATCGCGCGCGCATCGTGGGAGTCGGCGTACAGAGCGGCCGAGGCAAGCAGCAGGCTGCCTGCAATGGCCGTGAGCTGGATCCTTTTGTTTTTCATGTTGACCTCGTTATGCGTGTTGTTAGTCATCCGTGACACCATTTGTCGTCCGTACTGCCTTGGTTCAGCCCCAGCGCATCAGTACCAGCAACCAGAGGACGGAAGTCCCCAGGGCAAACCAAATCGAGATATCGGTGAAGCCGACCACGGCCAGGTGGATATAGGCAGCGGAAAGCAGTCCGATGAAGAGTCTGTCGCCGCGGGTGGTGGCGATCGGCAGGAAGCCGCGCCGCTCCACGCTGGGCGACGCCAGTTCCCAGGCCGTCATGCCGAGCAGGATCGCGGCGATACCGGAGAAGAAGATTGCCGTGGGCAACGTCCAGACCATCCATTCCATCGTGATTTCCTCCTCTCAGGTCCGGCCCAGGGCGAAGCCCTTGGCAATATGATTGCGCACGAAGTAGACCACCACGACACCCGGGATGATGGTCAGCACGCCGGCAGCGGCCAGGGTGCCCCAATCGATGCCCGAAGCCGTCGAAGTTCGTGTCATGATCGAAGCGATGGGCTGGGCATTGGTGGCAGTCAGAGTGCGTGAGAGCAGCAGTTCGACCCACGAGAACATGAACAGGAAGAACAGCGTCACTCCGATACCCGAGCGAATCATGGGGAGGAAGATCGTGACGAAGAAGCGCGGGAAGCTGTAGCCGTCGATATAGGCCGTCTCGTCGACCTCCTTGGGCACGCTGCTCATGAAGCCTTCGAGAATCCAGATGGCCAGCGGAATGTTGAATAGGCAGTGCGCCAGCGCTACGGCGATATGAGTATCGAACAGCCCCACCGAGTAATAGAGCTGGAAGTAAGGCAGCAGGAAGACCGCCGGTGGCGCCATCAGGTTGGTCAGCAGCCAGAAGAACAGGTGCTTGTCGCCAATGAATCTGAAGCGGCTGAAGGCATAGGCGGCGGGCAGTGCCACCGAGATGCTGATCAGCATGTTCATCAGCACATAGGCCAACGAATTGACGTAGCCCATGTACCAGTTGGAATCGGTAAAGATGCGCGCGTAGTTGGCAATGGTGAAGTTCTGCGGCCAGAACGAAAAGCTGCCAAGAATCTCGCTGTTGGTCTGGAACGACAGGTTGAGCAGCCAGTAGATCGGCAGAATCACGAAGACGAGGTACAGGCCGAGCAGCGTGCGGCGACGCCAGCGAGTGGTCGTCGAACGCGTGCGCTTTCTGCGCCTGGCGGCGACTTCGGCGGCCTGCTGGCGGACGCTCTCGGGGGTGGTCGGTACGGAGCTGGTCATGTCAGGCTCCTCCCTGAGTAGTTTTGTCTTTTTGGCTGTTCATGATCGCGGTGTAGAAGACCCAGCAAACCAGCAGGATGATGAGGAAGTAGATCAGCGAGAATGCCGCCGAAGGCCCGAGGTCCTGCTGTCCGATGGCCATGGTGGTGAGCGACTGGCTGAGGAAGGTGGTGGAGCTGCCTGGCCCGCCGCCAGTGAGCACGAACGGCTCTGCGTAGATCATGAAGGAGTGCATGAAACGCAGCAGCACGCCGATCACCAGCACATTGGTCAGCTTGGGCAGCTGGATGTAGCGGAACACGGCCCACTTCGAGGCCCGGTCGATACGAGCCGCCTGGTAGTAGGCATCGGGGATCGAGCGCAGCCCGCTGTAGCACAGCAGGGCGATCAGCGGCGTCCAGTGCCACACATCCATCAGGATGATGGTGGCCCAGGCATCGGCGGGGTTGCGGGTGATGTTGTAGGCGTAACCCAGCTCGCGGATGCCTACCCCCATCAGGCCGATATCGCCACGGGTGAAAAGCTGCCAGATGCTGCCCACCACGTTCCACGGGATGAGCAGCGGCAGCGTGATCAGAATCAGTACTGCAGAGGCCTGCCAGCCGCGCTTGGGCATGAGCAGCGCGATACCGATGCCCAGCGGCACCTCGATGGCCAGAATGGTGAAGGAAAAGGCAAATTGACGCAGCAGCGCAGCTTGCAGCGCCGAGTCGTTGAGCATCACCTCGAACCACTCGGTGCCGGTGAAGAAGCGCGTGTTGGCGTCGAAGACGTCCTGTACCGAGTAGTTGACCACCGTCATCAGCGGAATGATGGCGGAGAACGCCACCAGCAGCAGCATGGGCAGGATCAAGAACCAAGCCCGGTTGTTGTAGACCTTGTTCATTGCCCCACCTCCACGCGGAATTCGTCGATGTAAAGGCTCAGCCACGCTTCGGGGAAACGGATGTATGCCTTGCGCTCGGGTAGCCGTTGATCCTCCTCCAGGCGAGCACGGAACGGCACACCGGCGAACTCGAACGACACGATGCGGTAGGTGCCCAGGTCCTGGACGTTGTCGATCTCGACGGGATAGGTGCCCTCGCCGGGCTCCGCCAGTACCTTCACGAACTCAGGTCGAATTCCCAGCTTGATGTTGCGCGAGCGGGACTGATGAATGGCATTCAACAGGGGTGGAGCAAGCACAAGATCGACGGTGCCGGCACGCACGCCCTTTTCGGTGCGCACTACCTCGACAAGGTTCATGCCGGGGCTGCCGATGAAATAGCCGACGAAGGTATGGGCCGGTACCTCGAACAGTTCACGTGGCGTGCCGAACTGCACCACCTGCCCCTCGTACATCACCGCGATCTTGTCGGCGAAGGTCGACGCCTCGAGCTGGTCGTGGGTCACATAGATCATGGTGATATTGAAACGCTCGTGGATCTCCTTGAGCTTGCGCCTGAGCTTCCATTTCAGCTGAGGGTCGATCACCGTGAGCGGTTCGTCGAAAAGAATCGCCGCCACGTCGTCGCGAACCAAGCCACGGCCCATGGAAACTTTCTGCTTCTCGTCGGCGGTGAGATTGCGCGCCTTTCGCTTAAGCAGCGAGGTGAGCTCGAGCACGTCGGCTACCTCGGCGACCCGCTCGCGCACCTTGGCCTCGGAAGTACCCACGTTACGCAACGGAAAGGCCAGGTTGTCGTACACGGTCATGGTGTCGTAGACCACCGGGAACTGGAACACCTGAGCGATGTTGCGCTCTTCAGGGGCCAGCTCATTCATCACCTGATCATCGAACAGTACCTGACCGTCGGATGGCGTGAGCAGACCGGAAATGATATTGAGCAGCGTCGACTTGCCGCAGCCGGAGGGCCCAAGCAGCGCATAGGCACCGCCCTGATGCCAGACATGCTCCATTTCGCGGATGGCATAATCCTCGGGCCCCGAGGGATTGGGCGAATAGCTGTGGGCCAGCGCCTTGAGGGTTATCTGAGCCATCAGTGCGCTCCTGGGCGTGCGGGGATGTGCACGACGTCGCCATGCCGGTCGAAGGCATAGATCTTGTGAGTCGGGAAATACACCTTGAGCGGCTGATCCACGGCGAACTCATGAACCCCCGTCAAATGCAGCACCAGGTGAAACAGCTCGTTGCGCACATGCAGAAAGGTTTCCGAGCCGCTGATCTCGGCAATGTCCACCCTGACCTCGAGCTCCAGATCGTCCTTTGCCTGCCTTTCCAGCCCGATGTGGGAAGCCCGTACGCCGAACTGGTACTGGCCCGGCGAGAGCTTGGCGAGCTCCTGATTGAGAGGGAAATGGACGTTGCGATCGAAGGTCACCTCCGAGCCCGAAACGATTGCCGGAACCACGTTGATCGGCGGCTCGGAGAACATTTCGGCGGTCAGTACGTCGCGAGGCCGGTGATAGACATCCTCGGTGGGGCCGTACTGCAGCAGGCGACCCTGATGCAACACCGCCGTATGCCCCCCCAGTGCCAGCGCCTCGTTGGGTTCGGTGGTGGCATAGACGGCGATGCAATTGCGTGCCTTGAACAGCTCGCGCAGCTCCTCGCGGAACTCCTCACGCAGCTTGTAATCGAGGTTGACCAACGGCTCGTCGAACAGGATCAGGTCGGCGTCCTTTACCAGCGCCCGACCCATGGCAGTGCGCTGCTGCTGACCGCCGGAGAGTTCCGCCGGATAGCGATCCAGCAGATGCTCGATATGCAACATGCTGGCCGTCTCGTGGACCCGCCGGCGTATTTCCGCCCGCGGTACGCGGGCCAGCTTGAGCGGCGAGGCGATGTTGTCGTAGACCGTGAGCGCCGGGTAGTTGATGAACTGCTGATAGACCATCGAGACGTTGCGCTTGCGAACCGACTTGCGCGTCACGTCTTCGCCATGCATCAGCACTCTACCCCGAGTGGGCGGCTCGAGGCCGGCCATGATGCGCATCAGCGTCGTCTTGCCGGCCAGGGTGCGCCCCAGCAGGACGTTGAAGGAGCCAGGTGCCAACTCGAGGTTGACACCCTCGATATGGGTGGCTCCGTTGACTACATGATCGATGTTTTCAAGTATCAAGGACATGCTGAACTCTTTGTCATCGTTATTGAGTCGTTGGTGAGGGCTCGCCACGGTATGACGTGCTAGCCGGCAAGCGGTAGCGCTTGCTTGACCGCCTGTTCGTCACTCGAGCCTCGCTCGCTCTTGACCCGCTCCACGGCAATCTGCCAGCCGGCATAGAGCGACTCTCGGGTTTTCTCCGGCATGACCGGAAAGAAGGTGCATTCGCACTGCCAGCGAGCGGCCAGCTCGTCCAGCGAGCGATACCAGCCGCAGCCCAGCGCCGCCAGATAGGCCGCACCCAGAGCGGTAGTCTCACGCACTAACGGGCGGTCGACCTCCTGGCCCAGAACATCGGCCAAGCATTGCAGCAACCAGGCGTTGGCCACCATGCCGCCGTCGACCCGAAGCCTGCCCCGGCCCAGCCCGACGTCCTGTTCCATACAGCGGTAGAGGTCACGCGATTGAAAGCACACCGAACGCAACCCGGCAGCCACCAGCTCGGCAATGCCGGTATCGCGGGTGAGACCAAAGATCGCCCCGCGTGCTCGCGGATCCCAATGAGGGGCGCCCAGACCGGTGAAGGCCGGCACCAGATAGACTCTGTTGCCCTCCCGGGTCTGCTCGGCCAGGCGTTCGGACTCCGCGGCATCTTCGAACAGCTTGAGTCCGTCACGCAGCCACTGCACCGTGGCCCCGGCGACGAAGATGCTACCCTCCAGCGCATAGGTGGGAACGCCATTGAGTCGATACGCCAGTGTGGTCAGTAAGCGGTTGTTCGAGGTCACGGCCTGGCCGCCGGTATTGAGCATCATGAAGCAGCCGGTGCCGTAGGTACTCTTCATCATGCCGGGCTCGAAACAGGCCTGGCCCACCAGCGCAGCGTGCTGGTCGCCGGCCACGCCGATGATGGGAATGGAATGGCCAAACAGGCGCTGATCGGTAACCCCGTAATCGTCACTGGAGTCGAGCACTTCGGGAAGCAAGGCCGCGGGGATATCGAATAGCGCCAGAAGCTCCGGGTCCCACTGCTGGGTCTGGATATTGAACAGCAGTGTGCGTGAAGCGTTGGTGGCATCGGTCAGGTGCTGCCGCCCCCCGGTAAGGCGCCAGATCAGAAAGCTGTCGATGGTGCCGAAAGCCAACTCACCGCGCTCGGCGCGATCGCGTGCCCCGGCTACGTTATCGAGCAGCCACGCCAGCTTGGTGGCAGAGAAATAGGGATCGATGAGTAGCCCGGTACGTTTGCGCACCGTTTCGGCATGACCGGCAGCAGTGAGAGCATCGCACTGCAACACCGTACGCCGATCCTGCCATACGATGACGGGGTGAATCGGCTCGCCGGTGGCCCGATCCCACACGACGGTGGACTCACGCTGGTTGGTAAGGCCGATCGCAGCGATGTCTTGCGCGGCGATATCGCCATGGGCCAATGCCCGTTGGCACACCTCGACCACGGATCGCCATATTGCCTCGGCATCGTGCTCCACCCAGCCATCGAGAGGAAAGGACTGGGCCAATTCGAGTTGAGCGCTCGCCTGCGGCTGCAATGATCTATCGAAAAGAATGGCGCGTGAACTGGTGGTGCCTTGATCGATGGAGAGTAGGTAAGACATAGCCTCGCCCCGGTTGTTATTGTCGCTGTGGCGATGAGATGCGCCATGCTCGAACGAACGAGGCATTTCACACCAATGTTCGATTACAATCAAAAATATCGCGCAAATGTTCGTTTTCGATAACGAGACTAGCGTAGAGAAAAGTAGAGAGCAACGACGGGGTTTGAAACCGCACCTATACATTAGTCTAAGCACGTATACGAGGCGCGTGGAATCAGGCTCGAGAGATCAAAAGGCGGGCTGCCGACCGCTATATTTTCGCTTTTTCCTTTTTTGTTCGTTTCCGAATATTGCTCTCCAACTCAGCGTACTTTATGACGGCGCTGCACCCAGGACCAGGCGTAGAGACTTCCCGGCACCCAGCCGAGCAAAGTCAGTGCCAGACAGGTCACCACTCGCCGAGCGCCACCCCGAGCAAGACCGACGGCCAAGGGTGGTAGCAGAATGGCAAGGGCCGCATAAGCGAAGCGCAGCGCGTGCGAATCGTTTCGCCCCGGCCGGGGAGACGAACTGGACGATGCCGAGGATGGCAGCATGGTGGAGCTCTGCGACTCGGTCACCCCGACGTCAGTGACAGACGCGGGATCGAACAGCTGAACTGAGGGGGGCGTCTCGGTCTCGCCTTGGGCTTGCTCCTCGTCACGGTGATGCGACTCGTGAGCGATCTTCTGCTCGATGGCCTCGGCACCATCGGCCAGTTCGTCGTGGTAGCGCTCCCAATCCTCCCAATCATGAGGCGTTCCGGCACGGGGCTGATGCCCACCTGCTTGACGCGCACGCTCCCACGCCTTCTCTTCCAGGGTATTGGGGCGCTCCTCGTCGCGACTTCCATCGAGACCTTTTCTCGCCAGATATTCACGCGCGTCCATCACTCTCCTCCTTGGAAGCGGCAAGGGTACCGCCAGGCCATGAACGACAGCTTACTAGATGCAGGGCTTTTTCGGTTGGAACCAACTTCACTCGTCGGGTTTCGACGACCGACACTGGGTACCGATGCTGCAGCGTTGGCCAGGAGTTGAAGGCATTCCGTTCATGCTAGACGACTCGACTATGCTGACAGTGTCCGTAAAGCGCTCGAACAAGGAGATGCGCCATGCAGAACAGGGCCCCTACTATCGTTCGCGAGATCATGTCCCGGGACTGTTATCGGGTCACAGCTACCACCTCGATCACCACCCTCGCAAAAGGCCTCGCCCTGCATCGCCTTCCCGGCGTGCCGGTGGTAGATGCTAACGACCACCTGATTGGCTTCATTTCGGAACAGGACGTGCTGGGAAAGCTGCTGCAAAGCGCTTACCTCAATGAAGAGGCTCCCCTGGTCAAGGAATTGATGCGTAACGAGGTACTCTCAGTTTCACCGACCAAGAGCATCACCGACCTGGCCCAGGAGATGCTGGGGCAGAAGCCCAAGGTCTTCCCCGTGACCGAACAGGGCCGCCTGTGCGGAATCGTGACTCGTCGCGACGTGCTGACCGCCATTCTGCGCATGCGGTACACCTGAGCGCAGGGGTGGCGCTGCTGACCAGGCAGCAGACCGTCTTGCCCGATGATAGACTCGGCCCCGCTTCGGCGGGGCTCGTTCGTGCCTTCAGTAAGCGCGAGCACAAAAAAACGCCCATGACGATGTCATGGGCGGCAAGATCGAAACTGCGAGCCAGTGCAACAGTGTTAGCGACTGCCATCGCGCTGTTGCCTGTATCAGATATGACAGCAGCAAGCAAAAAAGTTCGCCACTGTTCGATAATTTTTTTCTCCGCCGCCCAAGCACTTGCCGCCTCTGGATGCCTCGTCCAGCCGAGATCCTTGAAAAACAAACACTTACCTCACAAAGCCGGGTAAATCGCGGGAAAACTTGCAACCCCCCAACCTTGGTTCTACTATCGAACCCGCCCCGCGGGTGTAGCTCAATGGCAGAGCAGAAGCTTCCCAAGCTTAAGACGAGGGTTCGATTCCCTTCACCCGCTCCAGCCAATGTCGCAAAACCTTCGCTACCGCGACCTTGATGATTGCGCACCTCTCTTTCTGCGTGGCTTTACCATGGCTCTTTTCCTGCTCATCTTTGCCGTTTGCCTGTTCGTCATCGGCGGCATGGTGCTGATTCTGCTGTTCTCGCGAACGCCTCGCTATCGCACCGAGCCGGAACAGCTGCTGGAGCTTTTCGACAAGGCCCTGGCCAATCAGGTCGGAGAGACCGAGTGGAACGTCGTGCTCAACTATCCCATTCGCCACGACGATTACCTCGATGGCGTGCGGCGTCGCGCTCAGCATGTGATGCAGGAGCACGGCCGTCCTTGGCAACTCGCTCAGGGCAAGCCCCTGCTCGACAAGGCGGGGCAGGAAGAACTCAAGGTGCTGCGTGACCATCTCGCTTCCCGTCAACGGCTCCGGGAACGTCAACGCAACGAGTCGTAGCATAGGCCGTGTATCGAGTATGGTATGCTCGACGTCAGCTACTCGCGGGAGGCCCTCATGTCCAGCGTCATTCGCCAGATTCCGCTCGATACCTCCACTCAGCACCATGCCCATGACTTTCATCAGATCGTCATCGGCCTGCAGGGTCAGGCAGAATTCGAAATCGAGGGCCTGGGTGGCGCCATTTCCGCCCTTTCCGGCTGCATCGTGCCTGCCAACCATGTTCACTACTATGTCGGCCAGGGCAAGAACCGCCAGCTGATCCTCGATTTGCCAGCGAATGCTCCTTCGCTCACCGGCTATCATCACGAGTTGTCGCGCCTCTTTGATGCCCCACGCTTCTTTGCTCTCGATACCCCATTGAAGCACTATCTGGACTTCCTTCTGCTCGAGCAGGACAGCAGCAAAGGTGGATTGAGTGACGCACAATCCGATCGCCTGGCCGCTACCTTCCTCGGCTGTCTGCACGCCAGGCTGGGAGGAGACGGCTCACCCAAGTTGCGCCAGCTCGACCTGGGCAAGATCGATCGCTACATCGACCGTCACCTGGCCGCCCCGATCTCGGTGGCCGACCTGGCCGCCCAGGCCTGTCTCAGCGAAGCGCATTTCAGCAGCCGCTTTCGTCAACAGACCGGCCTCTCCCCTTGGCAGTATGTTCGCAGGCGCCGCCTTGAAGCCGCCCGACGGCTGCTCGAAGAGAGCCGCATGCCACTATCGCAAATTGCGGTAAGCACGGGCTTTTCGCACCAGAGCGCCCTTTCACATGCATTCCGCAGCGCCTTTGGCTGTCCACCCAGCCAACTGCGTCGCGCCGTTCTGGAGCGTTCGGCCGCGGCCCCCCCAAACCGGTTACGACATACGACTTAAGTCGCAATTTCAATCCTGCCGCGGCAATCTGCCACGGAATCTGCAAATTCTTCCGGATTTTTGGCAAGCAGACCCCCTAAGCCCACCCTAAAGTCAATGGTGACAACCCCCTGTCCGGGCAAGTCGCCAGGCATCTGGTGCATTGCCGTTTCAGGACGGGCGACCTTCAGGGGACTTCTATGCTCAACGCCGAAACCATGCTCAGCGCTGCCACGTGGCAGCGGGATCTCGATGCCCTGTTCTCAGGCATCAGCGAACACTATGTCGTGGACGAGGAAGCCTTCGTCCAGGAGTTGGTCAACGTACTCAGCGCCGACCCCGAGGACTTTAAGCGGATCGCCGGAAAGACCGCCGAGCTTGTGCGAGAAGTCCGCGAAATGGATACCGCCGTCGACGCCATCGACGAGCTGCTTCAGCAATACAGCCTCGATACCCATGAAGGATTGATGCTGATGTGCCTGGCCGAGGCCATGCTGCGCATCCCCGACACCGCCACGGCCGATGCCCTTATCGAGGACAAACTGGGCCCAGCCGACTGGAAGGCACACATCGGTCAAAGCGACTCCTGGCTGGTCAACGCCTCGACCTGGGGCCTGCTGATGACCGGCCGCGTGGTCACTCTCGACAAGCCACGTGACGACGGCAAGCCCACGGGCTTCATCAATCGTCTGGTCAATCGCATGGGCGAGCCGGTGATTCGTCGTGCCATGTACGAAGCGATGAAGATCATGGGCAAGCAGTTCGTGCTCGGCCGCGATATCGATGAGGCCTTGAAGCGCTCCCGCCCGCTGTTTGACAAAGGCTATACCTACTCCTATGACATGCTGGGCGAGGCGGCACGCACCCGTGTCGATGCCAAGCGCTACTTCGATGATTATGTTCGTGCCATCGAGCGGGTCGGACTGACCAGCACCAAGCTATCCGACCGCACCCCGGCGCCTTCCGTATCGATCAAACTTTCGGCGCTGCATCCGCGCTATGAGTTCGGCCGTCGCGAGCAAATACTGCATGAGTTGGTAGACAGCGTGAAAGCGCTGGTGACCAAGGCACGTCAGCGCGACGTGGCACTTACCATCGATGCCGAAGAAGTAGACCGTTTGGAGCTGTCGCTGGAGGTGTTCCGCGCCGTCTACGAGAGCGATACCTGCAAGGGCTGGGGCCACTTCGGCCTTGTCGTGCAGGCTTATTCCAAGCGTGCCCTGCCGGTGCTGCACTACCTCAACCGCCTGGCCGAAAGCCAGGGCGATGAAATTCCCGTGCGCCTGGTCAAGGGTGCCTACTGGGACAGCGAGATCAAGGAGTCGCAGCAGCTTGGAGTGGAGGGCTATCCGGTCTATACGCGTAAGGCCTCTACTGATGTCGCCTACCTGGTCTGTGCACGCTTTCTGCTCTCCGATCAGACCCGGGGCCGTATCTTTCCGCAATTTGCCACCCATAACGCCCATACCATCAGCACTATCCTCGAGATGGCGGATGAAGCCACTCGCCCCTTCGAATTTCAGCGCCTGCACGGCATGGGTGAAGCGCTCTACGAGGCCGCACTGAAACGCGCCCCGATGGGAACGTACTGCCGCATCTATGCCCCGGTAGGTGCTCACAAGGATCTACTGCCTTACCTGGTGCGTCGCCTGCTCGAAAACGGTGCCAACTCATCGTTCGTGCACCAGCTGGTAGACCCCAAGGTGCCGGTGGAATCGCTGTGCGTGCACCCGGTGGAAAGCCTGAGTCAGTACCGCACCTTCTCCAACCCGAGGATACCTCTGCCCAGGGACATCTACGGAGAAAAACGACGCAACTCAAGGGGGGTCAACCTCAACGTACGCAGCCATTACGAACCGTTGATGAAGGCCATGTCGGGCTTCATGCAGCGCAGCTATGAAGTCGGCCCGCTGCTCGCCTTCGAGGCCACGCGGGACCCGGCCAACGTGCACGAGGTCTTCAGTCCCTATGACCGCCGCCAGCGAGTCGGCAGCGTGCAATGGACCAGCCGCGACCAGGCATCCCGTGCCGTGGACGCCGCCTGGGCCGCTTTCCCTCGCTGGGAAGCGACGCCGGTGGCCAAGCGGGCCGCCATCATTCGCCGCCTGGGCGACTTGATGGAAGAGAACATGGCCGAACTGATGACGCTGTGCTCCCGTGAGGGCGGCAAGCTGCTCACCGACGGCGTCGATGAGATCAAGGAAGCGGTGGACTTCTGCCGCTACTACGCCATGCGCGCGGAGGAGCAGTTCGGCGAGGCGCTCGAACTGCCCGGCCCCACCGGCGAATCGAACCGTTTGATGCTGGGCGGCAAAGGAGTCTTTGCCGTCATCAGCCCATGGAATTTCCCGGTGGCGATCTTCTGCGGCCAGATGGTGGCGGCCGCCGTGGCCGGCAACAGCGTGCTGGCCAAGCCGGCCGAGCAGACATCTATCGTCGCCCATCGCGTGGTGGAGCTCCTTTATGAAGCCGGCATGCCGCGGGACGTGGTGCAGCTGCTGCCGGGTGACGGCCCCACCGTGGGTAGCGTGCTGACCTCCGACCCGCGCATTACCGGAGTGGCCTTCACCGGCGGAACCGATACCGCCCAGATCATCAATCGTGCCCTGGCCGCTCGCGAAAACGCCCCGCTGCCGGCGCTGGTTGCCGAAACCGGCGGCATGAATGCACTGATCGTCGATTCCACCGCTCTGCCGGAACAAGTCGTCGCCGACGTGGTGCAGTCCGCTTATCAGAGCGCCGGCCAGCGTTGCAGCGCGCTGCGCGTGCTCTACCTCCAGGAGGATGTGGCCGACCGGGTCATTGAAATCCTGCGCGGCGCCATGGAAGAGCTCCACGTAGGCGACCCTCGTGACCTGGGCACCGACGTTGGCCCGGTGATCGACGAGGATGCGCGCAAAAACCTGATGGCGCATATCGAAAAGCTCAAGGCCGAGGGGCGACTGCTGGCCGAGACCCGCCTTGACCCGGCCCACACCGCGAACGGTACTTTCGTGCCACCCATGGCCTTTAGTATCGACGCCATCGATGCACTCGAACGAGAGCAGTTCGGCCCGATTCTGCACGTGGTGCGCTATCGGGCCAGTGAAATCGAGCAGGTACTCGATTCGATCAATGCCAAGGGCTATGGCCTCACATTTGGCGTACACAGCCGCAATGAATCCTTTGCACAGCTGGTCGCACAGAGGATTCGGGTTGGCAATGTCTACATCAACCGGAATATCATCGGCGCCGTCGTAGGCGTACAGCCTTTCGGCGGCCAGGGCCTTTCCGGGACCGGACCCAAGGCAGGCGGACCGCACTACCTGCTGCGCTTCGCCACCGAGAAGACGGTAACCGTCAACACTGCCGCACTGGGCGGCAACGCATCACTGCTTGCGCTGGGAGACGAGTGACACGACTCGTCAGGACCACAACAACACTGAAGGAACCCCCCTATGGTTCAGAACAACATGGCTATCGGCTTCACCTTCGTGGTGTATCTATTGCTGATGCTCGGCATCGGTATCGTCGCGTACAAGCGCACGACCAACCTGTCCGATTACATCCTGGGTGGGCGCTCGCTGGGCCCCTGGACTTCGGCGATCTCCGCCGGCGCGTCGGATATGTCCGGCTGGCTGCTGCTGGGTCTGCCGGGTGCGGCCTACGTCAGCGGCATCTCGGCAAGCTGGATCGCCGTAGGCCTGCTGATCGGCACCTGGCTGAACTGGCTGATCGTGGCGCGTCGCCTGCGACTCTACAGCTTCAAGGTAAGTGACGCCCTGACCCTACCGGAGTACTTCGCCAACCGCTTCAACGACAAGTCACAGCTGCTACGGGTCATCTCGGCGATTTTCATATTGATGTTCTTCCTTTTCTATACCAGCTCCGGGCTGGTTGCCGGGGGCCGGCTATTCGAGACGGTGTTCGGCTATGACTACACCTTGGCCGTGACCATCGGTACCATCGCGGTGATCTCCTACACCTTCTTCGGCGGCTTCCTGGCGGTTTCCTGGACCGATCTGATCCAGGGGCTGATGATGGCCGCGGCCCTTGCCATCGTGCCGATCATCGCCTTCGGCGACCTGGGTGGCACAACCGGTGCAGCAGCGGCACTGGCGGCGGAGAGCGAGTATATGCTCGCCTGGTTCCGTGACGCCTCCACCGGCGAGGCGCTGACCTTCATCGGTATCGTAAGCTCGCTGGCCTGGGGCCTGGGCTACTTCGGCCAGCCGCACATTCTGGCGCGCTTCGCTGCCATCCGTAGTGACCGCGACATCCCTGCCGCCCGCCGTATCGCAGTGACCTGGACCGCCATCGCCCTGATCAGCTCGGTGGCCGTGGGCCTGCTCGGTGTAGGCTTCGTGCAGCGTGACCTGGCCGATGGCGAGACGGTGTTCATGGTAATGGTGAACCTGATCTTCCACCCGGTGATTGCCGGCATTCTGCTCGCCGCCATTCTGGCTGCCATCATGTCGACCGCCGATTCCCAGCTGCTGGTCTCATCCTCTGCGCTGACCGATGACTTCTACAAGGCGATCTTCCGCAAGGAAGCCAGCCAGACCGAGCTGGTGTGGGTCGGGCGTTTTGCGGTCATCGCCATTGCCATCGTTGCCTACCTACTGGCGCTCAACCCCGATGCCACGGTGCTCGACCTAGTGGCCTACGCCTGGGCCGGCTTCGGTGCCGCCTTCGGTCCGGCGCTAATCATGTCGCTTTACTGGCGCCGCATGAATAAGTGGGGGGCGCTGGCCGGCATCGTGACTGGTGGCGTTACCGTAGTCATCTGGGCCGAGCTGTCCGGCGGCCTCTTCGATCTGTACGAGATCGTGCCCGGCGTGATCCTCGCCTATATCGCCATCGTCGTGGCGAGCCTGGCGACAGAAGAGCCGGATCTGCGCGTCACGGCCGACTTCGATACCTTCGATGAAGCGTGATCGCAGGCCATCACCGGCTATAAGTAAAAGCCGCCCTCATGGGCGGCTTTTCTTTTCCTTACCTTGTCGCTCCGTCATGGCAGCCACAGCGCACGCGCCACCACTAATAACGTGAAGACGGCCAATGCGGCCAGGCTGAACGGTGGGCTGGTGGCACGCCGCTGCCAGTGCCGCTGGAACTCGAGTCCCAGCGGCTGCATAAAGGCCGCACCCAGCGCCCACATGCCCAGCGCAATGGCAGGCAGTCGCAGAGGCATGGCCAAACCACCGATGAGATCAGGGCGCAGCAAGAGCCATAGCGCCAAGCCAGCAGCCACCAGCATCGCCCCAAGCGTAAGCCACATCGGCGGGTTCTGAGCCTCAACTCTCAACATGCTCTTCCTCCTCTTTCTAAAAGGCTTAGCTGCAGCCGGCTCGTTGCGCCACGATGCGGTGCAGCAATAGCTATACAAAACTTCCCTTTTTTTGTCATATTCGTGTCTTTGATATTAGCCGAACGGCGATTGCACCCATCAATCATCACTATCCAGTCGATAACAAAATTAAACAAGACATTTAGAAACAGTGTTCGTATAGTTAGAGAGTGTCAAGGCGCCGGGCTTTCCGGCCTTAGCCGAAACCAGGAGGTCATTGTAATGAAACCGACTCGTCTGATTCCCGTGGTTGCCCTCGCTGCCGGCTTCACCTTCGCCAGTCAGGCAGCACTGGCCTACAGCGCCGGCGATACCTTCGTGCGCGGCGGCGTCGCTCAGTCCGACGTCCGCTCGGATAACGGTCAAGCCGGTGATGCCGATTTCGATCTCGGCACCGCTCGCGGCTTCACCTTCGGCGCAGGCCATCTGCTCACCGACAATATCGGTATCGAATTGAACAGCTCCGAGAAGTTCGAACACGATATCGCTCTGGGTGGCGCCGATCTCGGCACCGTCGATCGCATGCCGGTGAACCTGCTGGTCAACTACTATCCGCTGGGCGGCTTCGATTCACGCGTGCAGCCTTACCTCGGCGCGGGTCTCAACTACACCCGTTTCTCCGGTGAGCCCGAGGGCGTCAATGCGCGTCGCTCCTACGGCGCCGTGGGTCAGGTGGGGATCGATCTGGCCGTGACCGACAACTTCATGCTCAACGGCTTCGCCAACTACGCCGATGTCGATGCACGGCTCTCTGGCGATGATGGAGCCATCGGTACCGTAAAAGTGGATCCGATGACCATTGGCGGCGGCGTCACGTTCCGCTTCTAAGCGAACCTGACGGATATACTACGCCGGGCCATGAGCCCGGCGTTTTTCGTTGCTGAGAGCACAAGCCATTAACCAATATATGAAATGCTCTTTTGTTTCAGATAAAACTATTGCCTTGGGTCAAGAATCAACTCTCAGACGCTGAGTAGACTGCATTCGTTCGATAGCAGCCCCACGCTGCCCCTTTGAAACGACAGGAGTCGACCCATGCGCAAGCACGCTCTTCCCACGCTCGTTACTGCCGGTCTCGCTGCCACCGCCCTTCTGGCCAGCAGCCAGGCGCTCGCCTACAACCAAGGCGACTTCATCACCCGCGTGGGCGTTGCCCATGTCGACCCCAAGAGCGACAACGGCAGCCTGGCTGACGGCGCCATTGATGTCGATGTACGCAGCGACACCAACCTGGGCTTTACCCTTGGCTACCTGTTCCACGACAACTTCGGCGTCGAGCTGCTGGCCGCACTTCCGTTCAAGCACGACATTCACCTTGATGGCGAGAATGCTGCATCGACCAAGCATCTGCCGCCCACACTGACCGTTCAGTATTACCCGCTGGGCGGCACAGGCTCGCAGGTACAGCCCTATGCCGGTATCGGCCTCAACTACACGCATTTCTTCAGCGAAGAGATTGCCATCGATGGCGTCGATCTGGACTTGAGTAGCTCGTGGGGCCTGGCCGGCCAGCTAGGTCTCGACGTGCGGCTGGATGACAATTGGGGCCTCAACGCCTCCGCGTGGTATATCGACATCGATACCGACGCCAGCTTGAACGGCACGGATGTGGGCAAGGTCAGCATCGACCCCTGGGTCTTCATGGCCGGCATCAGCTATCGCTTCTGAGACATCCGTTAATAGCGCAATGAGGCCCATCGTCACTCGGAGGGCCTCATTGCGTTCGAACCATAGCTTCCCTTCAATTCTCGGTGACCAGGCGGTCGATCTCCTCCACGGCCTTGCACAGCAGCAAACGGTCGGTGGCACGGGCTCCCTGCTGGGCCAGGAAGGTATCGAGCACCGGGGCCACGTCGCACTTCTCCGGCAGTGGTGCTTCTGCGTCAATCAGCGCATCGAGCCTGGCGATGAATACGTAGCGCAGCCACTGCGGCAGCTCCATGGTGTCGATACAAAAAGGCTGCCGACTTTCATAGGCTTCGGGCTTCGGTTCGTTCATGCGCCACATATTGGTGGCTTTCATGGTGGCCTCAAGACGACGCAGGGCGACATCGAGTTCCTGGTGAACGGTCATGTCAGGTTCCGGCAGTGCATTTCTCCTCATTATCCAGCCAGCCGCCCCACCTGGCCAGCCGCACTGTTCACAGTTTCGCTGCAAGAGCCTGTGGATAAGCTATGGAAAGCCGCCTGGGTAGCAGAGAACCCGGGCCTATGCCAGGCGCGGTCATTTATTGATCAATCGGCGAGATTCCCCGCCCGCAGGTGGCTGACAACGGACCGTTCTCCACGGTAGAGTGCACGCACGAAAGGGAGCCCCCATGCAGCCGATACATACGCTTCACGATTTCTTCGTTCGAACCGGTGCCGACGTCCGTCTTTACCACATGGGCCGCCGGGTCGAACCCTGCACACTGGAGACTCTGGCCAGCCTGGAGCAGGAGGCGTCTGCGTGGCCGTTTCCCTGGCAGGGACAGGCGCGCCTGGGCATCGTCTTTCGCCTCGGCGATCTCGTCGACCCCCTGATCTGGTTTCTCGCACTGCCGCTGGATGAGCAGGGCCAGCTCGTACCGGCACCCCGTGATGCCTTCCTGCAGCGCCTGCTGGTCACACTGGGGCAAAACGTGGAACGGGTCGGGCGTGAACTCGACGACCAGGGCAAGATCGACAACCTGATGCAAGACAATCCACTGGCCTTCACGCCATCACTCCCCTTCCAGGCCATGCTGCATGCTCGTGCCACCTGGGATATCGGCTTGCCGGCAAGCTCTCACCTGGAGCCCGTGGAAGCCTATCTCAGCGGTCAGCAGCAGGTGGACTGGCAGTTCCTGGGCCTCCAGGGCTTGGCCGACTTCGCCGTGCGTCTCGAAGAAGAATCCAGCCAGGCACTGGCCGAGACGCTGCCCCGCCTGCCCGCCGAAGTACTGGTGTCACTATGCTACTGCCTTGAACATGTGACGATTCCCGATAACCTTGCAGCGGCCCTGCGCGACCGAGGGGAACAAGCGGCAGAGGCGGGCCAACTGGAGGCCCTGTGCGCCTGTGTACGTGCCCTCGGTGGCGCTGACCAAGCGATCGCAGGCGTCTGGTACGATGCACTGCTCGAAGATCCCGCGGCCTGCAGGCCCGATCTGCTGGCCGCCATGGCCGCGCGAGGTTGGTCGCACCTGGAGGATGGCGAACGCTTGCCGCGATTTCTGACGCGTTTGGCTCAGCAGCCCGAGGCGGATTTTGCCGCCGCGGCCCGCGACCTGGCACTGGTGCCACGGCTGCGCTTGCCGGTCCTGATGGTGCTGCGTGAAGCGCGCAGAGACACTCCCATCGGTCTGCGTCTGGCCGCACTGGGCCAATGATTGATAGCTGGAAATAACACCATGAAGGAACTGCCCTATACTCCGAAGGCTGTCATCGGACGCCTCGAGATGATCACTCTGCCGACGATAGGCATCACCGTTTGCGCCAAGATCGATACCGGGGCCTACACCTCGGCCCTGCACGCAGAGGATATCGAGATCTACGAAGAGGAGGGGCATCTATGGGTCAGTTTCACTACCCGCAGCGGTGGGCAGGAGTCACCCCCGCACGCCCATCGCACTCACCTTCATGATCGTCGTAGAGTGACGAGCTCCAACGGCCACAAGGAGTGGCGTTACGTCATTCGAACGCCCATGAAGCTGGGCGATCTCGACATGATGGTGGAATTCACCCTGACCGACCGCAGTGACATGCGCTACCCCATGCTGCTTGGCCGCCGCGCCCTGCGCCGCCTGCTGGTGGCGCCCGGCGTTACCTTCCTGCATGGCGAACCCTGACCACCCGGCCCTACGACCCGGAGCCCAAGATGCAAATCGCGCTGCTGTCTCGCAATCGCAATCTCTACTCCACGCGCCGCCTGGTGGAGGCCGCCGAACAGCGCGGCCACAAGGCACGGGTGATCGACACCCTGCGCTGCTACATGAGCATCGCCGCGCATCACCCCTCGATTCACTACAAGGGAGAGGAGATCGAACGGTTCGATGCGGTCATCCCGCGTATCGGCGCGTCGGTGACCTTCTACGGCTGCGCGGTGCTGCGCCAGTTCGAGATGATGGGTACCTACGTTCTCAATGACTCGGTTGCCATTACCCGTTCGCGTGACAAGTTGCGTTCGCTGCAGCTGCTGTCGCGCAAAGGGCTGGGGTTGCCGATCACCGGATTCGCCCACTCGCCGGACGACATTCCCGACCTGATCACCATGGTCAAGGGCGCCCCGCTGGTGATCAAGCTGCTGGAAGGTACCCAGGGCATCGGCGTGGTACTGGCCGAAACCAACCAGGCCGCCGAGTCGGTGATTCAGGCCTTCATGGGCATGAAGGCCAACATCATGGTCCAGGAGTACATCAAGGAGGCCCGCGGGGCCGATATCCGCTGTTTCGTCATCGGCGACAAGGTCGTTGCCTCGATGAAACGCCAAGCGGCAGAGGGCGAATTTCGCTCGAACTTGCACCGCGGCGGCACTGCCAGCCTGATCCGTATCACGCCGGAAGAGCGCTCTACGGCAATCCGGGCGGCCCGGGCGATGGGGCTTCAAGTGGCAGGTGTCGATCTGCTGCGTGCCAATCATGGCCCCGTGATCATGGAAGTCAATTCTTCGCCGGGCTTGCAGGGGATCGAAACGGCGACCGGCAAGGATATCGCCGGGTTGATCATCGAGCACATCGAGAAGAATGCCACTTCGTCGCGCAAGGCACCGCCTAAGCCCAAGGGGTAATTGCACGAAAAGCGCCCGAATTTGTAGAAAGGCTACTTATTTCGTCTGCGGGGGTAGCAAAACAGTGTTTCCCCCGCCACAATCTGCGTCACCGGAGGAGGTGACCGCACATGTTTCTCGACAATCGCCAAGTGGCGATGGACAGCGTATTGGAAGCGCTGGCAGACAGCATCGACTATTTCCAGGACAACTTCGAGCGCCTGCGCCCTTCCCTGCGTGAAACGCTCAAGCCCCACTACGAATCACGCATCAAGGCCCTGCAAAAGCTCCGGGAACTGGCCATGCGCCACCTGAAGCTGCTTCCTCGGGATGCCGACGTCGAGCGTGACGACTACATGTGGCTGTGGAGTCGTCTGAAGAGCTTTGTCGGCAATGAAAGCCAGGTCGTCATCGGTGAGCTGCTCGAGCAGGAGCGGGTGCTGATGCAGGCACTGGCAACACTCTATACCCACCCCCTGCCCAATCCGCTCGAGCCGGTAGTCGAGCAGTGCTGGAAGGAGTGCCGGGCTCTGATTCGCGAACTGTACCGATTGCAGCAGGAACGCCGTCGCTGACCGAGCGTCAATCGAAATCCAGGTCGGGCTCCAGGTCGAGCAGCTGACGCCAGGCTGGCGGAACGATCTGCAGCGGTTCCAGCGGCCCCAGGAAGTAGGGCTCTCGCCCCCATACGTAAAGGTCGCCCACGGTGGCGGCCCGGGCCATCCACTCTCTTGCCTGCAACCTCCAAAGACCAGCCACCGGACGAGTGGGGGCACTGCATCCGCGCGCATCGAGACCCAACGCATCGGCAATGAACAGCGCGCGAGGCAGATGCCACCCCTGGGTGACCAACAGGGCCTGCTCCACACCGAAGACATCCCTGGCCCGCGCCAGGGTATCGAAGGTACTGAAGCCGGCATAGTCGAGGGTCATATCCTCATCGCGCACGTTTTGGCCGCGCAGCTCTCGCCACATGGTAATGGGTTCGTTGTACTGGCGGGTACGGTTGTCGCCGGAAAGCAGCAGGTGCTCGACTCGCCCCAGTCTTAGCAAGCGGGAGGCGGCATTGATGCGGGCATCGAAATGCGGGTTGCGCACGCCGCTGCGAGTCCAGTGGGACGTACCGAAGACAATGCCGACACGCTCCGGGCCGCATAGCGGCAGCTCATGCTCGATACGCGAGTAGGTCTTGCCAAGCACCCACAGATTGGCAGAAACGAACAGCAATACCGCCAGCAGCAGCAAGGCGCCGAGCGTCATCAAAAGAAACTTGAAGGTTTTCCACAGCAGCGCCTGCATTCGCCATCACCGGACAGGAAGAAACAAAAGCCCGCGCGTGGCACGAAGCTCGGGGCTTGGCTAGAACATTCCCAGTTCCAGCCTGGCCTCGTCACTCATCATCTCACGGCTCCAGGGCGGATCGAAGACTATTTCGGTATGCACGCGGCTGATCTGCGGGGCGCCGAGAATCTTGTTGCGTGCGTCGGCGGCAATCACGTCACCCATCCCGCAGCCCGGCGCAGTGAGGGTCATGCGAATGGTGACGATGCGCTCACCGCTGATCAACCGCTCGATACGACAGCCGTATACCAGACCCAAGTCGACGATGTTGACCGGAATCTCGGGGTCGAAACAGGTCCGTAGTTGATCCCATACGAACTGTTCGATCTCCTCCTCACTGGCCTCCTCGGGCAGCGTCGGACGCGGCAGAGGCTCTAGCCCTAGTACATCGAGATTGCTGCCCTCAATCAGGTAGAGCCTGCCTTCGAAGCCCACGCTGACCGAGCTGCCCTTGGCCTGCATGATGCTGACCTCACTGTCCTCGGGCAGCGTCACGGTCTTGCCGAAGGGGATCGAGATGGCCTCCACGTCACGCTGCAGGGGCAGCGTCTGGCCCTTGTGCAGGCTTGCTATCTGTTCGATGCTCGACATGTCAGCGCACCATTCCAATGACGCGATCCAGTGCCTCGGCGAAGGCGTCGACTTCCTCGAGTGTGTTGTAGGCGGCAAACGATGCCCGGCAGGTGGCCGTCACCCCGAAGTGTGCCAGCAGCGGCTGAGCACAATGGTTGCCGGTGCGGATGGCCACACCCAACTGGTCGATCAGCAGTGCGATATCCTGGGAGTGAGCGCCTTCGACGACGAAGGACAGCACACCGGCCTTGTTCGGCGCCGTGCCCAATATCCGCAGCCCGTCGATGCGGGATACCGCCGCTGTGGCCCGTTCAAGTAGTCCGGCTTCCCAGTCGCCAATGGCCTCGAGCCCCACACCGTCGACCCAGTCCAGGGCCACGCCTAAAGCGATCACCTCTGCGATAGCCGGCGTGCCCGCCTCGAACTTGTGGGGAATATCGGCAAAGGTCGTCGGCACATCGAAGGAGACGCTCTTGATCATCTCCCCCCCACCCTGCCAGGGCGGCATCGCCTCGAGCAGTTCCGCCTTGCCGTAAAGCGCGCCGGCCCCCGTCGGCCCGTACACCTTATGCCCGGAAAAGGCGTAGAAATCGGCATCTATGGCACGCACGTCGACCACCTGGTGCGGCGTGGCCTGGGCTCCATCGATCAGGATCAGCGCACCCTGCTCGTGGGCAATGGCTGCCATCTCTCGCACCGGATTGATGGTGCCGAAGGCGTTGGAGACGTGATTCACCGCCACGAGCTTGGTTCGTTCGCTGAAGAGTGAGCGGTAGGCCTGAAGATCGAGCACGCCGCGCTCATCCACCGGAATCACTTTGACCTTGACGCCGAGCTGGCTGGCCAGCAGCTGCCAGGGCACGATATTGGAGTGGTGCTCCAACAGCGAAACCAGCACCTCGTCACCTTCCTTCAGGTTGGCGCGCCCCCAGCTGTTGGCCACCAGATTGATCGCCTCGGTGGTGCCTCGGGTGAACACGATCTCACGCCGGTCCGCCGCATTCAGGAAGCCGCGCACCGTCTCGCGAGCCGCCTCATAGGCCGCCGTCGCCTCGTCGGCCAGGGTATGCAAGCCACGGTGGATATTGGCGTTGTAGCGGCTGTAGTAATCGCGAAAGGAGTCGATCACAGCCCGCGGCGTCTGACTGGTGGCAGCGTTGTCGAAGTAGATCAGCGGCCGGCCATGCACCTGCCGCTCGAGGATCGGAAACTGGGCGCGAATCCCGGCCACGTCGAAGACCGGTGCATTGAGCGAACGTTCGGTGGCCAGGTGGTTCATAGCACGTTCTCCTCGACTCACTCGTCGTGCAGGGCCAGGGACGCTTCCACCAGCCCGGCCAGGTTGAAACGCTCCGGCAGCTTGCCGGCCACCGCCAGTTCTACCCGCTCGGAGACCGCATCCAGATCGACCCGATCCAGCACCTCGCCAGCGAAGGCCAGGGTCAGCAGGCCGCGGGCAGTCTGCAGGTCGATGCCGCGTGTACGTAGAGCGTAGATCGCTTCCTCATCGAGCTGGCCTGTGGTAGTGCCATGTGAGCATTTGACATCGTCGGCATAAATCTCGAGCTCCGGCTTGGCATCGATCTCGGCGCGGTCGGAGAGCAGCAGATTGGCGTTGCTCTGAAAGCCCTCGATTTTCTGGCTGTCGCGCTTCACCACCACCTTGCCGTTGAACACGCCACGGGCGCGGTCATCGAGAATGCCCTTGTAGTTCTCGTTGGAGAAGGTCCGCGGAGCGTTGTGATTGGCTAGGGTATGGTTGTCGATATGCTGACGTCCCTGGCCGTAGAACAGCCCGTAAAAGTTGGCTTCCGCCCCTTCCCCGTTGAGTTCGCTGATCAGGTCATTGCGCACCAATCCGCCCCCCAGGTTCAGGTTGAACGAGGTGTAGCGGCTGTCGCGAGCCTGCTCGACGTGGATACTGGCCACGTGCAGGTCGGCAAGCGGCGCTTCCTGCAGCTTGTAATGGGTCAGAATTGCCCCGCGGTCGAGCATCAGCTCAGCCACCAGGTTGGTGAAGTTGGCTGCCTCGCTCTCACCGACGTGGTGTTCGACAAGGGTGGCCTGGCTGCGCGAGCCCGCCTCGACCAGGATGCGCGGATGGCTCATCACGGGCTTCGCCCCGCTCCTGGAAAGGAACTGCAGCAGGATCGGCTTTTCCACCACGCTACCCGGCGCCAGGCGCACCACGGCGCCCTCTTCCATGAACGCGGTATTGAGTGCCGAGAACGGCGAGAAGTCGACGCCGGTCAGTCGCCCCAGCGGCCCGCCCACCGCCTCGTGGTTTTCGGCAAGCGCCTGGGAAAGCGGCAGGACGGCTACGCCACTGGGCAGCTCACCCAAATCGGAAAGCGCAGCCGAGAAGACCCCATCGATGAAGGTCAGTCGATGCGCCTCCAGCGGCAAGGTCAGAGCTGCCGCCGTGGCCGGCGAGAAATCGGCGCTGTCGGTCAGGGCGAAATCCCCACGCGCGATGGCGCGCACGTCGGTGTACTTCCACGCCTCGTCACGCCGTGTGGGAAAGCCGAGGGCTTCGAATCGGGCGGCTCCGGCCTGGCGACGCGCGGCAATCCAACTCGGCTCACGCCCTTGAGATCGATCGCGCTCAGCGCAGCGCTCCTTGAGTCGCTCTAGAAAGCGGGACACTTCACTGTGAACGTCACTCATGCCGCCGTTTCCTCCACCACCCAATCGTAACCGCGGGATTCGAGCTCACGGGCGAGCTCGGCATCGCCGCTCTTGGCAATACGGCCATCGACCAGCACATGCACGCGGTCGGGCACGATGTAATCGAGCAGGCGCTGGTAATGGGTCACCAGCAGGATACCGCGCTCCTCGCCACGCAATGAGTTGACCCCATCGGCCACCACGCGCATGGCATCGATGTCCAAACCGGAGTCGATCTCGTCGAGCATGGCCAGCTTGGGCTGCAACACCAGCATCTGCAGGATCTCGTTGCGCTTCTTCTCACCGCCGGAGAAGCCCTCGTTGACGGCACGCTGCAGGAAGCTGGCGTCCATCTTCATCTGCGCCAGCCTTTCCTTGACCAGCTTGAGGAACTCGGGGGCCGGCATCTCACCCTCGCCGCGAGCCTGTCGCTGAGCATTGAGGGCCGCCTTGAGCAGGTAGATGTTCTTAACGCCGGGGATCTCCACCGGGTACTGGAAACCCAGCAGCAGGCCCGCCTGGGCGCGCTCCTCGATCTCCATTTCCAGCACGTCGCGACCTTCGAAAGTGACCGAGCCGGAGGTGACCTCATAGCCCTCCTTGCCCGCGATTACCGCCGAGAGGGTCGACTTGCCGGCTCCATTGGGACCCATGATGGCATGGACCTCCCCGGCGTTGATGGTAAGAGTCAGGCCCTTGAGGATTTCCTTGCCTTCCACCTTGACGTACAGATCCTTGACTTCGAGCATCACGATTACCTTTCGATTCTGGCGAGCCGCTCAAGCGACCCGAAAAAATTATTCACCCAGCCCAACGAAACGAGCGAGCGGCGTCTGGACAAGGCGAGCGCGGAAGAGAGAAGCGGAGTTTACGACTGTAAATGAGCATTCTCGAATCCGCGCTCAACGCCGTACAGGCGTCGCGTAGCCGTTTCCTTAGCCAAAGCGCTTTAACCCACGGCACCTTCCAGGGTGACATTGAGCAATGCCTCGGCCTCCACGGCGAATTCCATCGGCAGCTCCTGGAACACGTCCTTGCAGAAGCCGTTGACGATCATGCTCACCGCATCCTCCTCGGAGATACCGCGGCTCTGGCAGTAGAACAGCTGGTCCTCGCCGATCTTGGAGGTGGTCGCCTCGTGCTCGATGGTTGCCGTGCTATTGCCGATCTCCTGATACGGGAAGGTATGCGCCCCGCACTGGTCACCGATCAGCAGCGAGTCGCACTGGGTAAAGTTGCGTGCGCCCTTGGCCCGAGGCCCGATCTTGACTAGGCCGCGATAGGACTGGTTGCTGCGCCCCGCGGAGATGCCCTTGGAGACGATGTAGGAGCGCGTGCCCTCGCCGATGTGGATCATCTTGGTGCCGGTATCGGCCTGCTGGCGGCCGTTGGTCACCGCCACGGAGTAGAACTCGCCGATGCTGTCCTTACCGCGCAGCACGCAGGAGGGATACTTCCAGGTGATGGCGGAGCCGGTCTCGACCTGGGTCCAGCTGATACGTGAACGGTCGCCGCGGCAGTCGCCACGCTTGGTCACGAAGTTGTAGATACCGCCCTTGCCGTTTTCGTCGCCGGGATACCAGTTCTGCACCGTAGAGTATTTGATGTAGGCATCGTCCAGCGCCACCAGCTCGACCACGGCGGCGTGAAGCTGGTTCTCGTCGCGCATCGGCGCGGTGCAGCCCTCCAGATACGATACCTGAGCGCCCTCCTCGCAGATGATCAAGGTGCGTTCGAATTGCCCGGTATTGGCTGCATTGATGCGGAAATAGGTAGAAAGCTCCATCGGACAGGTCACGCCCTTGGGCACGAAGACGAAAGAACCGTCCGTGAACACCGCCGAGTTGAGCGCGGCGAAGTAGTTGTCGGCCACCGGCACCACCGTGCCCAGGTACTGCTTGATCAGCTCCGGGTAGTCGCGGATCGCCTCGGAGATCGAGCAGAAGATGACCCCCGCCTCGTGCAGCTTGTGCTTGAAGGTGGTGGTTACAGAAACGGAGTCGAACACCGCATCCACCGCCACGCCTGCCAGGGCGGCGCGCTCGTGCAGTGGGATACCCAGCTTCTCGTAGGTTTCGAGCAGCTTGGGATCGACCTCATCGAGGCTCTGGGGACGATCCTCGGGGCGCTTGGGCGCGCTGTAATAGGAGATCGCCTGATAGTCGATGGGCGGATAATCGAGGTGTGCCCAGGAGGGCGGCGTCATCTTGAGCCATTGATGGTAGGCCTTGATACGCCATTCCAGCATCCATTCGGGTTCGCCCTTCTTGTTGGAAATGAAGGCGATGACACTCTCGTCGAGCCCCGGTGGCACCGTCTCGCTCTCGATGTCGGTCACGAAGCCTTCTTTGTATTCGCGACGGACCAGCTGTTCCATTTCCTGACTTGCCATGGTCTCTCCCCTCCCGGGCGGTTGGGCTGGCGAGCGTACTCGCCTCGGGTAATGAATCCGGTTCGGTGGCTCAGGCCATATCGGCGGCCAGGCTCACGCTCTGTATGGGTAGCTGCACCGGCAGCTTGATTGGCGCAGTGTCGGCCAGATGGGCCAGGGTCACGCTATCGAGCAGGGTGCGCACGGCAACTGATACACGCTGCCAGTTGTCCGACACGCCGCAGGTGGCGAGCAAATCGCAGTCGCCCTCTGCATGGCTGCATTCGGTCATCGCTACCGGCCCTTCGATGGCGGTGATGATATCGATGGCGGTGATGCGCGATGCCGGCCGGGCCAGCGAATAGCCCCCCTGAGCGCCGCGGCGCGACTCCAGCAACCCTGCCTTGACCAGCATCTTCAAGGTCTTGCTGACGGTTGGATGCGGCAACTGCACGGTCTCGGCCAACTCAGCCGCAGCATGAGGCTGTTCGGGATGCCGGGCGATCTGCGCCAGGATCACGGCGGCGTAGTCGGTTAGCCGGGATAGTTTCAGCATGCCAGACTCCTGAGTCGCTGCTGCATGGCGGAGGGTCCGCACTCCATTTGGGACCATTTTAGTCCTGTATGAAATCGATGTGAAGCCTTCCACTCAAAGATCGTCTTCATACGGCGAGATCGCGGCAAGATCGACGCCATTCCCATCAATAACGCCAATCGTTCTCATTCATAAAAAATATGTCGCAACGCCCTGGGGCAGTGGCAGCCACTTTTCGACCTGAACTGGTCTGGAAACTGGCGAGCACGAGCCGAATTCGCCAGACTTGCATAGATGGTTAGCGGTATCGGCCAAGGAACCACTGAACGCCACATTGACGAGGCACCCCATGCGTAACCTCAAACTCGACCGCATCGACCGCATGCTGCTCGAAGCCTTGCAGCAGGACGCCCGTCTTACCACCGCCGAACTGGCAGAACTCGTGAACCTTTCCCCATCCCCCTGCGCTCGCCGAATCCGCAGGCTCGAGCAAGCGGGATTGATCAAGCGCTATCGCGCCGAGCTGGACAAGTCGCTGCTCGGCCTGGTGGTGACGACCTTCGTGCAGGTACGCCTCGGCCATCATCAACAGGAATGGGTAGAGCAATTCGAGGGGACCGTACGCAGCATGCCGGAAGTGATTCAGTGTCACAGCGTTTCAGGCCATTTCGATTATCTGCTCCAGGTCATCAGCACCGATATCGATGGCTTCGAGCAGTGGTTGAGGAAGTTCCGTCAGTTGAAGGAGGTCAGCGTCGTTGACAGTAGTCTCGCGATACGTGCGATCAAGGAGAGCGGAGCCCTGCCCCTGCCAGCCGAGTGATAAAGGGCGGCAAGGCATGAGCGAACGGAGATGACATGGCAAAGGGCTTGATCACGGTTTTCGGCGGAACCGGATTTCTCGGCGCCCGAGTGGTGCGCGAACTGTTCGAGGCGGGGCATGCCGTGCGCATTGCATCGCGCCGAGCGGCGCTGCCTGAATGGGCCGAACCCGGCGACCCGCTCGAACCCATTGCAGCCGATATCGGCAGCGACAACGACGTACGTCGGGCGCTCGACGGGGCATCCGGCGCGGTCAATGCCGTCAGCCTCTATGTGGAGAGTTCACGCGCCAGCTTTGAGGACATTCACGTGGAAGGAGCCGGCCGTCTGGCCCGCGTGGCCATGGCTGCGGGCGTGGAGACGTTCGTCCAGCTATCCGGAATCGGTGCCAGTCCCACCTCGCGCTCACGTTATGTAAGAGCAAGGGGGAGAGGCGAATCGAGAGTGATCGAGGAGTATTCCAAAGCGGTAATCCTGCGCCCGAGCGTCATGTTCGGCCCTCACGACGCCTTTATCTGCCGCTTGGCGCAACTGACCAGACTGCCCGCCATCCCCATGTTCGGCCACGGACGAACGCGTATGCAGCCAGTTCATGTCGTGGATATGGCACGCGCCATCGTGCGCCTGCTGGGGGAGTCGCCACCGGAGCGCCGTCTGTTCGAACTGGGCGGCCCGGACGTGCTGCGCTATCGCGATATCGTGCAGTTGGTGCAGGCGCAGCTCGAGCATGAAAGGCCGTTGCTCCCAGTGCCCTTCCCGCTGTGGCACCTGGCCGCGCTGCTGGCATACCCTCTGCCCGGTCCGCCGTTGACGCGCGACCAGGTTTTCATGATGGCCGAAGACAATACCGTCGGCGAAGGCGTTGGCACCTTCGCCGACCTGGGCATCCTGCCTCGCTCGCTGCGTGACTCGTTGCCCACCTGCCTGTCGCCTCAGGCGTCGGACTCGTCCTCGTCTGAATAGAAATCCAGATCCTCAAGGCGCCCCAAGGCTGCCGTAGCGATATTGGCCAGGTGTGCCGCTACGCGCTTGTAGTGTCGAGCAAGAAGCGAATAGGCCACGGCTTCGTGGAACTCCACCTTATCCTCATCGCGAAACAGCTCCTCGATCAGGCGATCACAGTGCAGACGCACCTCACGAGCCATCGTCAAGGCCTTACGGGCGCTGACCTCATCGGACAGCTGCGCCGCCTTGATGACCAAGCCGAACATGTCGGCCACCTGAAGAGCAATACGATCCAGCGGCTCCTGATACTTGATGACGTGGAAGCCCTCGCGATAGAAATGCCCGACCTCGAAGACGTTCTTGCAGTAGTCGCCAATGCGCTCAGCATCCTTGGCAACGCTCATCAAGGCCAGACATATGGCCACATCGTGACCAGGATTAACGGTCAGATGGCGCAGAACCTTGCGCCGAATCGAGCGCTCCAACTCATTGATGCTGCGGTCTCGCTCGTAAAGCGGCCCACGCACATCATCCGCGGGCACAGAGCTGTGCAATACCTCATTGGCGCGGTCGAACATCCAGGCGCCGTTCTGCAGCATCTGGGTTAGGTCCTCAAAGGCCAGATTGATAGTGTTCTCTGAGGTCAGGGCGCTGAATAACTGACGAAACATCGAAGATACTCCTGAAACAGCGCGCTCAGCGCAGGCTCGTAAACAGTTCGACGGCACCGATTCCCAGCAGCGGGATCACCAGGAACACGCCGATGAGGAAAGCGAAGGCATAGCGAGTCTGGCGTGCCGCCAGCTTGCCGTACCAGGTCGCCACCTTAAGAGGAATATAACGCAGCGGCCACCAGATCGCGGTACCGGTCAAATTGAACATGACGTGGAACAGCGCCACCGTCATCGCAGCCGCAACCGGATTGGCGGTAGCGGCCAGAACGCTGGTTACGGTGGTGCCCAGGTTGGCACCCATCATGAACGGCAGCACGCGTCTCAGGCGCACAACGCCGGCACCGGCCAAGGGCACCATCAAGCTGCTGGTGATGGTGCTGGACTGCACCAGCACGGTGGACACCACCCCAACCCCATAGGCGCGCAGATCGCTGCGGAAGAAATAGGTGCGAAACAGGCCGTCCATGTGCCGGAGCAGGGCACCTCGCAGATTTTGCACCATGAATATCAGGGCAATGAACATCAACAGCAAACCCAGACCGGCCACCAGCAGCCCTTGGGCCGCCGGGGTTGGCATAAGCCACCCCCCGAGGGCATTGAAGAGATCCACAACCGGCTGAGTAATGAGTTTGATTGGACTATTGGGGCGCGCCACTTCCTCCAGGCCGATCAGCTCGGCCAGCCAACCGGCCAGACGGGAGAAGATTCCACGCCCGGCCTCGTGAAACAGGCCGCTGATGAATTCCAGTGGAAACACCACCAGCACGGTGAGGATATTGAAGAAGTCATGCATCAGCGCTGCGGTGAAGGAACGCCTGAAGTTGCGCTTGATGCGCATGTTGGCCAGCGCCACGATCACGCCGGTAACGGCAGTGCCGATGTTGGCCCCCATGATGGCGAACACCGCCGTTCCGAGGGTCATCTCACCGGTTGCCACCAGAGTCACGATCAGTGCCGACGTGAATGAAGAGCTCTGCACGATCATCGTGACCAGCACACCGGCCAGCAAAGCGATGAAGGGGTTTTCGCCATAGGCGAAGAGCTGTGTCAGGAAGTCGCTGGCGCGACCGAAGGTGCCGAGCCCGGAGCCCAGTACGTTCAGGGCGGCGAGAAAGAGATACAGGCAAACCCCGGCATAGACGGCACGCATCCAGGCCGGTACTTCTCTAACCGGCTCACGTGTCAGTGCTGCGCGCTGCGTTTCGCTGGAAGAAGATTGAGGTTTCGACATGAAAGGGCCGCTTTGCTCTCTGCATGGAAATGTGACGGATGCATGACACCCAGGTTACTGATGGCGAACGGTATAGCCGTCGTGTGACAGTTTCATGACAGCGAGGCGCTCATTCGCCAATATCCTCGTTCCACAGCTCGGGAGACGTTTCGATGAAGCGCGTCATCAGCTCGACGCACTCCTCGAGCTGAAGCACCTCGACCGATACGCCCCGTGAGCGCAGTAGCTCCTCTTCGCCAAGAAAAGTCCGGTTCTCGCCGATGACGACCCGCGGGATGCCGTAGAGCAGGATGGCGCCACTACACATAGGGCAAGGCGACAACGTAGTGTAGAGGGTGCAGTGGCGATACACCGATGCCGCTAAACGGCCCGCATTCTCGAGCGCATCCATTTCACCATGCAGTACGGTGCTGCCCGACTGAACGCGCCGGTTATGGCCGCGACCGATGATTTTTCCCTCGTGTACCAGCACCGAACCTATGGGAATGCCGCCTTCCGTCAGTCCGTGACGAGCCTCGTCGATTGCCGCTTGCATGAAGTGGTCCATCAATCCCTCTCCCTTTGGCAAGACCATGCCTGACTCTGCCGTGACCTTAGCAGACGCCGGCCAAGGCTGCCCGCAAGCCGCTCTGGCAGCGAAGCGTCGCGACATTTCATTGCCAACGCCAGCCGTGACGCTCCCACCACTCCAGTGCTATGGCGCGATTCTCTGCATTGGCATGCTCGCTGAGCGTTTCGGCAAGACGGACATAGTCGCCGCCGGTCTGAGCCATGAGCTGAGGATCCTGAGTGGCCAGCTGCAGTGAGTAGAGCAGCAGCATCAGCTCGTACTGGTCGCCTGAGTCGATCAATGCATACAGCAGCGGTATGGCCGGCTCGCCGATCTGCCCCAGGCGCTCCGCCGCGATGTACCACACCCGCGGGTGCTCATCACCGCCATACACATCGATGAAACGGCGATCGGCCAGACGGCTGATGTAATAGTGAACTTCATCCTCTTCCGAATTGAAGTGGCGGGGTACCCAGAAACGATCTTCACGCGAGGTGGCAAGAACCGAAACGGGAGGTGACGACGGCGCTTGCTCAACGTTATCGGCGGAAGGAGCCTGCTCCGGGGGCGGCGGCGAATCCCGCCCCGCGCAGCCGTGCAAGAAAAGCAGCAGAATCAGTACGACAGTAATTCTGGAAACTGGCATTGCATACTCTCTAACTGGCCTTGGGTTGCTGCGTTTTTACGCTTTTGCTCGCTCGTTGGCTAGCCTAGCGAGCCGAGTTGAGCCGAATCATCAATCAGTGCCTGCCCGGGCACCTCGGCCAACACTCGTCTCGGAGGCTGGAACAGGTTACGACCGGAGCCGGCGGCATCGTCCGGTAGCGCGATGCGACGGCCGTTGAGGGGAAGCCGGACAGCATGCGCAATCGCCGCGGCGACCGTTGGTACACAGCGTAGTCGAGCTGCGCGGCCTTGGCCGCCCTCTGCCTTCCCGCTATGCTCCGAGTAACGGGAACGGTTAGCGAGGAGACAGCATGAAGTTCGCCATCATGGGTAGTGGCGGCGTAGGCGGCTATTTCGGCGCGCGCCTGGCCGAAGCCGGAGAAAATGTCACTTTCATAGCCCGCGGCCAGCATCTAGAGGCCATGCAGCGCGACGGACTTCAGATACGCAGCATCAAGGGAGATGTGACCATCAATCCGGTCCAGGCCACGGACGACCCCGCTACACTGGGCCCCATGGACTGCGTGATAGTGGCAGTGAAGGCATGGCAGGTGCGCGAGGCAGCAGAGGCGATACGGCCACTGATCGGTCCCGAAACCACCGTACTGCCACTGGAAAATGGCGTCGAGGCGGCAGATACGCTGGCCGAAGTACTGGGCGATTCACCGGTGCTGGAAGGCCTCTGCGGTATTCTGGCTTGGCGCGAAGCGCCGGGTCTAATTCGTCATGCCGGGGTTGATCCTTTCGTACGCCTCGGCGAGCGGGACAACCAAAGTAGTGAGCGCACGGCGCGTCTCAAGGCCGTTTTTGACAAGGCTCATGGCATCAGTGCGGAGATACCCGACGACATCCGCGTCGCGCAATGGAGCAAGTTCCTGTTCATCTGCGCCATGAGCGGCATTGGCAGTCTGTGCCGGGCTCCCATTGGCGTGACCCGCCAGTTGCCCGAAACACGGGCCCTGATCCAGGCGATGCTCGAAGAGATCGACCAGGTCGCCAAGGGACACGGCGTGACCTTCCCCGCCGATGCCGTGGAACGCGCCATGCAGTTCATCGACGCCATGCCGGCAAATAGCACGTCCTCCATGCAACGCAACATCATGGCCGGCGAACCTTCCGAGCTGGAGTCGCAGAATGGCGCAGTGGTGCGACTCGGCCAAGCGGTAGGCGTGGCAACACCTACCCATGCCGCCGTCTACGCCGCCCTGTTGCCGCAGGAACTGGCTGCCCGGGGAGAGGCTCCCTTACTTCAATAGCGTTGAGTCTCAGGCAATGTCCCACTTGCAAGATGGAGTATCGAAATGAGCCAGGTTCCTGATAACGCCCCCGGCCAGAACTGGAACGCCGCCGACTATGCCCGGCATGCCGATTTCGTCGCCGAGCTAGGCGGTCCGGTGGCCGAACTGCTCGCCCCCCGGCCCGGCGAGCGCATTCTCGACCTGGGCTGCGGTGACGGTAGCCTGACTGAAATCGTGGCCCGCTCGGGCGCCACGGTCGTCGGCGTCGATGCTGCGCCCGACATGATCGAAGCCGCCAAGGCACGGGGGCTGGACGCTCGTCTCATGGATGCCCACAACTTGGCTTTCGAGCATGAGTTCGATGCCGTATTCAGTAACGCCGCCATGCACTGGATGCTCAATCACGAAGCCGTGCTGGCCAGTATTCATCGGGCATTGAAGCCGAACGGACGTTTCGTCGCCGAGTTTGGCGGGCATGGCAATGTGGCGGCGATCTGTACTGCCCTGCTGGCGGCTCTGCAGGCGCGCGGCATCAGCGGTAAGGCCCGCTTTCCGTGGTACTTTCCTGCACCCGAAGAGTATGCCGAGGCGATGCAGACGGCGGGATTCACGGTCGACTCCATCGAGCTCATCCCGCGCCCGACTCGCTTGCCGACGGGTATGGCCGGATGGCTTGAAACCTTCGCCAATCCATTTCTGCATGGTTTGGATGAAGAGATACGCGAGGCCGTGCTGAACGATGCCTTGGCGCTACTGGCCCCTAGCCTGCGTGACAGCCATGGCAATTGGACGGCCGATTACGTGCGACTGCGTGTGAGTGCACATCGCTGAAGCACCGGTCAGGCCTCGCCTGACCGGTGCCATGACTCACTCGACCAGCGAGACGCTCATCCGGTCGCAGTTCGATCAGTCGACAGGTTTGAGCGCCGTCCAGTCGGTGCGATTGGCCAGGAACTCGGGGCGCGGACGATTGCCGCAAAAAGGATGGACCAGACCGTTTTCGACGCTGTTGTAGACGAAAAAGAGATTGCTGCGCGGCCAGCAGGACATATTCATGTTGGACCCGTGCATGGTATTGCACTCGAACATCACGAGCGTACCTGCCGCTCCTTTCGGCGCCTCGATTTCGCCCTCGAGCATCAACTTTCGCAGGCTGGTATTGTCAGGCACCCCGACATCCTGGCTCTTCAGTGACTCCTTGTAATTATCCGTGGGCGTGCGCCCAACACACGGAATGAAGTATTTGTGCGAGCCGGGGATCAGCATCAAAGGGCCATTGAACTCCCCGTTATCGGTCAATACGATGGAGCAGCTCAGAGAGCGCATGCGCGGCATGCCATCCTCGCTGTGCCAGGTCTCGAAATCGGAATGCCAGTCGAAGCCCTTACCCTTAAATCCGGGCTTGTAGTTGATTCGCGACTGGTGAATGTAGATGCCTTTACCCAGCAATTGCTCGACCATGGCCAATAGCCGCGGATCACGTGTCAGCCGGCTGAAGCGCTCGGAAATCTCGTGAATGCCGAAGATTGAACGAATTTCCTGCCGCCCCGGCTCGAGAACGGTGCCCTCCGAGAGCTTGAGGTCCTCATCCTCCTCGTAATCGTTCAGCTCCTGAATGAAGGCCTCCATCTCCTCGCGCGGAAAGAAGCCTTCGAAAGAGAGAAAGCCTTTCTGTTCGTATTCGCTGACCTGCTCCTCGCTCAGCGGGCCACCGCTGCGCTCTTCCCGTTCGGTATAAACCACAGGGTCGATACGCTCGAACATTCCCAACTTGCGCTCCAATCGCGTGGGGAATAAATCCTGTACGTCATTTTTCATCGCATGCTCCTCCTTGATCAAAGCGAAACGGCCAATCGTCCGACTGGGCATGATCCACCCTAGACCCGGAAACGTTTGCATGCAAAGTGAGTTTGTATCGGCCTATTACGACAAGAAAATTAACCGTAAGTGACTTTGATAAAGGAGGGGACATTCAAAAACTTGGAATGAGCTTTTGCGCACGATTAAGAGCGCCTCGCCTAGCCAACAAGGCTGGTACCGATGCCGGGCATGCACGGAGAACGCTGTCCCCCGTGCAGGAAAAGCCAGCCGGAACGCTGCCATCCTCACCCGACCGAATGCATCAATCTCGCTGATAGGTACCGATCAGCCGGTTCATGCCCAGCAGGTGTGGCTCCAGCTGTTTGAGCAGCTCAGCCAGCCCCAGTCCTTCAGGCAGGTCGGTCGGCTTGTCGAGGGCAAGTATCCAGAAGTAATAGTGGTGAATGCCGTGTCCCTCCGGCGGCATGGGGCCAGCGTAGCCCACTTTGCCAAAGTCGTTGTTGCCACGCGTACCATCGTTTGCGCCTTCATCCAAGCTGGTGGTGGAGCCCGGTAAGTTGTAGAGCAGCCAGTGGACGAAACCGTAGCTGCCATGCTGAACCAGCGGCGCATCCGGGTCATGGCAGATGACCGCGTAGCCCTTGGTGCCTTCAGGGGCGTCGCTCCAGCTCAGCGGCGGCGAGAGATCCTCCCCCTCACCGGTATACCGGGTGGGTATGGCGCCATGTGCATCGAAGGCCGAACTTTTCATCTGCATATTCGAGAGTGCAAAGGCCATATGCGTGAATCCTCCAGTCTGTTGAAAAGCGGAAGGGACTGAAACAGCGTCGGAAAAAGCCGTTAGACTGTCAAACATGAAACGTTTGCTGATTGTGGCCCATGCGCCCTCACCCAATACCCAACGCCTGCGCGACGCCGCAGAGCGCGGCGCCAAGCATGAGGATATCGATACCGTCGAAGTCATCGTGAAAGCGCCACTGGAAGCGGGCCCGGATGACGTGCTGGGTTGCGACGCCATCCTGCTCGGTACCACCGAGAACCTCGGCTACATGAGCGGCGCGCTGAAGGACTTCTTCGATCGCAGCTACTACACCCTACTCGAGGAGAAGCATGGCCTGCCCTGTGCGCTCTACGTGCGAGCAGGCCATGACGGCACAGGTACACGCAGGGCTGTTGAAGGCATCGTTACGGGACTGCGCTGGCGCTGGGCGCAGGAGCCACTGGTCCTGCGTGGCGAATGGCAAGAGGGATTCATCGAGCAGGTAGAGGTGATGGGGCTCTATCTGGCAGCGGGGCTCGAAGCGGGAGTGCTGTAGGACATGCCCGAAGGGACATGTCCGTTGTTTACAGCTCGCAGACGAGTCAGTTGCTGCACGACCCGCAGCAGACTCCTGGCTCTCCGTGCTTTTTCTTCTTTGCGGCGTCGGCGCTGGCAGGCTCGCCTGGGCTGACGTCCGCAGCCGCTGATGTCGAGGCGCCCGGCTCGAATGTCTGTATGGCTTGTTTGTCTTCCGCCTTGTCTCTCTTGAACAGATGCTTGAGCCCCATGGTAGCCCCTCGCAGTGGATTTAATAAGATGCATAACATATGCATCTTATTGTTCAGCGATCCGGGCGTCAACGCAGCAAACAAAACGGCCCCGCCCGAAAGGGCGAGGCCGTTGGCCAAGCAGGGGCTTGCTTCAGGCTTACTTCAAGCGCTCGAAGACCGTTGCCACGCCCTGCCCCATGCCGATACACATGGTGGCGAGCCCCAGGGTGGTGTCCTGCTGACGCATTACGTTGAGCAGCGTGGTGCAGATACGCGACCCGGAGCAGCCCAGCGGGTGGCCCAGGGCGATAGCCCCGCCGTTGAGGTTGACCTTCTCGTCCATGGCGTCGAGGAAACCCAGATCCTTGAGCACCGGGATCGCCTGAGCGGCGAAGGCTTCGTTGAGCTCGACGGTCTGGATGTCCTGAGACGACAGCCCGGCAGCCTTGAGCGCTTTTTTCGAGGCCGGCACCGGACCGTAGCCCATGATCGAAGCGTCGCAGCCCGCCACGCCGGTGGAGAGCACCTTGGCAATGGGCTCGAGCCCCAAGGCGCGTGCCCGCTCGAAGCTCATCACCGCCATGGCGGAAGCGCCAACGGAGAGCGCCGAGGAGGTGCCTGCCGACACCGTGCCGCTGCGCGGGTCGAATACCGGCTTGAGCTTGGCCATGTCCTCCAGGCTGGCGCCGACACGAATCACTTCGTCATGCTTGACCAACTTGCGGAAGCCCCGCTCATCGTGGCCTTCGACTCCGATGATTTCATTATCGAAGTAGCCTTGATCGCTGGCCGCAGCGGCGCGCTGGTGCGAACGCACGCCGAACTTGTCCTGGTCCTCGCGGGTGACACCGTGCATTTTGCCCAGCAGTTCGGCAGTCAGGCCCATCATCATGGCAGCCTTGGCGGCATACTTGCTGGCAGCGGGATTGACGTCGACCCCATGAGCCATGGGCACGTGCTCCATGTGCTCGACGCCGCCGATGACGTAGAAGTCCCCCATACCCGCCTTGATGTTGGCCGCGGCGATATGCAGTGCCGTCATCGAGGACCCACACAGACGGTTGACCGTCTGGGCCGGCACCGTACGCGGAATACCGGTCATGATCGCTGCATTGCGCGCAATGTTCATCGACTGCTCGAGGGTCTGGTTGACGCAGCCCCAGATGATGTCGTCGACTTCGGCCGGGTCGAGACCGGCATTGCGATCGAACAGTGCCTGCATCACCGCGGCGGAGAGGTTCTCGGCTCGCACGTTGCGGAAAGCGCCGTTCTTGGCCTTGGCCATGGCAGTACGCACGCCGTCGACCACCACGATGTCTCTCGGATTCAAACTCATATCAACTCACCTCCTGCTCGTGGTGGATTCAGCTCTGTGCCTGGGTGGAATAGAAACGCTCGCCGGCTTCGGCCATCTTGCGCAGCTTGTCGGTGGGCGCGTAGAGCGGGCCAAGCTCCTCGGCCAGACCTTCGGCCAGTTTGACGAACTCGGCCACACCCATGGCGTCGATGTAGCGCAGTGCACCACCGCGGAACGGCGGGAAGCCGATGCCGTAAATCAGCGCCATGTCGGCCTCGGCCGGGGTCTCGACGATGTTGTCCTCGAGACAGCGCACCGTCTCCAGACACAGCGGCACCATCATGCGAGCGATGATGTCTTCGTCGGAGAACTCCTTCTCGCTGACGACCACTTGCTTGACCAGCTCATAGGCCTTGTCGTCGCTGACCTTCTTCGGCTTGCCCTTGCGGTCTTCCTCGTAGGCGTAAAAACCCTTGTCGTTCTTTTGGCCCAGACGCTCGTTCTCGTACATGACCTGGATGGCGGTCTTGGAATCGCGGGCCATGCGGTCGGGGAAACCCTCGGCCATCACTTCATTGGCGTGCACGGCGGTATCCATGCCCACCACGTCGAGCAAGTAGGCGGGCCCCATGGGCCAGCCGAACTTCTCCATCACCTTGTCGACGCGCTGGAAATCGGCGCCCTGCTCCACCAGCAGGCTGAAGCCGCCGAAATAGGGGAACAGCACACGGTTGACCAGGAATCCGGGGCAGTCGTTGACCACGATGGGCGTCTTACCCATGGCGCGGGCATAAGCGACGGTGGCCGCCACGGCAGCGTCACCGGTTTTCTCGCCACGAATGACCTCGACTAGGGGCATGCGGTGCACGGGGTTGAAGAAGTGCATGCCGCAGAAGTTCTCGGGGCGCTTGAGATTCTGCGCCAGGCGGGTAATAGAGATGGTAGAAGTATTGGAAGTGAGGATGGTGTCCTCGCCAACCTGACCTTCCACTTCAGTCAGCACCGCGTCCTTGATCTTGGGATTTTCCACCACTGCCTCGACCACCAGATCGACGTGGCCGAAATCGCCATAGGAGAGCGTCGGGCGGATCAGCGTCAGCTTCTCGGCCATCTGCTCGGTGGTGAGCTTGCTACGCTCCACCTGCTTGGCAAACAGCTTGCGCGACTCCTTGAGTCCCAGCTCGATGGCCTCTTCCTTGATATCCTTCATCAGGATCGGCGTGCCCTTCGAGGCGCTCTGGTAGGCAATGCCGCCGCCCATGATGCCGGCGCCCAGCACGGCGGTCTGCTTGACCTCGCGGGCCTGCTTCTCGAACTTGGCGGCCTTCTTCTTGACCACCTGATCGTTCATGAACAGGCCGACCAGATTGAAGGCCACATCGGTCATGGCCAGCTTGACGAAAGCTTTGGCCTCGATGGCCTGGGCGCGGGTGCGCTCCTCGCCGGCGCCCTTCTGGATCACCTTGATCGCCTCGACCGGTGCCGGATAGTGCGGCCCCGCCTTGCCGGCCACGAAGCCCTTGGCGGTTTCGAAGGCCATCATCTGTTCGATCGCATTGAGCTTGAGCGGCCCGGTCTTATCGGCCCGGCGCGCCTGATAGTCCAGCTCACCGGCGTTGGCACGTGCCAGGATGTCGAGCGCAGCCGCCTCGAGCTGATCGTTCGGCACCACGGCGTCCACCGCTCCAACCTTGAGCGCGGCATCGGCACGGTTCTCCGTGCCACCGGCGATCCACTCGACGGCATTATCCGAGCCGATCATGCGCGGCAGGCGTACGCAGCCACCCCAGCCGGGCAGAATGCCCAACTTGGTTTCGGGCAAACCGATCTTTGCCTTTTCGCCCATGACGCGGAAGTCGGTGGTCAGCGTGACTTCGCAGCCGCCACCCAGCGCCAGACCGTTGATCGCCGTGACCGTGGGGAACGGCAGGTCCTCGATAGCGTTGAAGATGTCGTGCACCTTCATCAGCATGGATTCGAGAAAGTCGCTTCCCTTGCCGAACATGCTCTGGAATTCGGTAATGTCCGCACCGACGATGAAGGCATCCTTGGCGCTACCGATCACCAGCCCCTTGAGGCCGCTCTCGCCGCGAATCGCCTGAATTGCCTCGTCGAGCTCGGCGACCACGGCGCTGGACAGCTTGTTGATGGATTCACCCTGTAGATCGAAGGTGAGCATGGCGACATCGTCGCCCCCGTTCTTGGTACCGCGGGCCACCGTGATGGCGTTGCCTTGATAGATCATCCACGAATCTCCACACAGAGGTTGGCGTTGGAGGAGTGCCAGATTTCATACGGCCGTTTGATTCCGGAAAGCTTGGTGTACTCCAGCCGGCACGTCAAGCCCCCCAAGACGTTTTGTCCCTGCCGGTTTGAAGCGAGGGAGAGAAAGCGAAATCATGTCTGGCAGACAGCATAGCTGCTCGGGTCATTTCTGGCGCAGCGCACCCGTCTTTCTGGCGGGACAAAAAGGCTCTGAAGGAAGCGAGGGAACCAAACGCTTAGCGCGATAATCAAATAACCGTAGCATCACGGGACGTGACAATTTGCATTACACGCAAGGGGTCCGGACAATTCGACAAAATCAACTATATATGCGGAGTCCCATGCATCAGAACATCGGCTTCCGACTGTCTCGCCTGCCCCGCCTGTGGCGCGCCATCATCGACAGGCGACTCGCACCGCTGGGGCTGACCCAGACGCGTTGGATCACGCTGTATCATCTCTGGCGATTGGGCGATGGGCAGCCGCAGTGCGACCTGGCCCGTGCGATTGGCGTCGAGGCGCCTTCTCTGGTCCGTACGCTGGATCAACTCTCGGAGCAGGGCCTGATCGAGCGCTGTCCCTGCGACCAGGATCGACGCACCAAGCGCGTATTTCTCACCCAGGCTGCCACGCCGCTGCTCGAACAGATAGACGAGGTGGTCACCCAGGCAAGGCGAGAAATGCTGGGCGGCCTCAGCGAAGCGGAAATCCAGCAGCTCGACGCCCTTCTGGAACACATCGAGAACAATGGCCTTGCCATTCAGACCAAGGAGAGCGACGGCTGAGGCGTTCGCCCGTTCGAGGGCGAAGGTTATCCCTACTCGCGGTGTGTAATCTCACCGAAGGCACGGGTCCCTCCACGCTGGTCGGCATGTCCGGCCAGCGCATCCCGCAGCTTGCGGAAGTCCTCAACGTAGGTCAGGAAGCGCTCAGCCGTCTGCGACTCCCACCACCAGAAGGTGATGCCTGTCTCGCTGGACTCGACGACGAGCGCATCCTGTGGCAGGCGTGTCAGCAACGCCTCGAGCGGCTCGTGAGCGGCGGGCGGCAGGGCTCGCAGCGGTTCGATGCGCCAGCGCCAGTCGGCCACAAAGGGCTTCAGCACCTCGCTGGCCTCTGCCGACCGCACCAGTACGAAACGCGGCCCGAGCGCATCGCTGGGATAGGACCAACGATAGCCCGGCATGGCCGTCTCGATGCCGTGCAGCGGCGGTTTTTCCAACACCACCTTGACCCCCGCCTTCATCGCGGCACTCCGCAGCGGGGCAACGCGGCGCTGCCGGGCGCTAGGCTTGAGCCACATCACCGGCGAAACCATAAGCAATAGTACCGCCACGATTATTACCCAGACCATCGCAATCTCCCGATTCTTGACGCAAGTCGTTGTCTTGCATCGTCAGTCGTCCTAGAGTTAAGGCATATCAATCATATCGTGCCGTTTCGCAGGAGCCTGCCATGAGCAATGAGTACCGTCACATCCTGGTCGCCGTCGACCTGACCAAGGATTCCCATAGGGTGCTCGAACGCGCCTTGCAGATTGCCGAGCGCAACCATGCCAAGCTGTCGATCATGCACACCTTGGAGCCGCTAGGCTTTGCCTATGGGGGCGACATCCCCATGGATCTCACCAGCATCCAGGATCAGCTCGACGACCATGCCAAGCAGCGCCTGGCTGAAATTGCCGACCCTCATGTGGCAAAGGAGAACCAGCACGTGCTGGTCGGCATGCCCGATACCGAAATCCACCGCTTTGCCGAGGAGAATGGCGTCGACCTGATTGTGGTGGGCTCCCACGGCCGGCACGGTTTCGCCCTGCTGCTCGGCTCCACTTCGACCGGGGTACTGCACGGCGCTCAGTGCGACGTGCTGGCCGTGCGGGTAGGCAAGAAAGGCGAGAAAAGCGCCGAATAAGATAAATCCTGCGCGCCAGATGACCCACAGGGATGTGGGCAGCGCAGGCCTTACTCCCCGGCGGCCATGGCTTCCAACTCCATCCAGCGCTCCATGGTGGCATCGAGCTCAGCCTGTTTTTCCCCCATGGCCTTGAGCATATCGGCTACCACCTCCGCCTCCTGCTGGTAAAAGGCCGGGGCGCCGATCTGCGTCTCCAGGGCTGCTACCTCGGTTTCGAGTCTCTCGATTTCAGCCGGCAGCGCATCGAGTTCGCGCTGCAGCTTGTAGGAGAGCTTGACGCTCTTTTTCATTGCAGGGACGCTTGATGCAGCCGCCTTGTCCGTCTTTTCGGCCTTGGCGGTCGGCTCTACCTGCTGACGCGCCGCGCCCTCCCAGGGGGCCGGCGGCAGGGTGCCACCCTGCCGCACCCAATCGCTATAACCGCCTACGTACTCGCGTACCACCCCCTCGCCCTCGAAGGCCAGCACGCCGGTCACGACGTTGTCCATGAAGGCGCGGTCGTGGGACACCAGCAGCAGGGTCCCGTCGAAGTCGAGCAGCAGCTCCTCGAGCAGTTCCAGCGTCTCGACGTCGAGATCGTTGGTCGGTTCGTCGAGCACCAGCACGTTGGCCGGCTGAGTGAACAGCCGTGCCAGCAGCAGGCGATTGGACTCGCCGCCGGAAAGGGCCTTGACCGGCTGGCGCGCCCGTTCCGGGGTGAACAGGAAATCCTGCAGGTAGCTGATGACGTGCTTGTCCTTACCGCCCACGGTGATTCGGTCGCTACCCTGGGCAACGTTGTCGTAAACGCTCTTTTCCGGCTCGAGGCCTGCCCGCAGCTGATCGAAGTAGGCCACCTTGATATTGGTGCCAAGCTTGACCGTGCCTTCGCTGGGCTCGAGCTCACCGAGCAGAATCTTGAGCAGCGTTGTCTTACCGGCACCGTTGCGTCCGATCAGGCCGATGCGATCGCCGCGTTGGATCTCGATGTTGAGATTCTGCAGAATGAGCTCGTCGCCGAAGCGATGAGACACGCCGGACAGCTCGACCACACGCTTGCCGCTGCGCTCACCGCTATCCACGCCGAAGCTCGCCCGCCCCTGCACTTCGCGACGCTGGCCGCGCTCGCGACGGAGTTGCTCCAGCGCCCTCACCCGCCCTTCGTTGCGGGTGCGCCTCGCCTTGATTCCCTGACGAATCCAGGCCTCTTCCTGAGCCAGTTTCTTGTCGAACAGGGCATTCTCACGCGCCTCGATTTCCAGCTCGTGCGATTTCTGCTGCTGATACGCCGCGTAATCGCCCGGGTAGCGCCCCAGGCGACCGCGGTCGAGCTCCAGGATTGCCGTTGCCAGCTTCGACAGAAAGGCACGGTCGTGGGTGATGAACAGCACCGCACCATTGAACGCCAGCAGTTGCTCCTCGAGCCAGGCGATGGTGTCAAGATCCAGGTGGTTGGTCGGCTCGTCGAGCAGCAGCAGGTCGGGCTCGGCGACCAACGCACGGGCGAGCGCCACGCGCCGGCGCCAGCCTCCGGAAAGCGAACTCATTAGATCGTCGGCCGGCAGACCCAGACGCGTCAGCACCACGTCGATGCGCTGCTCGAATGACCAGCCATCGATAGCCTCGAGACGGCTCTGCAGGGTCGCCATACGCTTCATGTCGGGCTCGGCATCCTGCACCAGATGGTGATACTCCGCCAGCAGCTCACCGGCCTGGGGTAGCCCCTGGGCCACCACATCGAAAATGGTCTCGCCCGTCGCGGACGGCAGGTCCTGCTCGAGCACGCCGATTTTCAAGCCCGGGGCACGCCAGATGCTGCCGTCGTCGGGCAAGATCTCGCCGGAAACCAGTTTCAGTAACGTCGACTTGCCGGTGCCGTTGCGCCCGACAAGCGCCAGGCGCTCCCCCTTCTCCAGCACCAGGTCGGCGCCATTGAGCAGCACATGGTTACCGTAGGCCAGTTGCAAGCTTTCCAGACGTAGCAGGGTCACGCGCTCACCTCTCAATTCATCAAGGCGGCTAGTGTAACGCATGGCTGGCCCGCCGTGGCTTTGGTTACAATGCCTCATGTATCTGCAAAGGAGCGCCCCCTTGGTCGACCCCGACGCCAACTTCGACGACTTCCTGCCCGAGGCGCTGCGCTTTCGCTCGCCCGCCCCGCTGGCGGATATCGGCGCCAACCTGACTCATGAAAGCTTTGCCGGTGACCTCGAGGCCGTGTTGCGTCGTGCCGGAGCGGCCAATGTTACCACTCTGATCGTGACCGGAACCGACCTCGCCCACGCCGAGCAGGCCGTGGAGCTGGCCCAGCGCGTTCCCGGCCTGTACGCCACCGCTGGCGTGCACCCGCACGATGCCAGCCACTGGAACGGCGACCTTGCCGCAGCCATGAGCCGACTGCATCATCGCGCCGAGGTGGTGGCAGTGGGCGAGTGCGGCCTCGACTTCAACCGCAACTTCTCCACCCCGCCGGAGCAGGAACGCGCCTTCGAGGCCCAACTGGCCCTCGCGGCACAGAGCCGCAAGCCGCTGTTCATCCACGAGCGCGATGCCGGTCGCCGCATGCGCGATATGCTGCGAGCCTGGCGCGACGATATCAGCGATGCCGTCGTTCACTGTTTCACCGCCGACCGCGATACACTGCACGGCTATCTCGACCTGGATCTGCACATCGGCTTGACGGGGTGGATCTGCGACGAGCGACGCGGCCATCATCTGCGCGAACTGGTGAGGGACATTCCACTCGAGCGGCTGATGGTGGAAACCGACTGCCCTTATCTACTGCCGCGCGATTTACCTGCCAAACTCAAGGGCAGGCGCCACGAGCCGGCCCTGCTGCCTTGGATCGTGCGCGAGATAGCCCACTGGCGAGGCAACACCGAGACAGAGCTGGCCCACGCCACCAGTGACACAGCGAGACGCTTCTTTCGCCTGCCCATGGCAAGCGAAGCTCAAGATATTGGCCGTACCCAACAGGAGTCGCGAAATGGCTGACATACCCGGATTCATCGCCGTCGAGACCGGAGACGACAGCGATCTGCCTTTGGCCATTGCCTGGGTACTGTCCGACGGTCGCATCAAGCACACCTTGATCCAGCCCGACGATGACTGGCTAGACGAGGAGTTCAATGAACTCAACGGCTATAGCCTGGAAGAGTTGCACAGCTTCGGCGCCAGCCCCCTGGATGTGATCAGGGAGCTGGAGAGCGACCATTTCAACGCCACCCTGTTCACTGCCGGGATCAGCGGCGATGAAGCCGCACTGGCACGGCTGTTCGATACCTATGGCATCGACCCCTTCGTCGAGCTGGCGCCGGCCGAGACCCTCTACCCCGGCCTGTCGGCGGGAGAGTGGAGCCGGGCGCGCAATGAGCTGTTCGGCGAGATGGGGCTAGAGCCGCTACGGCCCGAGCACGAGGTCGAGGTGATGCTGCGCCTGCACGAGCGACTAGGCGCTGAGTGACGCCGTCGGCGCCCTCTCCAGCAGCCACTCACGCTGCTCGGGAATCCCCATGCAGACCAGCCGTGGCTCCTCGGCCTGAAGCCGTTGGAAGCTGGCCTTGTCATCCAACCCCTTCCAGCCGAGTTGAATCAACGCCTGGGCCGTGGCGCCGCCCAGCGTGGCCCCGGGTCCGGGAATCACGATACGATCCGGCGCGAACTCGCGCACACCCACCCGGATCGCCGCGGTGAAGTCATACGGCGTCACCAGCTGTTCGCCCAGAGTGTAGTCCCACAGCTGCTCGGGGTCGGTGCTCCACGGCGTCCAGATATGACCGCGCCCATCGATCATCGGCACCTCAGGGGCACGCAACGGCAAGCTTGCCAGCTCGCGGCGCGCTTCACGCTTTACCCCTTCCTGCAGTGGCGTATGGAAGGCGGCGTGCTGATGCAACCGCAGCGGAAAACGCTCGCGGGTTGGCAGTGCCTCGGTCAGACGCGCCAGCCCCGCCTCGTTGCCGCCGAAGACCAGCATGCCGCCCAGGTCGATGGAGAGATGGAGCTCCGCCCCTTCCTGGTCATGGATGCGCTCGATCAGCCCCAGCAGCTCGCGGCGTAGCGCCCAGTCCGGCCGCCACGCCTCGTCGACCCAGGGATAGATGACCTGCCCCCCGGCCAGGGTCTCCTGCATTCTCAGCCCCATGGTACCGATCAGGTGCAGCGCCGCGTCCGGCGCCAGGGCGCCGGCCGCCGCCAGGGCGATGTACCAGCCCATGGAGTTGCCGGTCACCGCCACCACCTCGTAGTGCTCGCGGTCGATGGCCAGCAGGTCGGCCCAGGCGCAGGCATAGATCAGCGGCGCGGCGTGCTCGCCGCGCCCGTGTAGGCTCTGGCGGAAAGGCGTCTCGCCATCCAGCTCCGAGAGCGTAGGCATGCCGGCCTCGCGGCGCATGGCATCGAAGCATGACAGCCACTCGCTGCCACCCGCCAGGCGGTTAAGCGTGCCCCACTCGGCAGCGTTGTAGGTGCCGCGGCCGGGGCAAACGATCAGCAGCCGCTCTCGGACCGCCCCGCTGACACAATTGTCGCGCACCTGACTCATCCTTCATCACTCCCTGCCGTCGCCTTGCTCGGCGTCTTTTTGGCTGTCCCAGCCTTCGCTCCAGGAGCTGCAAGGCTCAGCCCTTGTTCGATGATCGCCTCCACCGAGGGCAGCGTCACCGTGGCCGCCCGCCCCAACGGAATGAAGCTGTCCTCGGCGGTCAGCCGATGCAGCCTATCGCTGGGCACCCCGCGCTCCACCATGGCGGTGATCAGCTCCTCACTGGGCGAGCCGCTGCGCCGACACTCGTCCACCACCAGCACCTGCCCACAGTCGACGATTAGGCGATGAACTGCGTCATGGTCGATATCGGTCAGCCAGCGCAGGTCGACGATACGCAGCGCGACTCCCTGCGCTTCCAGCCTTGCTGCGGCCTGGCGTGACAGATAGACGCCATTGCCATAAGTGACGATGGCGAGATCGCGCCCTTCCCCCCACTGGCCAGGCTCGCCCACCGCCAGGCGGTGCTGCGGCCCAGGATCGGCAAAGCACCACTGCTGATCGCCCTCCTCGTGCAGGTCGCGGGTGTGGTAGAGCGCGATCGGCTCGATCACCACCACCACCCGCTGCTCCTCGTCGGCCAGGCGCACCGCCTCCTGCAGCAGACCCACGGCATCGGCAGCGTTGGAGGGGCAGGCCACCAGCAACCCGGGAATATCGCGTAGCACGGCAATGGCGTTGTCGTTGTGGAAGTGGCCGCCGAAGCCCTTCTGATAGCCGAGTCCGGCAATGCGCACCACCATGGGATTGGTGTACTGGCCGTTGGAGAAGAAGCTGAGCGTGGCCGCCTCACCGCGCAATTGATCCTCGGCGTTGTGCAGGTAGGCCAGGAATTGGATTTCGAGAATCGGCACCAGGCCGCTCTGCCCCATCCCGATGCCCAGTCCGAGAATGCTCTGCTCGTCCAGCAGGGTGTCGATCACCCGATGCGGGCCGAACTGAGCCTGCAAGCGCAGGGTGACGCCGTAGACACCCCCCTTGCGGCCGATGTCCTCGCCGGCCATCACCAGGTGCGGGTGGCTCTCCATCAGACGAGTGAGGGATTGGTTCAACAGCTTGGCCATGGTCGACGGCGTTGCGTCGATATCCCCCTGCCAGGAGCGGGCACGACCTGGTCGCCCCGGCGGCACGATACTCGCCATGACCTGCCTCGCCGTTTCCAGTTTGGGTCGACGAATCGCCCCCTCGGCCACGTGCGCCACCCGCTCGGCGATCGAGCGGTAGAGTCGCTCGATGGCCGCGACATCGAGTATGCCATGGCGCAGCAAGAGGCCGGCCGAGACCAGCAGTGGATCCCGCGCCTCGTCGGCCTTGATGCGTGCCGGGGGGAGATAGGCCTGCTGAGCATCGGAGCCGGCGTGGCCAAACAGCCGCACACAGCGCATGTGCAGGAATACCGGCTGCTTGCGGCATCGGGCGATGCGCTCCGCCTCCCGGGCGGCACGCCAGGTGTCGAGCAGGTCAAGGCCATCGCAGGCGAGGTAGTGGAAGCCTGGACGCGAGCGCATGCTGGCTTCGATCCACCCTGCCGGGGTGAGCGTGGAGATACCGATGCCGTTATCCTCGCAGACCATCACCAGCGGCATCGGCGCTCCCTGGTAGGCCGCCCAACCGGCGGCATTGAGCGCCCCTTGGGCGGTGGAGTGGTTGAACGAGGCGTCGCCAAAGCTGCAGATGACAACGCTGTCGGCAGGCCACTCACCTCCGCCCCCAAGCCGCCGCCACAGGCCGAGGCTGTAGCTCGCCCCCATGGCCTTGGGCAGGTGCGAGGCAATGGTGCTGGTCTGAGGAGGGATGTGCAGCACCTTGGACCCCAGCACCTTGTGCCTGCCACCGGAGATCGGGTCCTCCGCCGAGGCGGCAAAGCTCAGCAGCAGGTCCCACAGCGGCGTCTGCCCCGGAACGCCGCGGCTGCGCTGCAGCAGGAAGGCGGCATCGCGATAGTGCAGAAAAGCGGGATCGGTAGCACGAAAGGCGCGTGCGATGGCGGCGTTACCCTCGTGGCCCGCGCTGCCGATGGTATAGAAGGCTTCGCCGCGTGCCTGCAGGCGTCGGGCATGCAGATCGAGGTGCCGGCTCATGAGTTGGGTCTCGAAAAGCTCCACAAACCCCGCCGCCGTAAGGTCGACCTCCTCGAGCTGCCAGTCACGATCGGGCTTTGGCCAGTCGCCGCTGCGCAGTGCGGTGAAGAAGCGCTGCTCTTGAGGTAGAGGTTCGACCACCATGCTGACTCCAACGGCAGGAAAGGATATGACCTACAGCCTAGCGTGCCTGGCAGTCAAAGCGATAATATCGATATCCTGCCCCAGATATAGATTCCGACTATGGATATTCGTAGCCTGCGCTACTTCATTGCCGCCTACGAGGGTGGCTCGATCAGTGCCGCTGCCCGCCGTTGCCACGTGGCGCAGCCTTCCATCTCGACAGCGCTGGCGCAGCTGGAAGAGCGCCTGAATACCCCCCTGTTCGAACGTCATCGGCGAGGCATTACGCCCACCGAAGAAGGCCACCGACTCTACCCCCTGGCACGCCAGGTCAGTGAAGACCTGAACGCCATCAGCCGACTTTTCAACTCCTCGGCACCCGCAACGCCGGTGCGCCTGGGCCTGATGCGCTCACTGGGCGCCAACCGCATGACCACGCTGCTCAAGGAGTACATCGGCCAGGGCGACAATCTGGCGCTGACCCTGGTCAACCCCGAAGAGCGCTGCGACGCCAGAATCATCGGCGAGCAGGACCTGGCACAGGGCGAGGCCTTTCAACCCATCTGGCACGACAGCTACCTGCTGGCACTGCCCAGCGGGCACCCGCTGGTACTCAAGGAGACGCTGACGCTGGACGAGCTGGATGGACTGCCCTTTATCTGGCGCCATCCCTGCGCCGCCATGGAGCAGTTGGCGTCGGCACTCAGCGGAGCCGGCATACGCTGTCAGGTGAGGGCTCGCCTGCGCACCATCGAATATACTCTGGGACTGGTAGCAGCCGGGGTCGGCGCCTCTCTGGTACCGGCCTGGCCGGAGATTCTCACGCATCCGGACGTTCAGTGTCGCCCGCTCGCCGAACTCGAGATCCGCCAAACCATCGGCGTGGCCTATTCCTCGCGCCAGCCCATGCCGGCATTGCAGCCTCTGCTTCAGCTCGGCAGGCAGGCGTGGGAAGCGGCTGGCATGGCCTGATCCATCGCTTCGAGTCCATGAGCGATGGCGCGCTCGACAGACGCCCTCTGCTGATAGAACGCCTTGAGAGCGGCATGAAAAGCTGCCGCCCGGGACGGCAGTCCCTCACGCTCGTAGCGTGCTGCCCGAGCGGCAACACGAGCCTGAAAGGCATCGCGATCGACGTCGGCTTCTCCACCCAGGTTGTCGACGCTGACGTGAAAGCGCAGCCCGCAGGCCCGAGAGAAGAGCATTTCCAGCGCCTGGGGAGCCACTTCCGCCGACTCGAAGCTGCGCTGCTGTTCGGCACTACGCCCATCGGGGTGGTACCAATAGCCGTAATCCACCAGTAGACGACGCCGGTTGCCGGCGATACACCAATGGCTGATTTCATGCAGCGCACTGGCGTAAAAGCCCCGCGCAAAGATGACCCGATGCCACGGGCTCTCTTCATCGGCAGGCAAATAGAGCGGCTCGTCACCGCCGCGCACCAAGCGAGTATCGAAGCGCTGCTTGAAGAGGCCGTCGAACAGAGAAATCACGTCCTCTAGGCGATGGGTCACGGGTTCTCCATGCATGACAGAGTGTTAAGCCAGTATATGCGAGTCGATGACGCAGCGAAATCCAGCAGATGTTGCTAACATATTCCGTTTCCCTGGTGCACTGACAGACTCTCATTACGCATGGAGCCCCCCTTGGCAACGTTCTTCACCGATCTGCTGAGAGTCAGCCGCACTGAGACGCGGCCCCTGGTACGACTGGCCCTTCCCATCTGCGGCGCTCAACTGGCCCAGGCCGGCATGAGCGTTGCCGATGTGATGATGACTGGGCGCCTGAGTGCCACCGACCTGGCCGCCGTCTCGGTGGGTTCCAGCCTGTGGCTGCCGCTAATGCTGTTCATGACCGGCACACTGATGGGCCTGACGCCTATCGTCGCTCATTTACTCGGAGCCGGCTCCACCGATCGCATTCGGCCGAGCGTGCACCAGGCACTGTGGGTTGCTCTTGCCCTGGGCCTGGTATCGGCGTGGTTGCTATGGTTCGCCGTCATGCCTATCTTTCACGCAATGGACGTCCCCCCGGAGGTCGCCCATCGCTCGGCGGCCTACCTCTCCGCCGTCGCCTTCGGCATGCCGGGCGTGGCGCTGTTTCAAGCGCTACGCGCTTTTTCAGACGGCATGAATCATACCCGTCCGGCACTGTGGATCAGTCTGGTGGGGCTCGGGGTCAACATTCCCAGTAATTTCGTGCTGATCTATGGCGGCGATGGGCTCACCGCCCTGTTCGGCGACTGGCTGCCGGCCTGGGTACAGGCTCTGCCGGCCATGGGCGCACTCGGCTGTGGCATCGCCACCGCTCTTTCCATGTGGGTCATGTGCCTGGCCATGATTCTCTACACCCGCCGCTCCCGGGCCTATGGCAATGTCGAGCTCTGGCACTCCCCTGCCCCGCCACGCTGGCGTTTGATTGGGGAGCTGCTTCACGTCGGGGTCCCCATTGGCGTAGCGATCTTCGTCGAAGTCACGCTGTTTACCCTGATCTCGCTATTCATTGCCAGCCTCGGTGAAGTGACGGTGGCCGCGCATCAGGTCGCATTGAACTACACCTCCATTCTGTTCATGCTGCCATTGGCACTGAGCATGGCGTTGACCGTGAGGGTCGGCAACACCCTGGGGCAGGGCAAGGCCGAGCTGGCCCGCATGGTAGCCTGGAACGGTGTCCTGGTCTCAGTACTGATTGCACTGTTCAACAGTGCTCTTCTGTGGTTCACGGCAGAGCCGGTCATGGCGCTCTACACTCACGATACTGCCGTTCAACGCCTGGCGCTTTCGCTGATCCTGCTGGCCATGCTTTATCAGATATCCGACTCGCTCCAGGTCAATCTGGCCGGCGCCCTGAGAGGCTACAAGGACACTCGCATCATCATGGTCATCACCCTCTTCGCCTACTGGGCGGTGGGCCTGGCCGGTGGCCACTGGCTGGGCACTCGCGGCGTTCCCGGTTGGAGCGAGCCACTCGGGGTACACGGCTACTGGATCGGCCTTATCGCCGGGCTTACCGTGGCGGCAATGCTTCTGAGTGAGCGGCTGCGTCGCAGAGCCAAAGGAGTCGCGCATGGCAAGCAGGAAATTCCGCCGGACTGACCCGGGGCGCTACCTGTCAGTCGTTCTGCTCATGCTGCTGTTGACGGGCTGCGGGAGTGGCGGGGAAGGCGAGGCCAAGCTGGTGGAGTATCAACGAGCATTGGCCGAGGCACTGGGGCAACCGCCCCCGGACCGCAACGACCCGCCCAATATCGGCGCCTTTCCCGAGCGCGCTGAGCGCCTCTTCGATATCGCCGAGACCCGAGAGGGCATGCGCAATGTCTATGCCCTGCGCGAGTGCGGTGTCACCTCGCTCGTGGCCGCTCGCAATAATCAGCTCGGGCGCGTGGCACCGCCCAGTCAGCAGTGGATCTATGAACTCGAACTCTGGCGGCGTCTACATGGCTGCTGGGAGAGCGATGTGCCTGCCGCGCTTTCGCCCGGAGACCGCGAGCGTCTCGAGCGCCTGACGCGCATCAAGACCGAGCAACTCCCCAATGTCAGTTGGAACAGCCTGTTCGACTCAGAAGAGTGGGTGCGCAACTTTTCTCGTGCCAGCTCACCGCTGGCGCCTGGCGATACCCGTGGCATCGAAGCCCAACTCGAGGCCATTGGCTGGTTGCAACAAGCCACTCTCAATCAGTTCAACCCCGAATGGCAGCATGAATCGAGCACGCTGGAAAACCATCTCAAATCACTGCGCAGTCGGCCCTTCACTGCAGAACTATTGCGCGCCCTCATGCTCGCCGAGCAGCGTCTGAATGAAGCGAACCAGCTTCTCATCGCCAACCTCGAGTCTCACCAAGGCTGTACAGACCTCGCCTCGCCCCCGAGTACATTGAACTCGCGCCTGTCCACCCTGGATGCCTTCGCGTGGCTTGCCCACCTCGAAAACCTGGCCACACGGTGGCTGAAGGCAATCGATGCCCTGCTCGAAAGCCATGTACCTGCTCCCGACGCCGTCGCAGTGTATCGCAGCCACTGGCTCTCGCTGACGAATCCCGACGCTCCCTTGCCTGCCCTACGACAAGCTCGTGGCGAACATGAGGACCTCTGGCAGTCCCTCATTGCACGATGCTCGTGAAAAAGCTGTCGCCAGGCTTAACTTATATGGCGACTCTGTGATATTGGTGATGCAAGAAGGTAGGAGTCGATCCCGTCAGCCTTGCCGCAGCCGTGACCTTTCCGCTCGGCCCATGCAGAATCTGGAGGGAGAAACATGGGTATGTCACTGTCACCCCGCCCTGCCCGGGTCATCGACCTGGAAACGATGCGCCAGAAGCTCCAGGCCAGACGACGCCTGGTTCGCCTCTCTCCCGAACTTGATGGCCTCGAGATGGTGTACAGCCTCGCTTCGGACCCGGACTCCCTCTACGGCATGCCCATCCTCGCCTGGGGGCTGCGCGAAGATGGCGATGTCGTCGGACTGGTGCCCTGGATGGAAACGTTGACCCCCTGCCATCAGCTTGACGATCCCGATCATGGCTGCTTCGTTGGCTATCGCGATCCCGAGACCGAAGAGCTGCTTGACGGCCCCCCGCCCCACAAGGCCTGCGAACTCGAGCATGCCGCCGCCTATTTCGATTACGAAGAGACGCGCGACATCACGCTCATCCAGCAGATCCCCGACACCCAGGGCACTCACGCTCTGTGCATCGACGACGACAGTCGCCCCTGGCAGCTAAAGCAGGTATTCGGCTGGCGCCTCTACAGCGACGGCCACGTGGACGCACTGCTGGCGGACGAATCCCTGATCGACACCACGCCGATCCTGCCCGGTGACGCCTGCCTCTATCCTGGACGCAGCCGTCACCGGATGGTCTATTTCTTCCAGCGCAGCATCGCCAACCGTATCCGCGAACAGGATCCCGGCACTCTGGAAGCCCTGGCGCTGATGGTCATGCCTCCATCCACCCCGCCGACAGCCGACTAAGCGCTAGAGTGAGCCAGAAGGGGTGGCAGTACATCAGCCTAAACGGATAAAGTAAAAGTAGTGACCATCCGACTCCTCCTGGGCCATCAACTCGTGGCCCAGGAAGCTACAAAACTTGGGCACGTCACGGGTTGTCGCTGGATCCGTCGCCACCACCTTGAGGATCTCTCCAGGACTCATGTCACGCACCTTGTTGTGCATCAGCATGATGGGTTCCGGACAGTAGAGACCGGTCGTGTCAAGCTCGACCTGATGGGCGGGCTGCGAGTCGGCGGTATTCGTCATCGATCGACCTCGGCGTGGGGAACTGCTAGATGATAAAGATCATAATCGAACGACGCATCATGCCTGGCCTGGAAGAGGAGTACGAGGAGGCCGCACGGGAAGCCATGCGATTTTCGCTCGGTGCCAGAGGCTTCGTGGGCGGCGAGACGCTGGTCGAACGAGGCCGCAGCGATCGTCGGCTGATGATTGTCAAATGGCGCGACTTGAACGCCTGGCACGAATGGTACACCAGCGAGGAACGTTCCAGGGTAATGCAGCGCATTCTACCGTTGCTGACCGAAGACGAAACCATCCGCATCTACGAGCCGTCGTACTGACGCTTCAGCCACACTCACGCTGCTACAGTCAATCCAGCAGCCTGACATGCACCGTGACCTCTTCCCTATCATGATAGAGATGCCGGCAGCGCAGCGTGGCGCGAACGCCGGCACCTTGCAACGCTTCGTCCAGCAAGGCCAGGCAGCGCTCCACCTCCTCCCAGCGCCGCTTCATAGGCAGCTTGAGGTTGAATATCGCCTCTCGACACCAGCGCTTGACCAGCCAGCGCTGAATCATCGCCGTGACGCGAGACGGCTTGTCGACGATATCACATACCAGCCAATCCAGCCGATGTGGCGGCTCCCAGACGAAGCCGTCTTCCTGCAAATGCTCGACCATGCCCGTGGCCATCAGATCGCCCTTCATGGGGCCATTATCAATGGCGTAGACATGCATGCCTCGGCCCACCAGCTGCCAAGTCCATCCCCCTGGTGCAGCTCCCAGATCGGCGGCCTGCATACCCTGAGCCAGACGGGTCTCCCACTCGCCACGAGGGATGAACTCATGCCAGGCCTCCTCGAGCTTTAGGGTCGAGCGACTTGGCGCCGCATGAGGGAAACGCAACCGCCGAATGCCGCCAGGAAGTTCGCTGCGATTACCGGGGAAACTCATGCCCAGTTGCACGCTATTTCCATCCATCCAGAACAAATGCAAGCGTCGCCCAGCTGCTTTACGACGCAGCGCACCGCGCTTGCGCAAACCCGATTCGAGCGGGCGCGTGAGTGCCTTGATCAGCCCCGCTAAGGCCTTGCCATCGTTGGTATCGGGCGCCTCATGCCAGATCGCATCGAAACTCCAGCCGCTCGCGACTACCTGCGACAGGATAGGCGACAGCCTGTCGTCCCGGCTCAGGTGCAAGGCGGGCAACGCCACCAGACTCTGCCGCGCAAAGACGAGCCGGTCGAACGTCAGCTGACGATGCAGCTCGTTGGCTGGGCGCGATTCGTTGACCATGAAACGGACGAAACCAGACTGAGGCGCGAACTCAGCCTTGGCCTGCCAACCCAGGCGATGACCAAGATCCGTTAGCTCTGCCCCCAGGTCATGTTCAAAGCCGGGGCGGCAATAAAAGAGCAACTGGTCCGGCACGAGCCCCCCTCCCTTTTCAGACATCTCCCACCCTCCCGGTTGAGTGACCGGCGCACGAAACCCGGCATGAAACAGGACATAAGGCGTTCATTGAGGCTCGACCCACCCGGACAGGTAGTGATGAGGAAACAGGCCATTTGCGAAGGCATCCGGCATCGATTTCAACCCAGTCGCAATGAGGGAAAGTGCGGACAAGAGTAGCTGGGCTCAAGGGTTCGCTCCGGCAGATTACGAGCTGCCAATAGTATCAGCCCAGCCCAGCGCTGTCGGCATAGGCATATCGTTTAAAATACGTTTGTGAAACATCATTAATGCGTGGTATTGGTGCACAGTTTTTTGTCATTTAAAAGCGATTTCGACTCATATCAATGTCTAATCCCGACATAGCCTATGCAATTGCTGCATATTGGTGCATTGAATTATAGTGGCTGCATCTCTTATCCATCAGGACATCAACATGACTTACGTGCACGACACCCTCGAAGGTCTCAGAAAGAGCAGCCCAGCCCAGAGCGAGTTTTATCAGGCCGCTGAAGAAGTCCTCGAATGCCTGCGGCCTCTGCTCGAGACGGTGCCCCGTTATCATCAGCACAGCATCATCGAGCGCATCGTCGAGCCCGAGCGTCAGGTCATGTTCCGAGTGAGCTGGGTTGACGACGCTGGCAAGGTACAGGTAAACAAGGGCTACCGTGTTCAGTTCAATTCGGCCCTGGGCCCTTACAAGGGCGGCCTGCGCTTTCACCCCAGCGTGAACGCCAGCATCATCAAGTTCCTGGGCTTCGAACAGATCTTCAAGAACGCCTTGACTGGGCTGCCTATCGGCGGCGGGAAAGGCGGCTCCAACTTCGATCCGAAGGGCAAATCCGACGCCGAGATCATGCGCTTCTGCCAATCGTTCATGAATGAGCTCTATCGCCATATCGGCGCGACCATAGACGTACCCGCCGGCGACATAGGCGTTGGCGCCAGAGAGATCGGCTATATGTACGGCCAATACAAGCGACTCACCGGCAGTTACGAAGGCGTGTTTACTGGCAAAGGTCTGAATTGGGGCGGCTCACTCGGTCGTAAGGAGGCCACCGGTTACGGCGCGGTCTATTTTGCTCAGAACATGCTCGAGGCACGCGGCGACAGCATCCTGGGCAAGACTTGCCTGGTGTCAGGGGCCGGCAACGTGGCTATCTACACCATCGAGAAGCTATACCAGCTAGGCGCTCGCCCCGTGACCTGCTCGGACTCTCGCGGCACCGTGCACCATCCGGAAGGCATCGATCTAGATACGCTCAAGCTGCTCAAGGAGGTCAAGCGGACTTCACTGCGTGAATACGTCGAGCACCATCCTGAGGCAACTTACATCGATGCTCAGGACTACCCCAGCGATGGCCATGCCGTATGGCGTATCAAGGGCGACGTGGCCTTCCCCAGTGCGACACAGAACGAAGTGACCGAGGCCGATGCGGTCGCCCTGCTAGGCAATGGCGTGCACTGCATAAGCGAAGGCTCGAACATGTCTTCCACCGCCAGCGCCGTGGACCGCTTCCTCGAAGCCAGGATCGCCTACGGCCCCGGCAAGGCTGCCAATGCTGGCGGCGTTGCCACCAGCCAGCTCGAGATGGCTCAGAACAGCAGTATGCAGCAGTGGACCATGGAAAAGGTGGATACCAAACTGCAGGCCATCATGGCGGATATTCATCAGCAGTGTGCCAGCACCGCCGCGGAGTTCGGGGAGCCCACCAACCTGGTGCTAGGTGCGAATATCGCCGGCTTCCGCAAGGTAGCCGATGCCATGATCGACCAGGGCGTCGTGTAAACGAGCCACATTAGCCTCACCAGAAGCAAAGCGGTCGCCCCCCCGGCTCTGACAAGCCGGGGGGTTTGCTCGCTATATACCATGACTCCGCACGCCAGCTGTAACCATCTATGCCGCCAACTTCAACCCCACCAGCCCGGCGAGGATCAGCACGAGGCTGAGTAGGCGCAGAGGCGATGCACTATCGCCATAGATGAGGATTCCCAGCAGCACTGTGCCGATTGCTCCAATTCCCACCCATATGGCATATGCAGTGCCCACGGGAAGCACCTTCATGGCCTGTGCCAGTAAGTAGAAACTGCCCACCATGGCTACGATCGTGAATATGCTGGGGAGCGGGCGCGAAAATCCTTCCGACGCCTTTAGGCCCAGGGCCCAGGCAACCTCAAGCAGACCCGCCACAAACAACAGAAACCAAGCCATAGCCCTCATCCATAGTCGGCCGAGGTCGTCCTCGGATCAATGTATGTGCATCGGGTCGTCCCGCTCACGACTGGCGCTGACATTCTGTCATGTCTCAAACGACGAAACCCAGCCTCTTTCGAAGCTGGGTTTCTGAATAAATGCCTGACGTTCGGGCCGGCCATCCGGCAGGCGGCGCTCCGCTACTCTACGTGGGAGGCCCCTAAATGGCGAAACCCCGACCAATGGCCGGGGTTTCTGAAGAGATGCCTGACGATGACCTACTCTCGCATGGGGAGGCCCCACACTACCATCGGCGCTGAGTGGTTTCACTGCTGAGTTCGGCATGGGATCAGGTGGTTCCCACTCGCTATGGTCGTCAGGCGAAAACGGTTGGAATCATGC
>NZ_JAFIFK010000044.1 GCF_020832045.1 Halomonas sp.
GGTTCTGGCGCGGCTCGACGAGGCGTTTCCGGCACCCGGCCGAAAGATGCCGCTGGATATCGTCTAGCGGCCGTTTTCGACAGGCCTATTCGTTATTGGCCACGCAGCGCCGCCAACTCGGCGGCCAGGCGCTCACTGCCATGCATCCGCAGATATTCGATATTGCGCTCGGGAATCGCCTCGGGGTCGGGGTAATGCGCCAGTGCAAGCTCTAGTCCCGCCTCGCGCAGCAGGTGCAGCATCGGCCAGGGCGAGCGGTTAGTGTAGTTGGCCGCATCGTCAGCCTCTGCAACTTCGAAGCAGTAGTCGGGATGGAAGCTCGCCAGCTGATAGACACCCTCGTAGCCCTGCTCGGCCATCAGCGCTTCGGCCACGGCGAGAAAATCGAGGTAGTCGTCGAAATCCTCGAGACCCGAGCGCAGCACCATCAGGGTCGTCTCGATGGCAGGTGCTTCATCGAGCCGGCGGCACTCATCGATCAGTGCCACGAGAGCGGGCTCCCATTGGCTTGCCGACACCTCGACGAAGCGAATGGTCTCGCCCACCAGCTCGCGACGCGCAAAGGGGCAGACGTTGTGGGCGACGACGAAGTGCTCGACCCAGGCTCGGGTGGCGGCACAGGCGGGCGTCAGGGTCTCGGTCATGATGAGCCTCGTCGGTAAAATGGCCAGGCAGTATACCCGACCCGCATGGGCCCGGGCTCAATCCCCCGGTTGCGGCATCGGCCCGCGCCGGGAGGCCAGGCGATCGGCCAACCGCGTGGGCTCGGGAAGCTTGGTGCGGCCCAGGCACTTCGCTACCCAGTCGAGCGATGTTTCAAGCGAAATGCGATGCCCCAGAGAAACGAACACCGGCTTGACCCCCATTCGGGTCCTCAGCACCGCGCCTATGGTCTCGCCGCGATGGCGCAACGGCGTCCACTCACCACGCCCTTCGGGTACGTCGTCGTGTACGCCGCACAGCCTCGACTTGGCGACGCCGATAGTAGGCAGGTCGAGCCACAGCCCTAAATGGGAGGCCACGCCCAGGCGTCGTGGGTGGGCAATGCCCTGGCCGTCGACCATCACCAGCTCCGGCTGCGTTGAGAGCCTTTCGAACGCCGCCAGCGCCGCGGGAATCTCGCGGAAGGAGAGCAGCCCGGGAATGTAGGGCATGCGGGTCGGCTCGCGGTGCACCACCTGCTCGACTAGCTCGAATCCGACCATGGGATCGCCGGGCCAAGCCAGCACCACGATCGCCGCCCGGGTAATCTCGCCGTTCTGCTCGAAGCCGATATCGACCCCGGCGATATGGCGCACCGGGGCCAGCCGATCTTCTCGCTCGATGCGTGGTGCCAGTTCGCGTTGCAACGCGATGGCTTTCTCGGGGGTGGGAGTCCATTCATGCAATGGCATCATTCCGGCTTCCTTGCGCAACGTAAACTGTCCCGCAGTGTAGGCGGCCAAGCGCCACTTCCCAAGCGGCTGACTTGGCAGGCGTGTCGTCGGAGCCGAGCATCGATCGTGTATCATCGGCGCAGAACCGATGACGAGGGATACCGTGCTCAAGCTGATCCACACCGCCGACTGGCACCTGGGCCAGACCTTCCACGGCCAGGAGCGCCACGCCGAACACCACCGCTTTCTCGACTGGCTGCTCGACACCCTCGTCGTCCACGAGGCCGACGCCCTGCTAGTCGCCGGCGACGTTTTCGATGTGGTCAATCCCTCGCTGCGCGCCCAGGAACTGCTCTATGACTTCATCGTCAGCGCCCATGAGTGCCTGCCGCGGCTCGACATCGTGTTGATAGCCGGTAACCACGACAGCGGCAACCGCATCGAACTGCCCGCCCCGCTGATGCGCCGTCTACGCACCCACGCCCTGGGCCGGGTAAGCTGGCTCGACGACGGCACGCTCGACGCCGAGCGCCTGTTGGTACCGCTCACCGACTCATCCGGTGAAACCCGTGCCTGGTGCCTAGCACTGCCCTTCCTACGACCTGCCGAGGTGACCGGCCATGGCCTGGCCCGTGCCGAGCACAACGAAGGGGAGCCGGGCAGCGACAAGCCACGCAACGATTACGTGGTCGGCATCTCCCGCGTTCACGAGCAGCTGATCGATGCCGCCCGCCGCAGGCGCCAGCCCGGGCAGGCGCTGGTGGCCATGAGCCACGCCCACTTGCATGGCGCCGCCGTTTCCGAGGCCAGCGAACGCCCCATCGTCATCGGCGGCGAGGAGTCGATTTCCGCCGGGCTCTTCCCTGCCGATATTGCCTACGTGGCGCTGGGTCACCTGCATCGCGCCCAACAGGTGGGCGAAGCACGCATTCGCTACAGCGGCAGCCCCCTGCCCCTCGACTTCAGCGAAGTGAATTACCCCCATCAGGTGGTGGAAGTCATGCTGGAAGGCGAAACCCTCACCGCGTCAGAAGCGATACCCGTGCCGCGCCCCGTGGCCATGCATCGCATTGGCCCCGCCCCGCTGGACCAAGTACTCGCCGAGCTCGAGGCGTTGCCCCACGCCCCCACCCTGCCACGCGAACAGTGGCCCTGGCTGGAAGTGCGCGTCGAGCTCACCGCCCCGGTACCCGACCTGCGCTCCCAGGTGGAAGCAGCCCTGGAAGGCAAGGCAGTGCGCCTGCTGCGCCTGGAGCGGCGCCTGCCTCAAATCGACACGGAAGGCGTGAAGGCACGGGTCGAGCTCGCCCAGTTGGGCCCGAGAAAGCTGTTCCAGCACACCTGGGAAAGCCGCTGGGGCGAGCCCCCAGGCGACGACGTGCTGGCCGACTTCGACCAGCTGCTACAGGACGTGCTCGACGACGAGGGCAGCGATGCCTCCAGGGGCGTCACCGGGGAGCGTCACCCATGAAGATTCTCGCCCTGCGCCTGGCCAATCTGGCCTCCCTGCCCGGCCCGCTGGAACTCGACTTCACGGCACCCCCGCTCAGCGACGCCGGCCTGTTCGCCATCACCGGACCCACCGGCGCCGGCAAGAGCACCCTGCTCGACGCTCTTTGCCTGGCGCTCTACGGCAACACGCCACGGCTGCGCCAGGCCCCCGGGCGCGATGCCCCGCTGCCCGACGTGGATGGCGAGACGGTAAACACCGCCGACCCGCGCACCCTGCTACGCCGCGGTACCGCCGGTGGCTACGCCGAGGTGGACTTCCTCGGCCATGATGGTCGCCGCTACCGCGCCCGCTGGGCCGTGCGTCGCGCCCGCGAGAAAGCCAACGGCCGCCTGCAAGCAGCGGAGCAATCACTCGTCGACCTTGACGACGACCGTCTGCTCACCGCCCAGAAGCGCGAGTTCGCCGAGCAGCTGCCGGAACGGCTGGGCCTCACCTTCGACCAGTTCACCCGCGCCGTACTGCTGGCTCAGAGCGAATTCGCCGCCTTTCTCAAGGCCGATGACAACGAGCGCAGCGACCTGCTGGAACGACTCACCGGCACCGCCGAGTATTCGCGCATCTCCGAAGCCGCCTATCGCCGCGCCATCGCAGCCAAGCGGCTCGTCGACGCCCTGCAGACGAAGCTCGCCGACGACCTGCCCGCCGAGCCGGAAGCCCGCGCCGCGCTGGAGCGCCAAGCCGATACCGCCGAACAGGCCCTGGCCGACCTGCAGCAGCAGGCCAGAGAGCTCGATGCCCGCCGCCAGTGGCACGCCACTGACGAGCGGCTGCGCCAGGGCTATACAGAGGGCCAGCGCCAGTCGCACGACGCTGAAGCACGCTGGCAAGGGCTGGCCGAGGCCCGCGCCGACCGCGACTGTCGCCGACTGCTCGCGCCCCAGCGCCATCGCCTGCTGCGCCAAGCCGAGCTGCCGAGTGAAATTGCTGTGCTCGAACAGACTCACCGCCAGACCCATGAGGCGCTAGCACGCGCCAGAACCCTGCAAACCCAAGCCGAGCAAACCCGGAACCAGGCTGCGCAGCAGCTGGAAAGGGCCAATCAGGCACGCCATCAGGCCGAACCTGCCCTAAACGAGGCGCGCGAGCACACCCAGACCCTGGCCACCCTGGAGCGTCAGCTGGAGGATCTCGAATCACGCCATCGACACTGCCTCCAGCAAAGCGAGGCCCTTGAGCGGCAGCGCCAAGCCACCGAGGCCAGACAACACGAACGGCAACGGCAACGCGACGAATGGCAGGCTACCCTGCTTCGACTGATGGGCAATCATGACCGGCTCGATGACGCACGCCAGGCGGCGCAGCAAGACCACGACCGTGCCGCCCGCCGCTGCTTGGCGCTGGATGAGCTGGAAAGTCGCTGGCAGGAAGCCCGGCGTGCCGAGCTGGCCCAGCACCAGCTGCGCGAGCGCCTGGCCATCGATGAAAATCGCCTGAGCGAACTGACCACCCTGGGCAAGGCCGCCCGGAAACGTCTCGACGAGAGCGAGCGCCACTACACCACCCTGCGCGACTTCATCGAGCGCAGCCGTGCGGCCCGCAGCGAGAGCGTGACTCGGCTGCGGGAAGCGCTGCGGCAAGGCGAACCCTGCCCGGTTTGCGGCGGGCTGGAACACCCCTTCCACCACAAGCCTCCGGCCACGCCCGAAGCGGCGCAGCTGGCCGCTCAGCAACGGCAGGAGGAACAGCAGCTCAGCGAGGCCAGGCAGGCCTGGGAAGCGGCCCAGCAAGCGCGCAGCGAACTCGAAGGCGAGTACCGTGCCCTGCTGTCAACGCTCACGCACTGTCGTCAGCAGCACAAGGAAGCCGGCGAACGCTTGAAGGCCGCTCAGCAGACCCTGAACGCCCATCCGCTACACGCGGAACTAGCCGGCATTGCGGCCGCCGAATGCCAGGCTTGGCTCGGCCACCAGCGACGGCATAGCACAGCGGAGCGCGAAGAAACCGAACGCACACTCCAGGCGCTGGGGAGCGCCGAGGCAGAGCTGAAGCCCTTGGAAGAAGCCCTGCGCCAGGGCGAGCTCGAACTCGCTCAGCTCGAAACCCGCAAGTCCACGCTCACCGAAGAGCGGGGCCAGCTCGATACGCGACTGCCCCCGCTGCGCCAGGAGCGGCAACGGCTAGTCGATCGGCTCAAGGCCCTGCTAGGCGAGCACAGCTCGGTCGATGCCTGGCAACAGGCACTGGAAGCCCGCCAGGAATCCGACCGCCGTGAGCGCGACCAAGCCATCGAGCGCTGCCACGCCGCCGAGCGTGAACAAGCCCGGCTCACCCAGCAGGCCGGTCACGAGGCTGAGCGTATCGAAGGGCTCCGCCAAGAGCAGGTCGATTTGGATGCTCGACTGAACGAGTGGCGCCGCACCCATCCACAGCTGGACGACGCCACCCTCGCCCGCCTGCTGTCACAGCCACCGGACGAAGCGGAACGTGAAGAGCGCGAGCTGACCGCTGCCGAGGAGGCACGCCAGCGCACTGAGGCCAGCCTATCCGAGCGCCGTCATGCGCTGATCGAACACCGTCGCGAACAAGCAGTGGTCGAGGGCGCCGAGCGCGACGAAGCGCTACTGAGCGAAGCGTTCGAAGCCAAGCTCGCCAGCCACCGTGAGGCACTCGACGCCGAGCGTCAGTCATTTGAGCCGAAGCTGAAGGAAGCCCAGCAAACACGCGACGATGCCGTTCACGCCCTGCGCGACGACGACCGTCGGCGCATGCGACAGCAGCAGGGTCAGGCCGAGCTGGAATCCGCTCGTGCCGAACACGTGCGCTGGGGACGTATCAGCGAGCTGATCGGCTCCGCCGACGGCAAGGTATTCCGTCGTATCGCCCAGGCCTACAATCTGGAGCAGCTGCTGGAGCACGCCAATGCCCACCTCAGCAATCTCAGCCGCCGCTACCGGCTGGCCCGCGGCGGCAGCGAGCTCGGACTGCTGGTGGTCGACCACGACATGGGCGACGAGCGCCGCTCGGTGCACTCGCTCTCCGGAGGCGAAACCTTCCTCGTCTCACTGGCTTTGGCACTCGGGCTTGCCTCCATGGCCTCGGGTGAACTCATTATCGAATCGCTATTCATCGACGAGGGCTTCGGCAGCCTCGACCCGCAGTCGCTGGCGCTGGCCATGGAAGCGCTCGACGGCCTACAGGCCCTGGGACGCCGTGTCGGGGTAATCTCTCATGTTCAGGAGATGCACGAGCGCATCCCGGTGCAGATCCAAGTGGAACCGCTGGGTAACGGCACGAGCCGGGCAAGGTTGGTGAATGTGTAAGCTCACCGAGGCACAGCCACTGGTTCGGCTATGCTGCATGAGTGATGGAGCACTCGAAAGGGGAACCTGATGAAGGCATTTGCGATACATGGCATGCGCTACCTGGGCCTAGTACTGGTGCTGGCGCTGTCGGGCCAGGTGCTGGCAACCGAAGTGAACTGGCCACGCATGACCGAGTCCGCAGACGGCGTGCCGATAGCCTATGAGGTGCAGGGTAGCGGCGAACCGACGCTAGTCTTCATCCATGGTTGGAGCTGCGACGGCCGCTACTGGCGCGGGCAGGTACCGTACTTCTCGCAGCAACATAGGGTGGTGACGATCGATCTGGCGGGACATGGCCACTCGGGGCAGGAGCGGGAAGACTTCACCATGCCGGCCTTCGGCGAGGACGTCAAAGCAGTGCTGGAAGACCTGGACGTGGAACAGGCCATCCTCATCGGGCACTCCATGGGTGGGCCGGTCGCCGTGGAAGCGGCACGTCTCATGCCGGAACGCGTCATCGGTATCGTGGGCGTCGATACCTTCCATCATGTCGCACCGCAAATTGCCCAGTCCGATCTCGAGGAAATGCTGTCGCCACTGCAGGAAAACTTTACCGAGGCCGCGCGTCATTTCGTGGCTTCGATGTTCATCGACAGCACTGACCGCAAACTGCGCGACTGGGTCGTACAGGACATGACGGCCGCAGTGCCGGAAGTCGCCCTCAGTGCATTCCAGGATATGGGAACACGCCATATAGATGGGGAGGCGGCGCAGCACTTCGAGGAGCTGACGGTACCGGTAGTGGCCATCAATGCCGACCTGTGGCCCACCGACGTCGAAGCCAACCGGCAGTTGCTGCCCGACTTCGACGCCGTGATCATGGAAGGCA
>NZ_JAFIFK010000064.1 GCF_020832045.1 Halomonas sp.
ACTGCTTCGAGGGCCGCACCTCCCCGCTATCCGGATCAAAGACCCAGCGCTCTTCGCCCACCCGGAAAAGCAGCTCACCGTTCTCCCACGCCAGCGCCTCGTAGTTCCACTCCTCGGGTTCTAGCCCGTCATGTTCGGGGCTGCGCACCGGCATGGCACTCTCCTCCACCGTTTCACCCAGCCGCTCTGTATCGACCACCGTCAGCGTACGACCTCCCGCAGGGCCTTCCTGCACGAAGACCAGCCGTCGCGAATCATCGCTCCACGGCCCGATGGTAATGTTGCCACCGTACTGAAACGCACCCGGACTTGGCTCACGCGCTTCCATTTGGATAAGCCATCCAGCGCTGTGTGCCGCCCCCGAGGTGAGCACGGCTAGCCAGACACCATCCGGCGAGATCGAGGCTTCCTGGAAGCGCTCCGCAGCACCAAACTCACTCTGTTGATCCACGCGAATGGAGCCCGGCACATCGTCAATGCCGAGCAGTACGGATCCATCCGCCGCACGGATCTGCTCGTCGCCAACCTCAAGCGGAGCAAGAGCCGCCTCGGGTTGAGAGGTATCGGCTGTTTCAGCCTCCGGTGGCGGCTCGCCATTGCCCGGCGACGGACACCCGCTGAGCACGAGAGCAGCGGTTGCGATCATGAGAGCGAGCGGTAGCCTACGTGGCGCCATGAAGCCTCCTGATGCTGAATTGAATGCTTCATATGCACGGCAGTTTAGGTGCCAGGGAACACCTGTAAACCTTCGGAGCTGGCGCCACCAAAACGCGCAGCTTTGGAATGGAAGCGAAGCCGCAATGGAGATGCTGTCGCCGTGATAGGCCTGATTAACTTCTCTAATTAACTTGAGCCTCGCACAACAAGCCAAATTGTCATACCTAGAGCAAATACCAGCATCAGCGTTGAAGCCCACCAACGATTAAATGGTTCAACACGACGAGCTACCAGAGCAGATGAATAGAATCCGACAAATAGCATCGCGTTGAATAGAAGGATCATAAAGGTCAGCTTGATCCCACCGAGAGTGGTGGTGAATAGCGAGTGGACTAGCGCAGATACAGAAACCCCTACTGTAAATGACATGAGAGCGCTCGTGACCTGCACCAGACGCGACTCCAAGTGTGTAACAGTATTTACAAGGCGTCGCCATTTAATACCAACTGTATTGAGAACCGCAGCAGCGGCCCCCAATCCCAATAGACCAATAAAGATCAGCCCAAAGGCATTGAACGAGACAAAATCCCCGAACAGGGCACTCGGCCAAGATTCACCTTCAGCGATACCCATCTCTCTCAACCGGAACTGCCAAATAATGAGAAAGCCAACAAGGGCACCGCAAGATGCGAAGAACCATATATCTTTGCGCATCTCACACACAAGACGGGACAGAATCTCTCTTGTTTCTTTTCCCATGTGGATGGTACTCAGTCTCTAGCAGCTAACGTCGCGCTCTGCGGCAAATTTGAAGCGCAGCGTCAAATTTGTCCGACAGCAGCGCCTTGTTAAACATCATTTGACTCGAAATTTCCATTTAAATCGGTTTGTCCCCATCGGATATAGCCAGTATCAAAAATACTGTTATGAAAATCCGATTGATCAATCATAAATCCTTTCCTTGCAACTCTTTCAAAATCAACCCTGCTTCCATATTCTTTGAAGTTTGAGCTAATTATGAATTTTCGGTCATCGACCAGCTCTATCCCTAGTATAAAATGTGGGAACAAAGCTCCTTTTACTGAAACTTCTCGCTGCTTAGGGAATAGCCCTGCAGCCTTATATGTTGGAAGCCCGATAGCGTATACTATACGTTGATGATGGTCAGCTACCCATGGAGCGATGGCATGAAAGTGAAAAGGCTGGGGGATGAAGTAATGGAACACTATCCTGGAAGTTTTTCTTTTCCCTGCTCTAGAAAAACCAAGCGCAATGCTTTTATCTGTTGTTGTTGAAACGAACATTGTTTCCTGACGAACACCCGCCGTTCCTGCAATGTGCAAAAAATATAGATAATAGTCCCTGGCTTTAAGCTTTGTCTCGGGTGTATAAGACTCATTAATCCTGTGTATAAACTCGTGACGGTTGTTCTGATTCTGAAAAAACTGTCTAAACTCCTTAGAAGTATTCTCCCTGATCCGCGAAACACCTCTAGGCGCTTCTAGAACGTGATTAATACGATCACATATAAAGAAAAGCGTTTCATCTGAGCAATCGTTAATGCCTGTTAAAAAATTGCGTCGTTCATCAAAAACATCAACTGCAAAATGCCTAGCTTTATCGCCAAAATAGAATGCCCTTTCGAATACCTCTGTCGTTTCAACCCCCAACCCACCGTTAGTTAGTCTTCGCCTAATATTCCGTTGCTCTTCACCACGGTAAAGAAACAGGACACGTCCAGACTTATCTTGCTCAGAGAGGAAACTGCGCAGATCCAAGAAATCTCTTTTTAATTCCCCACTTAATGGCCGTAAATCAGAATCTACGAACTCCATAACCTTCCTTGATGTTTAACGCCGCGCTCTGCGGAAAATTTGGAGTGCAGCGTAAAATTTTTCCGCCAGCAGCGCCTTGTTAACTGCAATTATATCGAATCAATTTTGGTAATGATATCTTTATGCTTCTGAATCTCTTCATTCTGCCACTTACTATTCCAACGCCAATCGTCGGAACGCGGTTTCTTGTGCTCACAACCTTTGCAATACTGGTTTTCAAAGCCAAGTTCCTCGATCGAAGACTTGTAAATAACATCCAAGTCCCAGCCACCCATAGCATGACCTAATTTGCTGCAGTATATCCATTTCATGGCAGCAGATGGCAGTCCGACCATTCTAGCGGGGATGCCTCGTGCACTAGAAGGAAAGACGACAATATGCTCACAATCCTTCAAAACTCTCTCTGGATTATAATCTTTTATACCTTGGTTAATTATCTGTCCCATTTCGTCATCAGGATCATCATAATTAAACCCCAGCGCCTTTGCTCTTTCCCGATAAAACTTTAACTCTTCGTCCGGTGCAGTATCTTCATTTTTTATTTTTAGATCTGTTTTAATCTTTGCAATCGTATCTGTAACGCTGGCTCTTGTTGATTCATTTCTAATGCTCTTTGCCAGCTCGTAAGATTCATCTAAGAGAACATCAGCATCATTTGTATGCAATTTAAAAGTAGAATTCAATACAAGCATTTCCGCAATAAAGTTTTCGTGCTCTAGCTCCTTTGCCAAGTTAACAGCTAGATCTATGCAGAATTTTAACCATGAATACAAATACTTAGACTGCTTCTCCAGACCATCGAGTGAGAGTCTGTGCGCAAATACGGCTATTTTCGATCCAATCCTCGGCAAAGTTTCTAGCAATAAGTATTTATTTCCGGAAAAATTATTCTATTCGTAAGATGGATGACTTTCTCCACGTCTCTTGCTGCTTTCAATACTACTTGAGATCTTGAAAAGTCAATCACCCCCTTTGTCAAGTCATCATTCTCAGCCATTTTGGCTGAGAGGTAGTAATGATAGTCGGCATCCACTGAAATTTTTAACTTAATGCTTCGAAGTAATAAAATTGAATACAACCTAATATGTTCAATAGCTCTTTTTTCTCGAACAATATTGAGAAGCAGCACATATAAATTGAAACAAAGGCTTTGATATTCATCAGACCGTGGATCTATTTTTTGCAAATAGACACGTTCGATATAGAGTCCAGCACAAAACCTGGCCTCTAATTTTTCAGTCGCAGAGTTTAGAACGTCTTTAGCGCTATCAAACAGAGCATCAAAATCTCCACTCACATATAGTCGCTCAAAAGTCTCACTAAACAGGTGGAAGTTCATTTGCTTTGATTTTTCGAGCATTTCTGCAAGGAGGTCACTGGGGGACTTTCTTACTATCGCGTCGATTGGCGATGTCATTCTGCTCAAAGCACTTGCCCGCAACCAGTTCATATTAGCATCAACAGCAGCTAAAAGTTCGTCATATTTATCAGGCAGCGAGTCAGTAACGGGAATGTGAACAGAAACCGTTTTTTGATTACCCTTCAAAGCCGATGACATGCTTTCTCTGAGTTGCGTGTCATCTTGTAAGCTCTTCCAAAAAATCCGCTTTTGCGTTACATCCACTACAATTAGAATTATTGGAATCTCAACTTCTTGCATGTAATATCTTAGCCTTTCAAGCTTGAGGCTGAATGATACCGTCCTTCCATTTTCAATAAGAGAAACTGACTCCTGGCCTTTTATCTGTGCTTTAAATATGAATCCTGTTACATTGTCTGATTCATTAGCTAGCTCGATCTCCCCATCAATACCGTAGTCTTCTTGATCTTCCTGTGACCGAAATATCCAATGGTCAGGTAAATGATACTCAAATATTCTGCCAGCTTTTCGTCCAATTTCTTTAGCGTTCAATAGCACACTCCTGTTTGGCAGTTAACAGTGATTGGACTGCGCATCCTGATATTGAATGAACACCCATGCACGTTCAACACTATTATCTAACGCACTTTTTTTCGCAACTCATTGATTCACAACCACCTAAGAATAGCTCGACCACCTATACAGAATTCGCGTGCGTCCGCGTTTTGTCGGCACAATATATTGTATACGTATCTACTGATGTAAAGTGCCCATGCACAGAAGCACCCACCTGAGCTCAAAGCTTATGACGAAGGTAAAGGCTACCAATTGCGTAGAACCCCCAGTCCCTCGGACCAAGAAGACATACGATGGATTGCATGTGCTGGACAATGGCTTTCCCGTGGTGCGTAGTGCGCCGGGCTGACCCGCGAATTCCAGGGACGCTACCGCCCTGCTGGCAGAATGGATGATGTTTCTCATCATCCTTAATGCGGCATCCCTGAGTACGTCTTGGTTACGTAAGCCATCTTTTGCGTCTTTTTACCAACCGTAACCGAGAGAAACGTTGAGGACAACGCCTACTAAAGGTCGGCGCGAAGGGTAGCGCCATCAGCGCAATCCCGGCTGCTCCTGGCTTGATCTGAATCAAACTTTCATCGGCTAGACCAACGGCGGCTAGTGGGTACGAGATTCGCCATGGCATATTGAATCATTACAATCGATAACAGGGTCGACCGTGCTGCCTCTGCCCGCTTTGTTTCGACTGCCCTTGCCCTACTACCACTTGCCTTTGGCGTGCCTGCTCTGTCTCGCCAGTCTGTTCACCTGGGCGGATGAGCATCTGGCGGTCGAGCCCTCGGCCGAACTGCTGGCCGCCCTCCATCAGGGTGGCTTTGTGCTTTACCTGCGCCATGGGCCAACGGACTCACTCATCCCTGACCTGGTGCCGGTAGTTCTAGACGACTGCGCCACTCAGCGGCCCCTGAGCGAAGAGGGCCGTGAGCTCATGCGGCTTGTCGCCGAGCACATGGCACGGCACGCCTGGCCCCTCGAGGAGCCAATCCTCGTCAGCCCTTTCTGCCGTGCCCGGGAAACCGCCCGAATTCTGTTCCCGGATAAAATCCAGCAAGTCGATGAACTGCTGCGCTATACCGCTGCGATGACGGATGACGAGAAGCGGCCGGTGATCGAGCATACCGACAAGATGCTATCGCAGCCCGTAGCGAGCGGCGCCAACCGCATGATCGTGGCACACGGTCCCAACCTCGCCGACCTGATGGACTACTTCCCGTCCGAAGGCACACTGGTAATCTTCTCGCCGCTTGGTGAAGCGGGCTATCTCTACCGCGCCAGCATCCCACCGGAGTTGTGGCCTACGTTGACGCCCCAAGCGCTTTAAGGTCAGCACCATGACGTCAAACCGACCGCTTATCTGGATCTTTCTTCTGCCCACTCTGGTGGTGCTGATCCCAGCCCTGCTGTTAGGCGGTGCAGCGACCATGGTCATCAAGAACAAGATGAACCAGAACCATTCCAGTCAGTCGGCGGACATGGCCGCCCTGCAGCAAGCCGCCAACTACACACATAGCCTGGGCGAGCTACACCGGGACGTGGTGGATATGCTGCAGCAAGCCGACCGGGGCGAACTCTCCCAACTTGCCAGTTATCGGCTGCATTCGAAGTTCGTCAATGAACTTGCCAACCTTGCCGACCAGATCCAGACGCTGACCGAAACACCGCTGATGATCGACCTGAACCACGGCAGTGCCCAGCAACTCTTGTTGGCGTTCGAGAGCTATCGACGATTCATCATCATGGCCGGCGACATCGCCACTGTGGATCCTTCCCGAGCCAGACATTACCTGGACGAGGCACAGCAAGAGTTTCTAAGTTTCTCTGTGCTGACGGGGCAGCTTTCTTCCAAGCTGTCGCAGCGCAGCGCCGAGCGTAGCGATGGTGCCTATCAGGCCACTATCGGGCACTCGAGCACGCTAATGGTATTTGGCGGTGCGCTCCTGATGTTGATGCTGGTAGCTGCCTTTTACTCCGCTCGGATTCTGAACCGTCACCTGCTGGTCATCGCCGATGGGCTGCTCACTCTTTCCCATCCTCATCGGGAGCTCCCCGAGCTGCCCCGCGTACAGCAGCTGGCCGAACTGGGGCAGGGTCAATTGCGGCAGCTTGCCTTGGCGGTGCTGCGGCTGCGCGAAAGCGAGGCACTCCGACTGGTGGCCGAACGCAAGGCGCACCAGTTGGCCCACTTCGATGTGCTTACGGAGCTGCCGAATTGGCGCATGATGAGCGAGCATCTCGCCCATTCGCTGTTGCTCTGCCAGCGCAACGGACAGCACGGGGCACTGATCTATCTGGATCTCGATCTCTTTCAGCAGATCAATGACAGCTACGGCCATCGTACCGGGGATCGGTTGCTGCACGAGGTTGCCCAGCGATTGCGCGTCTTTCAGCAGGAGGGGTGTATTCCGGGGAGGCTGGGCGGCGATGAGTTTCTCCTCGTCGTCGACTCCCTACCCAAACAGCAGGAAAGAGCGGCCAATCGGGTGGAAGAATTGGCCGACCGGATCCGCCTCGCGGTTGCCGAGCCCTACTCCATCGATGGGATTCAGCACTACCTGTCGGCAAGCCAGGGGGTGGCCATGTTCGATGGCACGGGCGACGTCGAAACCCTGTTCAAGCTGGCCGATGCCGCCTGTCACCGTGCCAAGCTTGCCGGGCGCGATGCCATCCGTTTCCATGACGATGCCATCCAGGCCGTCATGGAGGCACGTAACGAAACCAAGCGCGACCTGCGCCATGCGCTTCAGAGAGGCGAGTTTCGCCTCGTCTATCAGCTACAGTTCGATGCCGACCGTCGCCCCCGTTCCGCCGAAGCGCTGGTTCGCTGGCAGCATCCGCGGCGGGGACTGGTGTCGCCGGCCCAGTTCATCCCGCTTGCCGAGGAGAGTGGCCTGATCGTGCCGCTGGGCGATTGGGTACTGGAACAGGCGTGCCGCCAACTGGTGGCATGGCAGCAACAAGTGAACACTGCACATATGTCATTGGCGGTGAACGTCAGCGCCCGACAGTTCCAGCAAGCGGACTTCATCGAGCGCGTAGAGCAGACTCTTGCCGCAACCGGAGCGAATCCTAGCCTCCTCAAGCTGGAGCTGACCGAAAGCAGTGTCATCGATGACATAGAGACAGCCATCGAGAGAATGCAAAGACTACGAGCCCTTGGCATCAAGTTTGCTCTGGACGACTTCGGCACCGGTTACTCCTCGCTGCAGTACCTCAAGCGGCTGCCGCTGGATCAGATCAAGATCGACCAGAGCTTCATTAACGATCTGCTCGATAGCCCAGACGACATGGCCATCGTACGCACCGTCATCGCCATGGGCGTGTCCCTCCAGCTCGAAGTGGTGGCCGAAGGCGTGGAAACCGCCCAGCAGCTCGACTGGCTCGTTGAGGAAGGCTGCCATGTCTTCCAGGGCTATTACTTCTGCAAGCCGCTTCCCGTCGACCAGCTCGAGCTATCGCTCACCCCGACTGCCGCGAGCTGAACCAGCGCTTTCCCCTTTTCGCGTCTTACCCCTTTCCCGCCTTACCCGCGCCGCTCCCTCTCCCCGCCTGCCACTACGACCTTGGTCGCAACCCACCTGTCCAATCGGTCAAATATTGTCTAGGCTGTAGCCCGAGCTTGCCTGACCAATCGGTCAATCATGCTGCCGATGACAATCAACGCCACCCAACAACTCCATCCAAAAACAACGGACACTCAATATGGAACCGACCTCCTCCCTTGCCGACAAGGCAGACGGACGCCCCGCCGAACGGGCTACGGGTCAAGGAAGCTGGCTGGACAGCTATTTCGGCGCGAGCCGCCGCGGCTCCAGCGTACGCACCGAGATCCTGGCCGGCATTGCTACCTTCCTGGCATCGATGTACATCATCGTGGTCAACCCGGCGATTCTTTCCGATGCGGGCATCCCCTTCTCCGCCGCGCTCTCCGCTACCGTGCTGATCAGTTTCATGAGTAGCCTGGCGATGGGGCTTTATGCCCGTAACCCGATTTTGGTGGCGCCGGGCATGGGCATGAACGCGCTGTTCACCTATACCCTGGTGCAGGGTGCGGGGCTGTCGTGGGAGGTAGCGCTGGGCTGCGTATTCTGGTCCGGTGTGCTGTTCGCCACCCTGGCGATGTTCAACGTGCGCGAGGCGATCATCAACGCGATACCGCCTTCGCTGCGCTATGCCATCACCTGCGGCATCGGTCTGTTCATCACCTTCATCGGCTTCAAGAACGCCGGTTTCATCGTCGGCAGCGACGCCACCCTGGTCACGCTGGGCAGCATGGACGCCTCGCTGATCACCTTCTTCATCGGCATGATGGCCACCGCCATCCTGGTGATCATGCGCTTTAACGGCGCCCTGATCCTGGGTATCGCCCTGACTACCCTGCTGGCCACGCCCATGGGCCGTATGTGGGGCGGCGACGTGGTGGTGGAGTGGAGCGGCATCGCCGCCTGGCCGGACTTCAGCGCGGTGATGCAGGTGGATATCTGGGGTGCGCTCAAGGTCGCCTACCTGCCGTTCATCTTCGTGATGCTGTTCACCAACTTCTTCGATGCGCTGTCGTGCTTCATGGCGCTCTCGGAGTCGGCCGATCTCAAGGACAAGGACGGCAACCCGCGCAATCTGAAGCGCTCCATGACGGTGGATGCCTTCGCCTCGATGATTGCCGCACCGCTCGGCACCAGCGCGGCGCAGACCTTCATCGAGTCCGGCGCCGGCGTGGCCCAGGGCGGCCGTACCGGCCTGGTGGCGGTCACCATCGCCTTCCTGTTCCTGCCGTTCCTGTTCCTCTCGCCGCTGCTGTCGTTGGTGCCCGGTATCGCCACGGCGCCGGCCCTGGTGCTGGTTGGGCTGTTCATGCTCGCGCCGATTAGCAAGATCGATTGGACGCAGTTCGAACAGGCCTTTCCGGCGTTCCTGGCGATCATTCTGATGCCGCTGACCTACTCGATCACCCTGGGCATCGCCTTCGGCTTCTTGAGTTTCGTGCTGATCAAGCTGGCCACCGGCAAGCTTTACGACATCAAGCCGGCCATGTGGGTATCCGCGGCCCTAAGCGTGGTAATGCTGGTCACCACCCATTGACGCAAAGGGGCCGGCTTGTGCCGGCCCCCTGCTGTCTTTCCCCAACCTTACTCCAATCCTACTGCCGATGAATCGCCGCCTCGACGATGCGAAACAGCACCAGCGCCGCCAGCACGACGGCGAACAGCGTCGGCAGCAGGTAGTCGGCTCGGGTCAGGATCCACAGGTGCGTCACCCCCAGCGCCGCGGCCACGTAGATCAGGCGGTGCAGCCAGTGCCAGGCCGTCCAGCCCATGGCCTTACGCACGCGGTGAAACGACGTGACGGCAAGCGGCAACAGCAGCAGCAGCGCGGCCACGCCGTAGCGAATGTAGGGTAGCTCGACCATTTCGCGGCGTATCCACGGCCAGTCCCAGTACTGATCCAGCCCCATCCAGGCCAGCATGTGGGCCACCAGCCAGAAGAAGGCCCACAGGCCGATCTGGCGGCGGGCAGCCATGAAACCTACCCAGCCGGTGAAGCGGAACGCGGGGCTGATGGCGATGGTCGCGAGCAGCAGGATCAGCCCCGTCTTGCCGGTGAAGTGCACCACGGCCTCGCCGGGTACGGCACCCAGGTCGCCGAAGAACCACTCCCAGCCAAGCCAGAAGGCCGGCGCGCTGCTGGCCACCAGCACCAGCAGGCGAAAGAGATTGATAGCGGTGCGTTGATCCACGCTGACATGACTCCTTGAGTGGCTGGAGCTTCGCTCAATAGTGTCGCTGCAGGTCCAGGTCACTGTAGAGGTGTGCTACCTCCTCGGCGTAGCCGTTGAACATCAGCGTTTCGCGGCGGCCGCTCTCGCCTATCCTGCGCTCCCGAGCCTGGGACCAGCGCGGATGGTCCACCTCGGGATTGACGTTGGCATAGAAGCCGTACTCCTCGGGATTGCGCTCCTCCCAGGAGCTGAGCGGGCGCTCCTCCACCAGCGTGATACGCACCACCGACTTGATGCTCTTGAAGCCGTACTTCCACGGCACCACCAGGCGAATGGGCGCACCGCTCTGGTTGGGCAAACTCTCGCCGTAGAGGCCTACCGCCATCAGCGTCAGCGGATGCATTGCCTCGTCGATGCGCAGCACTTCACGATAGGGCCAGTCGAGCACGCTGCGCCGCTGGCCGCGAAGTCTGTCGGGGTCGTGAATCGATTCGAACACCACGTAGCGGGCCCGCGAGGTCGGCTCGTGGCGCTTGAGCAACTCCGCCAGCGGAAAGCCTGTCCAGGGCACCACCTTCGACCACGCCTCGACACAGCGCAGGCGATAGATACGCTCCTCCAGGTCCTGATGCTTGAGGATATCCTCGAGAGCGAAGGTGCCCGCCTTGTCGACTTCGCCATCGATGGTCAGCGACCAGGGGTCGGTGACGATTTGGTGAGCGTAGATCTCGGGGTCGCGCTTGCCGGTTCCGAGTTCGTAGAAATTGTTGTAGGTGGTGATGTCCCGGAAGGAGGTAGGGGCTTCGCCGCCCGCCAGGTCGACGGTCGGTAGACCGGCATCCAACTGCCGTTGGAGCTCTCCTTGCCAGGCTGTCACGTTCCGAGGCCATAACAGACCCGGTGCCACGGCGGCAGCGCCAAGGAGCAGACCGCCGCGCAGTACGCGCCGGCGTGATTCAAAAAGCTCAGGTGGCGTCACTTCCGATTCCGGTATCGACGGGTAGCGGTAGCGTTTCATGGTTCATTCTCCCGAAGAGAGACCGAAGGAAACATAGCTTACTGTTGCTTACAAGCCTTACGGCGAGGGGAAAATGAACATTCAAGCAAAACTTGATCCATCTCAACCGGGCCTCCATTCCGACTAATTCACTCAGTTGATATAGCTCAATGTTAAGTCCTAAGCTGAAGCAGCAATACAGGCTATAACCGTCTCTAGCTTGAAACCAAGGGGATTCGCCATGAAGAAAAATGCTCTCGCTCGGCCGGCTCTTATCGCTGCCGCAGTGTCGCTGAGCGCCGCATTGGCGGCAACCGGCGTGGCCGCCGACGACGGCCTCGGCGACTACCGCGACCGCTTCGAACCGCTGCCTCATCTGCCGCCGATTCCTGCCCACAACTCACTGACCGAAGAGAAGGTGGAGCTGGGCAACATGCTGTTCTTCGAGCCGCGCATTTCCTCCAGCGGCGTAATCAGCTGTGCCACCTGTCACAACCCGGCACTGGGCTGGGCGGACCGCATTCCGCGTGCCACCGGCCACGACGGACAGATTGGCGATCGCAACACGCCCACCGTGCTCAACTCCGGTTTCCTCGGCTCCCAGTTCTGGGATGGCCGCGAGCCCGACCTCGAAGGTCAGGCACTCGGTCCGATCCAGGCCGATATCGAAATGGCCATGGACCTCGACGCAGCCCTGGAGCGCCTCGATGGGTTCGAGCTGTATCAGGAGAAGTTCGCCGAGGCCTTCCCTGACGACGCCGACCCGATCAACAAGGAAAACCTGGCCATGGCTCTGGCTAGCTTCCAGCGCACCCTGAACACGCCGAACTCGCCCTTCGATCGTTACCTGCGCGGCGACATGAACGCGATCAACGATCAGGAGAAGCGTGGCATGCAGGCCTTCGTCGATTCCGGTTGTATCGCCTGTCACAGCGGCCCGGCACTGACCGATAGCAACTTCTGGGCGATTCAGGTGCCCGGCTCCACCGACGTGGGACGTTTTGACGTGACCGGCGACGAAGCGGACATGTACAAGTTCCGTACGCCGACGCTGCGCAACGTGGGCGTGACCTATCCGTACATGAACAACGGCGCCACCGAGACACTCGAGGAAGCCGTGGCCATCATGGGTAGCGAGATGCTCAATCGTCAGTTCGAAGAGAACGAGATCGCCGACATCACCGCGTTCCTGCATACGCTGACCGGCAAGATGCCCGAGTTCGAAGTGCCGGCTCTGCCGTAAACGGTACCAGCGCTGCCCTGAACCGGCATCGCGGCCCAGTCGCAGGGATCACGTTAAGGGAACCACAATAACGCTATACGCAGCCCCCGGCCTTGGCCGGGGGTTTTCGTTATTTAGACACTTTCGGCCAGCTGGCGGTGCAGCTCGAGACGACGCCTGTCGCTCATGAAGGCGGACTCGATGGCGGTGCCGGCGAGTTGAATGAAGGTTTCACGCGACCAATCGAAGGCTTCGTGACAGGCGATGAAGTTATCCAGCATGCCGCCACCGAAATAGGCGGGATCGTCCGAGTTCAGCGTGATCCGCAGGCCGGCATCGAGCAGCTGCGGCAAAGGGTGATCCTCCATGCGCTCCACCACCTTGAGACGCACGTTGGAGAGTGGGCAGACCGTCAGTACGACGCCTTCATCCCGCAGGCGGGCAACCAGCGCCGGGTCTTCGAGACAGCGCACCCCGTGGTCGATACGGCAGACATCCAGCAGATCGAGAGCTTCGCGAATGTACTCTGGCGGCCCTTCTTCGCCGGCATGGGCGACGCGAGGGATCCCCAGCATCTTGGCACGCTGGAAGACGTCGACGAATTTCGAGGGCGGATGACCACGCTCGGCGCTGTCGAGCCCCACGGCATCGAGCATCTCCCAATAGGGGGCAGCGCTCTCGAGCACCTGCATTGCCTCCTCGGCGGGACGGTCACGCAGAAAGGCCATGATGAGGGCCGTAGACATGCCTAGCTCGCGCTCGGCCTCACGTTGAGCCAGACTCAACCCCTCCATCACGACATCGAGTTCGATACCTCGCGCCAGATGCGCCTGGGGGTCGAAATGCATCTCGACGTGGACCACCCCCTCGGCATGGGCACGACGAAAATAGTCCATGGCCAGATCGTGGAAGTCCTCGCTGCGCCTGAGTACGCTCATGCCCTGATAGTAGAGCTCGAGGAATGAGGAGAGATCCTCGAAGTCGTAGGCCGCACGCACGGCTTCGACCGAGTCGTAAGGCAACGCGATGTTGTTGCGTCGCGCCAGGGCAAACATCAGCTCGGGCTCGAGCGAGCCTTCGATATGCAGGTGGAGTTCGGCCTTGGGCAGCCGCTTGAGGAAATCGCGCATGGTGCACCTCGTCGCCTTTATTTCCTTATCCTGATGGATCGGGCGAGTTTGCGCAAACGGTCAGTCGGCCCTGCTCCAGACGACATTCCCGGGTGATACCGGGCGGGTCGAATGCCCCGTCGCCGAGCTGATGGACCAGATAGATCACACTGCGCCCTTCGAGCCATCGATCCAGTCGCGGCGAAAGCCGCGAAACGGTACCTTCATCGATGCCGCTGAAGGGTTCGTCGAGAATGACCAACCCCGGGTCGCGCAGCCACAGGCGAGCCAGCGCCAGGCGACGTGCCTGTCCGCCGGAAAGGGCCCGACCGCCCTCACCCACCTGCGTGGCCAACCCCTGCGGCAACCCTTCGGCCCATGCTGCCAGCTCGACCCAGGCAAGCGCCTGCCACAGGCTGTCGTCATCGGCTTCCGGCGCCGCCACCCTCAGGTTGGTTGCCAGGCTGTCCTGAAACAGGTCGATACGCTGCCCGAGAATTGCCACGCGCTCACGCAGCGAACGCTCTTCAATTTGCTCCAGCGGCACACCGCCAAGAGACAGCTCGCCTTCACTTGGCGGCATGCGACGAGTCAACAGCGCCGCCACGCTGCTCTTGCCGGCACCGGAGGCACCGGTCAGGGCGAGGCGTTCGCCGGGCGCCAAGGTGAAATCGACATTATGCAACGCCTGGGTCAATGCGCCGGGATAGCGCAGACTCACGTTGTTGAATCGTATGGACAAGGGGCCCTCGGCCAGGCAGAGGCTGCCCCGGCCGAGCTCGCTCTTGGCGCGTTCCACGTCATTGAGTCGTTCGGCAGCGCCACGAGTGGCCCCCAGCTGGGTAAATGCCGCAGGTAGCAGCGCCAAGGCTTCGCCGAGTGCCATTACCGCCAACGGCAGCATGACCATTACCGCGCCGCTGATCGTGCCTTGCTGCCAGGCCGAGGCTGCCAGCCACAGCGCTGCCACCATGCTCAACCCGACCATCAAGTTGGCCAGGGCAATACCGAAGCCCGCTATCCGCCCGGTACGACGCTGATCATCATAGAGCGCCTCTTCGCGCTGGCCGAAATCACGGCGATGCCACTCCCGACTGCGGTAGGCCTCGAGTTCGGCCATCCCGCCCAGGTGGTCGATCGCCTGGCTGCGTAAGCGCTGAAGATGTCCCACCTGGCGCCGGCTCGACGCCATCCCCAGCCACGCTTGGCCGGCGACCAGCCAGGCCCAGGCAGGCAACAGAATTGCCGCCACTGCCAGCCCTACTGCGGGTACCCACAGCGCCAGGAAGACGCACAGCAGCACAACGGCTACCAGGGCCACCACTGGCGGTGCCAACAGCCGCAGGTAGAGGCTGTCGAGGGTGTCGATGTCGGCAGTCAGTCGATTGAGCCAGTCGCTGGCCCGCTGTCGCGCCAGGGTACGGTCATCGAGCCTGGCCATGGCAGCAAACAGACGACTGCGCAGATCGGCCAGCAGACGCAGCACGGTATCGTGGTTGTAGAGACGCTCCAAATAACGGGCCACAGTACGGCTGAGCGCGAAAAAGCGTATTCCACCCCCTGGCACGTAGACGTCCAAGCTAACGGCAAGCCCGGCAGCCAGCGCCAGACCGGTCAATGCACTGGCGGCAATGAACCAGCCCGATAGCGCCAGCAGGGCCACCGCCGAGAACAGTGTGGCCGCCAACAACGCCACGCCGATGACAAGCCGCCGGCGCCGACGCGCCACCAGGCGCAGCCAGGGGGCCAGCGTCACTGCAAGTCGTTCGTCACGCATCGTCGCCACCTCCATCGACCGCCGCTTGGGCCAGGCCTTCGCGCAGCTCCAGCCTGCGGCTCGCCATGGCCATGAGCGCGGGGTGGTGGGTCGCAATCACCAGCGCCCTGCCTTCCTCGGCAAGTCGGTGCAGCGATTCAATGACTCTCGCCTCGGTCGACTCGTCGAGACTCGCTGTCGGTTCGTCGAGCAGAACCAGATCGGCACCGGAGAGAAATATTCGCGCCAACGCCAGCCGCTGTGCCTGACCGCCGGAAAGGCCGGCCCCGCGTTCGCCCAGCGCTGTGGCGAGGCCAGCAGGAAGCTGCGCCACCAACTCGGCCAGGCCGGCAAGTGCTAGCGCGTGCAGCAGTTCGTCATCGCTCGCCTCGGGAGCAGCCAGGCGCAGATTGTCGGCGAGGCTGCCGTGAATCAGTACCGGCCGCTGATCCATCCAGGCCAGCTTGAGCCCCGCCTGGGCATGGCGGGTACCGTGGTCGGGCGTGACGAAGCCCGCCAGCAGCTGCAATAGCGCCGACTTTCCGGCGCCTGATGGGCCGGTTACCACCAGCGTTTCAGCAGGCGAGACGGCAACGCTGAGCGGGCCGAGCACCCTGCCCCGTCCTGGGTGATCAAGCGCGGCATCCTCGAGTGCTACCAGCTGATCTCGGCTCAGGGCCGGTTCTTGCCGCTCGCTGGTGGAACGAACGGGCTCGCCGAGCAGCGTCAGCATGCCTTCCGCGGCACCCAGCGCCGCCGCCCGGTCATGGTAGTGCTGTGCCAGGGTACGCAGGGGTTGAAAGAACTCCGGGGCCAGCAAGAGGACGAGCAAGCCGCTGAACAGCGTCAGCTCCGCGGCGGGGCCGAAGTCGATATAGCCCAGCAGGCCGAAACCTACATAGATGGCAACGACGGCAATCGCCACCGAGGCGAAGAATTCGAGCACCGCCGAAGAGAGAAACGCCACCCGCAGGGTACGCATGCTCAGACGTCGATACTCCTCTGCGGCGTCCTGGACTTCGCCACGGGCCTGAGCCGTACGATGGAACAGCTGCAGCGTAGCGATGCCCCGCACTCGGTCGAGGAAGTGTCCCGAAAGCCGGCTGACGGCCACGAACTGGTCGCGATTGAGGCGCTCCGCCCCCATGCCCACCAGGGCCATGAACAGCGGTATCAGGGGGGCTGCCAGCAGCAGGAACAGCGCTGCCAACCAATCGAGCCACAGCACCACGGCGAGAATGAGCAGCGGAATGGCAACGCTCAGACGTAACTGGGGAAGAAAGCGAGCGAAGTAGCCGTCCAACGCCTCGACGTGCTCGACCAACTGGTTGGCAAGCCCCCCCGAATGGCGCCCGCCAACACGCACCGGCCCCATGGCGGCGAGATGATCCAGCAGTTCGCGGCGAACCGCCCGCCGAATGCGCAGGCTCGCTTCCTGGCCGGCCACTTCATGCCCCCATTGGCAAAGCCAACGCAGAATCAGCACCACGACCAGTGCCACGAAGGCCCAGGTCAGCGCTGCCAAGGGCTCGCCAACGACAAGCAGACGACTGACGATCCAGGCCAGCAGCGCCATTTGGGCAACCGTCATTGCCCCTGCTGCCATTCCGGCCAGGGCCGCCACCCCCAGCCAGCCGCGCTGACTGGCGGCATGAGCCGCCAGCCAGCGCCGTGGCGACGCGGTAGTGTCGTGCTTCATGGGCTCAGTGATAGCCCTCGCCGGCCCGCACCTTGCCGCGGAATACCCAATAGGACCAGAAGGTGTAACCCAATACGAAGGGCAGCACGAACAGCACGCCGATCAGCAGGAACAGCTGGGACTCAGGCGCCGAAGCGGCATCCCATATGGTGTAGTTGGGCGGCACCAGCCAGGGCCACTTACTCACGACCAGCCCCAGATAGGTGAAGAAAAACATGCCCAGCGTGGCCATGAACGGCAGCAGCTCGCGTTGGCCGCGCACCGCCCAGTACACGCCGTACATACACAGCAGGGTCAGTGCCGGCAGGATCCAGATGACCTGAAGATTGCCGAACCAGCGATCCCACACCACGTCGTTGACCAGCGGCGTCCATATGCTGATGATGCCGAAGATCACCAGCACCGCCAACAGCAGCGGCGGCGTGAGCTTGTAGGCCCAGGCCTGAATGTACCCCTCGGACTTGAGGATCAGCCAGGTGGTGCCCAGCAGCGCATAGCCCACCATGATGCCGATACCGGTCAGCACCGTGAACGGTGTAAGCCAGTCGAAGGCGCCGCCGACGAAGACGCCGTCCTGGGTCTCGAAGCCCTGGATATAGGTGCCGACGACGGCCCCCTGGGCAAAGGCGGCTACCGCCGAGCCGATGCTGAAGGCCATGTTCCAAAGCCTGCGGTTACGCTGGTCGCGACGCGACTTGAAGCGCAGCTCGAATGAGACACCGCGAAACACCAATCCCGCCAACATCAGGAACACGCCGATATAGAGTGCCGGCAGAAATACCGTGTAGACCAGGGGGAAGGCAGCCAATAGCCCAGCGCCACCCAGCACCAGCCAGGTCTCGTTGCCATCCCACACCGGTGCCACTGTGTTCATCATGACATCGCGGGCATCTTCGTCGGGGGCGAAGGGAAACAGAATGCCGAGCCCCAGGTCGAAACCGTCCATCAGCACGTACATCATGATGCTGAAGCCGATGATCAGCGCCCATATCAGAGATAGATCGAACATTTCCATGGCTCAGCCCTCCCCTTTGACGGGGTTGTCATCAAAGGGTGTCGAGGTGGCGGAAAAAGGCCGCTTGGGCGTCTCGAAATCGTCCACCAGCTTGTCCTCATCCTTCGGCTGCATCCCGTATCGAATCACCCGCGTAAGGTAGTAGGTGCCGGCGTAGAAGATGATGCTGTAAACCAGCACGTAGCCGATCAGGGTGAACAGTGCCATGCCCCCTGTCAGCGAAGGCGTGACACCTTCGGCATGGGTCATGATGCCGTAGACAAGCCACGGCGCACGCCCCGACTCGGTGGTGATCCAACCGGCGAGTACGGCAATGAAGGGGGTCACCGACATCAACCGCAGCACGTTGAGATAACGCCGTGAGTGGTAGAGCTTGCCTCCCCGCCGCAGCCAGAGGCCCGCCAGCGATACCGCAATCATCAGGAAGCCGATGCCGATCATCGTACGGAATGACCAGAACACCAGGGCGACGGGTGGCTGCTCTTCAGGCGGCGCCTCGAGGATCCCCGGCACTTCGCCATAGAGCTCGTGGGTCAGGATCAGGCTCGCCGCATAGGGAATGCCGATCTCGAAGCGGTTCTGCTGAGCCGCCTGGTCCGGCCAGGCGAACAGCAGGAAGGGCGCGCCCTCCTTGGTTTCCCAGTTGCCCTCCATGGCCGCCAGCTTGGTCGGCTGATACTCCAGGGTATTCAGGCCGTGCAAGTCACCCACGAAGGCCTGGGCCGGCGTCAGCACCAGCAGCATCCACAGACACATCGACAACGCCTTGCGATTGGCTTCGACATCGCGACCGATCAGCAGATACCAGGCGCTGACCCCAGCCACCACGAAACCGCCTGTGATGAAGGAGGCCATCGCCATATGGGCGAAGCGATACGGGAACGAAGGATTGAAGATCGATTCCATCCAGGAGGTGACCCGGAACGTACCGTCGACGAAGTCGACGCCTGCCGGGGTGTGCATCCAGCTGTTGGCGGCCAGAATCCAGAAGGTCGAGATGAAGGTGCCCAAGGCCACCATGGCGGCGGCGAACAGGTGCACCCCTTGCGGCACCCGGCCGCGCCCGAAAAGCAGCACGCCAAGGAAGGCGGCTTCCAGGAAGAAGGCCGTCACCACCTCGTAACTCAGCAGTGGCCCGATGAAGTTGGCGCTGGCCTGGGAGAAGTTGCTCCAGTTGGTACCGAACTGGAACGACATCACGATCCCGGACACCACCCCCATGCCGAAGGCCACGGCGAACACCTTGGTCCACAGGTAGGCCAGGCGATCCCAGGCCGGGTTGCCCGTCTTGTAGAAGAGCGCGTGCAGCACGGTGATGTAGGATGCCAGCCCGATCGTGAAGACGGGGAAGATGGCATGAAAGGAAACGACGAAGGCGAATTGCATTCGCGATAGCAGTACGGGATCAAGCTCCATGACGTATGCCTCTTGGCGCGTAAGAGTTCACGTCTCAAGGGATGCGTAAGCACACAGGGGTGCTGTTGTTGTGCTTCCGATCACGTCCATCCTGGACATGTCGTGACGCATTTCACCTCGACACACAGCTAGAGCCTAGAACAGGGAATACGGCAGCGCACAACGGACTTCAAAACCGAGGTGGCTACAAACCTGCTCCAGGTCAACACATGCCGCTTCGTTTTATGCTTATCGTCATTAAAGGTACGCGAATGCGTGCCAGACGTCCTGTTCGACGCCTGTGTCGGGTTGTCGCAGTGCGCTTGGCGGTTCTCAGCTTCCCACTATCACCAGCCGCACCATGAATGCGGTATAGCCGACGAACATTGCCATCAGCACGGCACCCTCGACTCGGTTGATACGCCCAGGGCGTCCCCGCCAACCGATGGCGAACACGGTCATCAGCACCGTCATGACAGCCATCAGGCTCCAGTCACGCATCAGGACCTCAGCCCCCACCTCGATGGGATGAATCACCGCGGCAAGCCCCACCACCCCCATGGTATTGAACAGGTTCGAGCCCACCACATTACCCACCACCAGATCGTGCTCGCCCTTGCGCAAGGCACTGAAGGATGCGGCCAGCTCCGGCAGCGAGGTGCCCACGGCGACAATGGTCAGGCCGATGATCAGATCGCTGACGCCCAAGCCGACGGCGATTTCCACCGCACCCCAGACCAGTACACGCGAACTCACCACCAGCAGCGCCAAGCCGACCAGTGTCCATATCACGCCGGCACGCAGCGACATCGGGTGCGCCTGCAGGCTCTCCTCGGTGTCCGACGCCAGCGCATCGGCGCTCGAACGGCGCGCCTGCCAGATGCTGTAGCCGATCATGGTTGCCAGCAGTAGCAACAACAGGCTGCCTTCGATTCGGCCGATCACCCCGCCCCACATCAGGAGCGCCGACAATAGCGTGACGCCCACCAGTAGTGGCAGCTCCCGGCGTATCACGCTGGAGTGCACGGCCAGCGGTGAGATGAGCGCCATCAAACCAAGGATCAGACCGATGTTGGCGATGTTGGAGCCGTAGCCGTTACCCAGTGCCAGACCGGGATTGCCCTGGCTCGCCGCCAGCGAGGAAACCATCAGTTCCGGCGCCGAGGTACCGAAGCCGATCACCAACATACCCACCAGCAGCGGCGACACGCCGAGGCGGCTCGAGGTGGCTGCAGCACCGTCTACGAAGCGTTCGGCGCTCCACACCAGCAGCACAAGGCCGGCTGCAATGGCCAACACGGGTAGCAACACTTTTCCTCTCCTCGGGAACATTCAATGCCGAATGTTTGTATATGGTAGGCGTGGCGTCAACGTGTCACACTTCCGTATGCCCTTTCTCAGCCGGTGAAGACCGGCGGGCGCTCCTCGCCTCTCTCAGCCGTCGAGTCGTGTCATCCGTGCTCAACCATCCGCTTCGCTTCCTGCCGGCCCCCGGCGAACCTAGAGTCGACCAGCGACCGCCGGAGGTGCGCACTCGTCGCCGCCTGCGTGCCTGTCACGAATGCGACTTGCTAGTAGCCTTGCCGCCGCTGAAGCCGGGACAGAAGGCCGACTGCCCTCGCTGCGGACATACCCTGGTGACACGCCATCACCGCCCAGCCCAACGCAGCATGGCACTGGCCATGGCAGCGATGGTGGCTCTGCTGCTGGCGATCTCCTTCCCTTTCGTCAGCTTCAGCCTCGGCGGTTTCGGCAACCGCATCGAGCTGACCCAGACCGCCACCACGCTGATCGGCTTTCACCAGCCACTGGTGGCAATCGCCGTGATACTCACAATTGCAGTACTTCCGGGAGTCTATCTACTCGGGGTGATCTGGCTGCAGCTGGGTCTGCTGCAGGGGCAGCCGCTACCTGCCAGCCGTACCATTGCGCGTTCTCTCGCCCATCTGAATCCCTGGATGATGGCCGACGTGTTCATCATTGGTGCGCTGGTCAGCCTGATCAAGGTGGCAGGCCTGGCACAGATCGAACTGGGGATCTCGTTCTGGGCCTTCTGTGCCTTCGCCTTGTTGCTGCTCTTCACAACCCAATCCATCGACTCGGACTGGATGTGGTTCTCGCTGGCCGGCGAGCCACAGGCGCCGGAGGGAACGCGGACCGGCACCACGGCCGCCCAGCAGGGGCTTGCCGGCTGTCCTACCTGCGGGCTGGTCAATCGACTTCAACCAAACGGGCACGGCCACTGTCGACGCTGCGGCGAAAAGCTTCAGTCACGCCTGCCTTACAGCCTGCAGCGAACCTGGGCGCTGCTGGCAGCGGCCGCCGTGATGTACATACCGGCCAACGCCTATCCCATCATGACCACGACCAGCCTCGGCCATACCGCCCCCTCCACCATCGTTGGCGGTGTGGTGGAGTTGATCCAGATGGGCTCATGGCCGGTTGCCATCGTCATCTTCGTGGCCAGCGTGATCGTGCCGGTGGGAAAGCTGGTGGCACTCGCCTGGCTCTGCCTGGTGGTCAAACGCAGCGATGAACTCAACGCTGGAAGCCGCACACGGCTCTATCGCCTTACGGAATTCATCGGTCGCTGGTCGATGGTCGACGTCTTCGTGGTAGCCATCCTGGTGGCGCTGATTCGTGCCGGTTCGTTGATGTCGATAACCCCGGGACCAGCCGCTCTGGCATTCGGCTCGGTAGTGGTATTGACCATGTTGGCGGCGATGACCTTCGATCCCCGACTTATCTGGGACACGCCGCTGCCGCGTGACGCCCACAAAACGCAAGGAACCCCTGGATGAGTGACACCCCTCGCGAGAACGAGGTCTCCGACGACATGCATCGGGCCAGAGCCACGCCGCAGCGGCGTCTCTCGCCCATCTGGATCGTGCCCATCGTGGCCATGCTCATCGGCCTATGGCTGGTTTACGACAACTACCGCAGCCGCGGCCCGCTGATCACCTTGACCATGAGCAATGCCGAGGGCATCGAAGCCGGCAGTACTTTGATCAAGACGCGCAATGTCGAGGTGGGACGCGTTGCTCAGGTACAGCTCTCCGAGGATATGTCGCATACCGTGATTACGGCGCGCATGGCTCCCGACACCGAGGCCATGCTCAACGAGGGCAGTCGCTTCTGGGTGGTCAAGCCGCGTATCGGTCGCGAGGGTATCAGCGGGCTGGGCACCGTGCTTTCCGGAGCTTACATCCAGCTTCAACCGGGAAGCGGCGACCCCGGCGTACGCGAGTTCCAGGTCAGCGACCTGCCACCCGTGGCTTCTGCCGACACCCCCGGATTGCGAATCAACCTGATCAGCCAGCTGGGCAACTCCATGCGACCCGGCGACCCCGTGACCTACCAAGGCTACACCGTGGGCCGGGTCGAAGAGGTCATTTTCGATGCCGACGCCAGACGCATGAACCAGCGCATCTTCATCGAGAGCCCCTACGATCGTCTGGTCACCGACAGTACGCGCTTCTGGTCGGCCAGCGGTATCGACCTGCGCCTCGATGCCGACGGCATTCGCGTCAACGTGGAATCCCTGGAAGCCCTGCTGGGTGGCGGCGTAACCTTCGGCGTGCCCGAAGACCTGCCCCGAGGCAGGCCGGTTCAAAGCGATGCCACCTTCAACCTCTACCCCGACGAGGAGTCCGCCAGACAGGGGACCTTCAACCGCTACCTGGAGTACGTACTGCTGGTCGAAGACAGCGTGCGCGGGCTGTCACGCGGCGCTCCGGTGGAGTTTCGGGGCGTACGTATCGGCACCGTGGCCGCCGTGCCCTGGCAGTTCACCGCCGCCCAGACCCAAGCCCGCGCCGGCTTTGCCATTCCGGTTCTGATCCGCATCGAACCGCAGCGCCTCGGTATCGAGAATCAGCAGCTCGACCTCGAAGAGTGGGACGAACGTTTTCAGCGTCTGTTCGGTCAGGGCCTGCGTGCGGCACTGAAATCGGGCAATCTGCTCACCGGCGCGATGTTCGTCGACATCAACTTCTACCGTGACGAAGCGGAGCACTACGAGGAGGAGATCTTCAGCGAGCGCACCGTCTTCCCCACCACCTCGGCCGGCTTTGCCCAGATCGAGGCCCAGGTCACGGCTCTGCTGGAGAAGCTCAATGACCTGGAGATCGAACCGCTGCTCGCCGGGCTCGACCGCAACCTGACCCGCTCCGAGGCGATGCTCGAGGAAGTGCGCGAGCTGAGCGCATCTCTCAGAAGCGTGCTCGACGACCCAGGCACGCGCAACCTGCCGGCCAACCTCAACGCCTCACTTGAAGCGTTGCGTGAGACACTGGCGGGGCTGTCGCCGGACTCCAGCGCCTATCGCGATCTCACGGCCACTGCCGAGCGACTCGAGCGTCTTATGCGCGACCTGCAGCCGGTCACTCGCACGCTCAATGAAAATCCTCGCGCGCTGCTGTTCGACAGCCTGGACGCCGAGGACCCGGTTCCAAGAGCACCCCGTGGCAACTGAGCCCGCAGGCACCGACACACTATGCTGATGACATTCAAGACGAATAGGGAGAGATGCATGAAGTGGATGTCCTGGCTTGCACTGCTGTCGAGCATGCTGATGCTCGTCGGCTGCGCCTCACCCAGCGCCCCGGCCAATCGTTACATGCTGCCTGAAAGCGCCACGGCGCCGGCGGGCGGCAGCGCCGGCGCGGGCCACCTGCTGATCGTGCAGTCCCCCCGACTGGCGCACTATCTGGATGTCGACGGCATCGTGTTGCAGCTCGACGACATCTCTCTCAATGCCGCTCGCCAGCACCTCTGGGCCGAACCGCTGGGACGCCAGTTGGAGCGCGGCCTTCGGGCACGCTTGGCCGAACACCTCCCGGACACTCGTGTCATGCGCGAGGAGGCCAGTCTCGGTCGCAGTGAAGCCTTGCGTCTGCGCCTCGAAGTGGAACGATTCCAGGGCCGCTATGACGGGCTGGCCATTACCAGCGGTCAGTGGCAGTTGTTGGCAGCAGACGGCCGCCTGCTGGCCATGGAGCGCTTTCACGTCGAGGCGGAGCTCGCCGACGACGGCTACCCCGCCCTGGTTCGCGCCTTGGGCAACAGCTGGGACCAGGTTGCCAGCGAAATTGCCACCGGCATCAGACTGCACCGCTGATTCGGGCTCACCGCGACTTCATCGGCTAATCTCAAGAGAGCCGGACACTTGTTCAGGATCGAATCTGCCCAAGAACACACAAGGAAGCCTCATGTCGGCCAGCCCCCAAGCCACGCCATCTGCCCAGTCCCCTACGGAACAGGATAACGCTGAGGCGTTGCGCCATCTCGTCCGTGAGCTCGAGCAAGAGCTACTCGCCGCACTGGATGACCAGACGGCCCAATCCGCCGTCGACCGCCTACAGGCGATCAACCACTCCCTCGAGGCACTCGATCAGTCACTTCAGACGATCGACCCCGAAGTGGCCGGAGCACTGGTGGAGCGGCTGCGCCTAGGTCTCGACCGACTGGCCTGCGATCTCCATCAGCGGGGCGGCTGGGAACATCTCGACACAGCGCAACGCAACGCCCTACTCTCACGCCACGCGGCCGGCCTCACACGCATCGACGGGGTCGGCAAAGCGAGTGCCGAGCGGATCTTCCTGCACGGCATCAGCGACCCCGAACGCTTTCAGCGCCTGACGCCCGAAGCGCTGGACGACATCGAAGGCCTGAACGGCGCCGTACTCGCCCGGCTCAAGAAAGCGCTGACCGAAGCGCGGGAAACATAAGGAATGCTGCACCCCGGGGAATAAGCTGGCATAATACGGGCACGCGGCGACTCGTAGTCCCTCCTGCCGCGCCCCTGAACCGAATTTCTCACGTCTTGGCCCGGGACTGGTCATGTGCTCAGCACGTGGCGTGGCACAGGCGTATCTGCGGAGACCGCATGACCCTTTTTTCCGAACTCGGCCTGCGTGCCGAACTGCTGCGTGCCGTCGAAGCGCAGGGCTACACCACCCCGACCCCGATCCAGCTCCAGGCCATCCCCACCGTACTCAAGGGCGGCGACCTGCTGGCCAGCGCCCAGACAGGCACCGGCAAGACCGCCGGCTTCACCCTGCCGATGCTGCAGCGTCTGGCCGATGGCCCGCGTCCCGGCAAGCGCCAGGTGCGTGCACTGGTGCTGACCCCGACCCGGGAGCTGGCTGCCCAGGTAGGTGAAAGCGTGGCCGACTACGGCCGCCACCTGACGCTCAAGAGCCATGTCATCTTCGGCGGTGTCGGCCAACAGCCCCAGGTGGATGCCATTCGCCCCGGCCTCGATGTGCTGGTCGCCACGCCCGGTCGCCTGCTCGACCTGCATCAGCAAAAGCATGTCGATCTCTCCAAGGTGGAGATTCTGGTGCTCGATGAAGCCGACCGCATGCTCGACATGGGCTTCATCCACGACATCAAGAAGGTGCTTCGGGCACTGCCCGAAAAACGTCAAAACCTGCTGTTTTCGGCTACGTTCTCGGACGAGATCCAGACGCTGGCCGGCAAGCTGCTCGACAATCCCGAGAAGATCGAAGTGGCACGGCGCAACACTACGGCCGAAACCGTCGATCAGGCGATCTATCGCGTCGACCGCGAGAAGAAGCGTGAGCTGCTGGCCCACCTGATCGGCCGGCACGGCTGGAATCAGGTGCTGGTCTTCACCCGTACCAAGCATGGCGCCAACCGCCTGGCCGAACAGCTCTCGAAGCAGGACATTCCTGCCATGGCCATCCATGGCAACAAGAGCCAATCGGCACGTACCCGGGCGCTATCCTCCTTCAAGAATGGTGAACTGCAGGTGCTGGTCGCCACCGACATCGCCGCTCGCGGCCTGGATATCAGCGAGTTGCCCCACGTGGTCAACTTCGAGCTGCCCAATATCGCCGAGGATTATGTCCACCGCATTGGTCGCACCGGTCGCGCGGGCAGCGACGGCCAGGCCGTTTCACTGGTCTGTGTCGACGAGCACGGCCTGCTGAAAGGCATAGAGCGGCTTATCAAACGCGATCTGGAAAAGCGTATCGAACCCGGCTTCGAGCCCGACCCCAATGCCAAGCCGGAACCGATCGAGAACGGTCGCGGCAAGCGCGGCGGACGCTCTGGCCAGGCTCGCCAAGGCGGCGACCGTAACCAGGCAAGCCAGCGCAGTAATGGCAATGCCGCTAACGGCGATGCCCAGGCGCCGCGGCGCCGCAGTCGCGGCCAGCGCACACGACGCGCCTGACACCGGCCCGTCGCCGGGCTTGGTAGTCAAGGGTGGTTTGTGGGATTGTATACAGCCTGTCGTACTGCCATGCTTTTGGCAGTACGATATAAGCTGCTGAATTACAATTCGTCTGGTGTTGCAAGGAGACTCGAACATGCTCAAGTGGCTGACCGGAAAGCAACCCATTCCGGTCTGGGTCATCAAGCAGATCGATGACAACCTGCTGCATCTTTGCGGCCAAGGCAGCGTCGAGCCCCGAGCCAAGCGAAGCATCGTCCTCCAAGACCTCCATGCCGGCCACTACGAAGGCGCCGTCAATATGGTCAATGGCGGACTGGTCCTCAACGCCAGACTGTTTGCCGCCCTGATCCCTCTTGAGTCGCTGCAACTGGACGCCCATGGCCATGCGCACTGGAACGGCCGCAGTTGGTACGTCGCTCAGGTACCTCAACGCTGCTGGACCTACGATGGGCCGCTGAGTCCACAGCGTCAGATGGTGAATGATCAAGAGCAGTGGATCAGCGTTGAAGATGTCTCCGATATTCGCCGCCAACTCCAAGGGGCCGGCGATCCCGGACGGGTCAATTTCGATCCTCACGGGGTCAATGAACACCCCTTGATCGCTCGTCGCGGCGAAGAGATTTCCGGCAAAGAGCAACCTCGTCGCAGGAGCACCGACAAGCGGCGGGACCATGACGACTGAGGCGAGACCCGATCCACGACGTATCGCCCTATTTCTTTTCCTGATGGTACTGGTCGGCCTCAACCTGAGGCCCGCCCTCTCCTCTCTCGCACCGCTGCTGGTTCGCCTCAAGGCCGATACCGGCCTGAGCCCGCTGGCCATCGGTGCATTGACGACGCTACCGGTACTCTGCCTGGGCATCTTCGCCCCCCTTGCACCCTGGCTTGCCAAACGCGTTGGCGCCGAATCCACCCTGTCTCTGGCCCTCGGAGTGTTGATTGTCGGTCTGCTGCTGCGCGGCGCCCCCGCGCTACCGCTATTGTTCGTCGGCACCTTGTTGGCTGGCGCCGCCATCGGCATTGCCGGCACCCTGCTGCCGGCCTTGGTGAAACGCGAACTCCCCGGCAGCGCGGACCTCATGACCGGGGTCTATACGATGGCCTTGTGTCTTGGCGGCGCCTTGGGTGCCGGCTTGAGCATACCGCTGGCAGACCTACTGGGCGGCTGGCGCCAAAGCCTGATGAGCTGGGGGCTGCTTGCCCTCCTGGCACTGGTTGCCTGGCTCATCTTGATGCCACGAACGCCACAACCCATAGCTACTGCCGCCTCCGGCGGCAGTATGCGCGAGCTTCTTGGCCAACCGCTGGCGTGGCAGGTGATGGTATTCATGGGGACCCAGTCATCTTTGGCTTACATCGTCTTCGGCTGGCTACCAACCCTGCTCCAGGCCCGCGGCTACAGCGAGGCGGAAGCCGGCTGGATGATGGGCGCTTCGGTGATGGTTCAGCTGATTTCGGCCCTGGGCGCGCCCTGGTTGGCACGCTTCAGCCGTGACCAGCGCCCGGCGCTGCTGCTGGTCATGGCCTGTGTCGGCTCTGGTCTGTGGCTATTGCTGCAAGCCGGGGAAAGCTGGCGGTGGCTCGGCGTAGTGCTGCTGGGGCTAGGCCAGGGCGGCAGCTTCAGTCTTGCCCTGACCCTGATTGTGCTGCGTACGGCCAATTCGCGCTTGACCGGCAAGCTCTCCGGCCTGGCCCAGGGGGGTGGCTATACGCTGGCCGCCTTGGGCCCGCTCGCGGTGGGCATCCTGCTGCAGTTCGAGGTCAGCATGAACACCATGACCAGCGTGCTGCTTGCCATCGTCGCGCTGGCGATCGGTTTCGCCTTGCTGGCGGGACGCAACCTGCGTATGGATGTCGATGCCAGCGGACGTCTGATCACACGCTGAATGCTAGCGCCGCTGGGACCAGGCCACTCCGCCCAGGATAAGGGCCATCGCCAGCAACTGATTCCACTCGAGTCGCTCGTTCAGAAAGAGCGTACCCATCAACACCGCCCAGAGCGGAATCAGGTAGTTGATCATCGACAGGAAGGTAGGTCCGGCTGCCGCTACCAGACTGAAATAGATGACGCTGCCCAGGGCGGTACAGACCAGACCGAGCACCGCGACGGCCCAAAGGGCCGCTGGGGACAGAGCGGGTATGGCTGTCGCCTCGACGGGCCAGGTGACCATGGCCAGCGGCAGTGTCAGAAGCCATGCCATGCTCAGGACCAGCGCAGAGGTGGACCAAGGATCGCTTGCCGGCTTGTGTCGCGAGACGATGGCATTGACGGCGTAGCAGACCGCCCCGCCCAATACAGCCAGCTGTGCCAGCAGCAGCTCCCCACGCCCTCCCAGATCGCACAGCGCTGTCGGTCCAATCAGCGTCAGAATGCCGACGAAGCCGATCAAGAAGCCGACCAGTCGCTGAGGCACTATGCGCTCGCCGGGCACATGAAAGTGCGCCAGAACCAGCGTAAGTAGTGGCATTACCGCCATCAGAATACCCGCCAGCCCACTGTCGATACGCTGCTGCCCCCAGCTGATGAGCAGGAACGGCAGCATGTTGCCGACCACGGCAATGACCAGCATGTAGCCCCAAACCCTTCGCCCATGGGGAAAGGCGCGGCGCAGCATCAGAACCAGCAGCAACAGGCCGCAGGCGGCAATCATGTTGCGCCCGGCCACCAGCATGGCCGGCGTCAGCTCCGCCACGGCAACCCGGGTCAAGCCGAACGAACTGCCCCACACGACTGCTAGAGCCACCAACAGAAGCCAATGCGATAACGGCCGCGACATCGTTCTTCCTCGAGCTTTCGTT
>NZ_JAFIFK010000101.1 GCF_020832045.1 Halomonas sp.
CTTCGCTCGCTGCCTTTTCGAACAAAGCCTAGTAACCAAGATTACGCAGGGACTGCCGCACTAAGGATGATGCTCATTATCATCCATTCTGCCAGCAGGGGCGGTAGCGTGCCCCGTCTCCCTCTTTTTCCCGCCTGACAATACCCAGCTATATCTGAAAATCTCATTAACTTATTGGATTTAAAAGTCGATTTCGCCGCGTGGTATTCTCCGACGAATACTCATGACACAGAGATAACCGATGCGGCACGAAGGCAAGCTCACACAGTGGAACGACGACAAGGGCTTCGGGTTCATCACGCCAGCCACAGGCGGCCCTCGCGTGTTCGTCCATATCAGCGCCTTTCCCCGCGATGGGCGTCGGCCAACAGTCAATGAGCCGATTACCTACCAGCTGACACAAGACAGCCAGCACAGACCGAAAGCCCAGAAAGCGCTCTACCTGAAAGCAGCACGCCATGCATCCCCGCGCTCGAGAGGACTGATGACGCCATGCGCCATAGCAGCTGCGTTCTTCGCATTCCTGGCAGCCATGAGCTGTGCCGGCCACGTGCCAATCCAGCTCTTAGCGGCATACGTGCTGCTGAGCGTGATCACCTTCGCCATGTACGGCATCGACAAAGCCGCTGCAGGGAAGGGCAGAAGGCGCATACCTGAAGCCACGCTTCTCTTCGCGGGTTTGATCGGTGGCTGGCCCTGTGCGCTGGTAGCGCAGCGGGTATTTCGGCACAAAACCAGGAAGCAGCCGTTTCAGGCCATATTTTGGTGTGGGGTAGTGTTTAACTGTGGGTTGCTTGGGTGGCTTCTTTATACGGGGGAGGCGGCGCGGCTTTGGGCTGGTTTGGGGAGCGGTTAACTGTCGCGGTGTGAAGCGGTGGTTGCCTTCAATACTATTATTTAATTTGCATACAGTATATTGGAGCCGGCAAAACGAGTATGCGCGCGAATTCAGCATGGGTGGCCGAGTTATACTTTTATGCAAGAAATATCAATGAGTTAGAAGAAATGAAGTGCGCCAGATAATGTTGTTGAACGCGTAGGGTTTTCATTGGATATCAGGACGTGCAGTCCAATCACTGTTATGCCTAGGGGGAAAAGTGCCAACACTAGAAGTAATCGATATTTCCTGGTCGCAGCGACGCCCGGTGCAATACGATGAGAAGGAACAGCGCTATAAGCTCGACTCTGAGAACGATAGGAGACTAGAGGGCTCCGGTTTCTACTGTATATATGGATCTCATCCAGTCTACGGCTCGGATGTTTTGCTTTACATCGGTGAAACAAAGCTAAGCCAGGGCGGCCAGCGCAACTTCACCGTCAGGTTCGATGAGCACTTCAAGGGGCGTTTCTGGTATCACCAGAACCTTTCTTATTCCACGGGAGTAGCTGATCAGCCGCTATCGAATAGTCAAACCCTTATACTTGAATCAATTCTAATTGCGGCCCACAAGCCGGCATTGAATCGAGACCACATTGATCGCGCAAAGGAAGGATCGGAACGTTACTTGATCAGAAACTGGGACTTCCCGGGGGTACTTCAGTTCGAATGTTCTGGAGGTTACTGGCGCCAATAGGGCATAACAATCGCGTGTACCGGGACTGGTTTTCCGCTGCCGCTCCAAACCAGCCCGTAACGCGGGCGTTAGGCTCGACTCATGGTAGTGCCAGCTTAAAAAAAAGTATCGGGTTAACACGTCGGTGGCTAAATATGGGTTGATCGGACGCCTACCATTCGAGATAAATATAAAGAGCCTCAGCGAATTCTGGACAGTTGACACCTATGCATCTACACATATTGACATTAACCAATGTTCGTCAGTTTGATGAACGTATATTTAGATTTCAACCTGGCTTTAACTTACTCGTAGGTGAGAATGGAGCTGGCAAAACGACTACACTTCGTGGGGTGATGGCGGCGCTGGGTAGTTCGCGTCAAATGGGAAGGCGTCCGAGACTAGAAGACGATGACATACGATTGTATGCACGCACGGCTGAAATTAAAGCGGTAATTAGTCACTCAAATGATAGTAATGAAGAATTTCAAGTTCGGAAGACACTTTGGGAGCCTTCAAGGCGATCAGGCTACAGAGGAAAGCCACCCTTAATTCTACTTTATTCATCGAACGAAGCTGTTTGCTCAGCAATGAGAACAAAGAACACCAAACGGGTTAAGAATATAGAGAATGATTCGTTTCGAACTAGCGAAGCATTTCTCTATGAGTCTGAGAGAAATGTCTCTCAAACAACTCCGGCGAAGAAAGAACGATGGTTTGGAAATAGTAATTCTGTGAGAAGGTTTGTTAACAGAGTGCTTGCGACCTTTTCCTCTGATATGGATGACTTTTATTGGCGTTTCGAACCTTATGCTTGTTCCCTAGTGACATCAGAAAGTGCAGCAGAGAAGTCATTATTGGATGCAGACATACAAAAACAAGCTCGAGCCTTTGCAATGCGCTGGTTTGAGGAGGCATTGACACGACGGAAAAGACCTTTCATTTGGCCTGATCAGGCGAAGGTAATTCTTACTCCAGAGGGTTTGGAGAACAGACGCAAAGATAGAAGGCTCCCAAGTCTACATGAGATCTGGGAGGATATGAGGATGCCGACCTCGGTCCGTGAGTTACTGTTATCTTGTTCGCTGGAGGTAAAGCTTACGCCTCGAATCATGTTCAATCGTAAAATTGGCACACTCAGTCTTCATCAACTTTCCGATGGTGAGCAGCGCCTTTTTACATTGTTTGTCGATATCGCAAGGCAACTTTCGCTCAACAATACCGATCAAATGTTTGGAGAAGGCGGGGCTATAATTCTTATCGATGAAATCGATGTTCACCTTCATCCTAAGTGGCAACGCCGAATTGTTCCCGCATTAGAAGACTTGTTTCCCAACTGTCAATTCATTGCAACTACTCATTCGCCTTTTGTAATTCAGGCGACACGTCGCGACAAAATCATTTCTATCGAACCGAAGTTTTCAAGTGCGTTGGATGGTGGCAATAGCATCGAGGATATAGCAGAGGACATTCAAGGAGTTTCCGTGCCTCAACGTAGCATTCGATCAGAAAAGTTGAGTGCCGCAGCGAAACAGTATTTCACTCTTCTTGAGAAAAAGGCTGTCGACCCGCAACTGGTTGACTCCGAGAAGTTACGTGCAGCTGAGCTGTCTTACCGGGACGCAAGCGAACCTTTCACATCAGATCCTGCAGTGCACGCCTTACTTAGAATTCTAGCAAAGGGAGGAACAGATCAATGAGACCCATTACTAGGATTGCAGCTCCTCAGGTTTATACGAGATATCAAGATGCCATCGACGATCTGGAGAATTGTTTTGGTCGTTACTGCAGCTACTGCGAACGATTCATTCCTACTGGTCTGGCTGTAGAGCATGTATCGCCAAAAAGCTCTGATAGTGCGCGCGAAACCGATTGGACGAATTTTCTTATTGGCTGCAACAATTGCAATTCAACAAAAGGTGTAAAGATAACAAATAACCAGGATTTTCTGTGGCCTGATAGAGACAATACTCTCATGGCTATTGAGTACAAAGCTGGTGGACTAGTGGAGCCTTCAGTATCGCTGGCTCCTCACATTAAGCAAAAAGCGACCGCCCTAATAGAGCTTGTGGGGTTAGATCGTCACCCTGGACAACCTCTCGCTAAACAACCGGCTCGTCGAGATAAACGGTATATGGATCGAGAGGAAGTATGGACCCTTGCTCAAGTTGCGCGGAGAACACTCGCGAACAACAACAATATCGACTTTCGGGAGTATATTGTTTCTACGGCCAAAAAAGCGGGATTTTTCAGTATCTGGCTCACGGTTTTTGACGATGACTCAGACATGCGCTGTCGGTTAGTTGAGGCTCACGCTGGAACAGCGAAAGACTGTTTCGAAAATGACTGGACTCTAAAGTCAAGAGCTGGCGGTCATATATAGTAGTTGGAGATGTGCTAACTAATCTTACGCAGAACATTTCCCACGAAGTAGACTGGAATGCATTGCCTAGGATATGAATAATAGATATCTATGGAAATTTTTATAAACGGGTGTATAAAGTAGTCGACGAACGGTAAACGATGCTCCTTGGTCGGTTCGATGCCTAACAAAAAGCTGCACGCGGATAAATTACTCGCTGCGCTCCCAATTTACCGGTGAGCTTGGCGTTATACGGACTAAGTATTGTGGATCAGCACTTCATACACTCCTCGTATCGGGAGCGCCTAATCGAGCATCTGTTCGTGGGAGAGCTATTGAAGCACTCGTGGCTTAGCCGCGAATGCAAGCTCGAGGTTGCCAAGCCCGAAGTGGACAACAGCGGCTACGATCTCATCGCGGAGGAGGCTGGAGTCGTCCGTCACATTCTGCTCAAGGCCTCTCACAAGGACGCTCGAGCTGCCACACAGAATATACACACGGCGCTCGGCTCAAAACCGTCCGGTGCAGTTATCTGGGTGCGATTCGATCCGGGTACGTTGGATTTGGGGCCATTCCTGTTCTTCGGCGGTCTCCCTGGTGAGCCTTTGCCGGACCTTTCTGGTTTTCGGGTAGCGAAACACACCAAGGGGAACTCGGACGGCGTCAAGGCCGAGAGGCCTGCTATCCGGACCGTTCCCAAGGGACAGTTCAGGCAGTACGGAACATCGGTCGAAGTATATGAGGCGCTTTTTGGAACCATATAACGCGGCGCTCAACGTGCTGGGTTCCGCTACGTGCCACCCAGCACGTTAGCTGTGCGTTAGCTGTACAAAGGCAATTTTATGGACCCGATAAGCGCTGGTAGCACGATATTCAAAAGTATTTCCGATAAATTCGGGAATAAAGAGATCATTCGGTTGCAAGAAATAGATAAATTCTTTTCCCAATTGATTGAGGATACGGAAGGCTGGGTGATTTTAGACTTTTTGGACAAATTGACGAGAGCCTCGCGGAGTTGGAGCGGGGAAGGTCATCTGTCGGCAAAGATCTAGATGAATACAAAAGCCTGATTAAGCGGGGGACGTGCTTTTTGCCGTACATGGCATCTAGAGGCTTCTCATTCGCGCCGTCTCGATTCGTTGGATACGCTGGGAACAAACTGGCGTCGCACGCGCAGAACCCACACAAGGATGGGCGCGTGACAAATGCGGCAATCAACGAAATCCATGGATCACCTCCCCGCGCGGACGCCACGCTTGAGCGTGCCTACCTAGACTTCTGCTCTACTATAGGCGTTCAAGCATCCAAGACAGGGGCATTCGGCGTCTTAAGGAAGTACTGGCTTACGCCGGAAATAGAAATACTCCTTGACGATATGGCGGAGAAGGATGTTTATGAAACGCTAGATCTGACCGATACAGAAAAGCACCATTTAAAAAAGGCGCGCGTTGGCCAAGGGCTATTTAGAGGGAGGCTCATCTCTCTATGGGACGGGTGCTGCTTAACGGGGTGTGATCACATCTCTGTTCTACGTGCATCACATATCCAGCCTTGGAGGGATTCAACGAACCAGGAGCGACTGGATGCCTTTAACGGGCTTCTCCTATTGCCAAATCTGGATGCGCTGTTCGACCGAGGACTTATTTCATTCAACAATAAGGGCGAGATCATGATATCAAAAGTGCTATCGGATTCCGCGAGGAAAGCTCTGAGATGCAGCGTAAGCATGAAAGTCGACCTGAGGGCTGAGCACACAAAATATATGACCTGGCATCGCGAAAATGTGTTTGTGGATGCCATGGCATAACACAGCCATGGAGCGCGACGGCTACATCGCAGCCGCGGCTCATTGCAGATGTTATGCCGATAAGAAGGCAGCGTCGTCGCTGGTGTACCCATGCTAAGTAGCGATTGAACCGATGATTGGAAAAACCACTGACAATTTCTCCGCTGGCGAGCAAGGCTTGGGATACATCTATCAAGCGCGCCTCGCCCTGCTACAACTACTCCAATTGCCAGAAGACACTGCCATCTTCCTGGAAAAGGATGACGACCTCGACTTCGTCGACGTCGACGGCGGTAAGTTCTTGGCATCACTCAAGCACAAGGCGGTCGGCGATAGGGTGACCGACCTGTCAACGGATTTCTGGAAGTCCGTCAACATCTGGCTGACGCGTTACAACCGGGATGGCCGCGCTACATCGAACCTGCGGTTCTTCCTGTTTACCACCGGCACGGTGTCGAGCGGCTCGTTCCTAGCCCGCCTTCTCCCCGATCAGCCCATCCCTAACGGTGATTCGACAACGCTGACTGAGCTTGCCGATGCCGCGCTTGCCGGATCGAAATCAAAACTGATCGCGCCGATCGCCACGGCTTTCAACGAACTGAGCGATCCCGAAAAGCAGGATTTTCTCGAGCGAATCCTAATTCTCGATGGAAGCCCACGCATCGGCGACATTCCGGAGCTTATAAGGGACAAGCACATGCGTAGCATTCGGCGCGAACACCGCGAGTTCGTCTTCGAGCGGCTGGAGGGCTGGTGGACCGATGCCGTGATCACACAGTTGACTGGCACTAGGCCAGAAGGGATCTTTGGTTATGAGGTGTCGGACAAACTTTCGAACTTCGCCGAGGAATACAAGGCAGACAACCTGCCTATCACCTTCCGTGGAAAGGTGCCCACTGACGAGATCGACACTGATGAAGACCCGCGGCTGTTCGTGGCGCAATTGCGCGAGATCGGCATTTCCTCGAATCGGATCAGGAGTGCGATTCTGGATTATTACCGGGCGTTCGAACAACGGTCAGCTTGGGCGCGCGAGAACCTGCTTGCGTTGGGAGAGGTCGAGGAGTACGAAGATCGCCTCGCCGATGAGTGGGGGCGCTACAAGGATGTCGCTTTCGAGAAACTGAAGGACGACAGCGCGGAAGAAGCACTGCGCGAAGCCGGCGCTACCCTCTATAACTGGGCAGAATTTGAGACCGGGAAGATTGAATCCCTACGCATCCGCGCACGGGTGACCGAGCCCTATGTCCTTCGCGGCAGCTTCCACATCTTGGCGGATGCCACGCCAGAACCCAAGGTCTACTGGCATCCCAGATTCCTTGATCGCCTTGGTGAGGTGCTGGGGGTGGCCACATGAAGCGATGGGATCAGCGCCCCTTCGAGATCCGGAACCTATTCAACCCTGCATTCTGCGGCTTGGTCTTATCCCGCGCTCTGCACGGCTATGAGGAAGAAGACGCCCGCGGCATGCCTTTCTCGCTGACGCTGCTTGTGCTGCCCCTGTGCCTGCACAAGGATTCCCGCGACGTGATCGTCAGCAGTCCGCGCAGTTACCTGCTCAAGACCGCAGAAAAGAACCAGCAAATCATGGTGGGTTTCGCCGACCGGGCTACGCAGATGCTGCCATATGCCTTCGAGGGGTTCGGTTTGCTAATGGAAAGGGGCTGCATCGCCATCGCGGAAGACGGGCGTATCCAGACCGTGCCCAAGAAAGTGCGCAAGACCGTCAATGGAACCGCCGAAACCGTTTCCTGCCAGAAAGTGGCGCGCATTGTCGGTAAGGAATTCGCACGCATCGCCGATCGGGCGACTGTTTACACGACTTTAGGGATTCGGCCATGAAGATCAGATCCATCCATGTCTACAGCCATGACGGGCAGCGCCGCGACCTCTGGTTCAAGGTAGATGGACTCAACGTCATCACCGGTCGTTCCTCCACCGGAAAGTCCGCGCTCTCTGAGATTATCGAATACTGTATGGGACGCTCTTCGTTCAACGTCCCCGAAGGCATCATCCGCGACAAGGTGGCTTGGTTCACAGTGATCTATCAGTTCGACAAAGAACAGGTACTGGTTGCCAAGCCAACCCCGCCAGGTGGTGGGACCAGTTGCAGCACGGCAATGCTGAGAAGAGGTGCCCAATTGCAGGTGCCCGCGTTCAAGGAGTTGATGGTAAACACTGACGACGACAGTATCGTCGAACTACTGTCGCGCCTGCTCGGTATTCCTGAGAATCGCACCCAGGTCGCGCTTGAACACAGCCGCATTAGCTACGACGCGAACGTTAAGCACACGTTCTACTACCTGTTCCAGAAGCAGGGGCTGGTCGCCAATAAGGACCAACTGTTCTATCGACAGAACGAGCAGTTCCAGCCGCAGGCGATCCGCGACACGCTGCCGATCCTGCTCGGCGTCTCCTCGAACGACTGCTATGAGTTGGAATCCAAGTTGCGCATAGCGCAACGGGATCTGAGGCTCAACAACAAGAAGCTGGAGCGGGCGCGCGACGCCGTCGACACGTCGCATGAGCAGGCTATCGGCCTCTACTCGGAAGCAAAGGCGGTCGGGGTCATCAACACCGAGGAGAATCCGAATGCCGAAGGGGTCATCGAGGCGTTGAGGTTGGCGCTGTCTTGGAAACCCGAAACAGTGCCAGATGACGATGGCAGTCGCGTTTCGCTTCTGGAGGAGGACCTGGTCCAGTTGCGCCAAGATCGCCGCGACACTCAGGCCCGGATCGATGCCGCGCGACAGTTCGCTAGACGTGCCGGCGGCTACGAAAACGAGGCCGCTGAACAGTTAAACCGGCTCGCCTCGATCAAGGCGCTGCCGAAGAACCCTGACAGTGGTGAGTGGCAATGGCCCTTCAGTGAACGGAACTTGGCACTGGAGTCCCCGGTCGCCGTCGTCCTGCTCAACGAATTGGACTCACTCGACAAGGAATTGCGCATCGCCACCGGCCAGCGTCCTAAGCTCGAAGCCTACCTAGCCGAGCTGACTAGTAAAACAAACGGGATAGCGAGCGATATCAAGCAGAAGGAAGCGGAACTGTCCGCGGTGATCTCGGCCAACGAGGTTATCGCCCAGATGGGCAACCGCAACAACGCGGCCGCGCGCGTGGTCGGCCGTATCAGTCTGTTCTTGGAAACGCTTCTCCCGAATGAGGATCTTGCCAAACTAGAAGCGGAGAATCGTCGTCTCAACAATAAGGTCAAGCAGCTTGAGGAACAGATTGGTGCTGACGACAGCAACGAGCGCCTGACATCGATCCTCAACAACATCTCCGCACAGCTATCGCGATACATCCAGAAGTTCAACGCCGAATTTGCTCCTTACCCTGCACGGCTCAACCTGCCGCAGCTGACGATCATCTTTGATCGACCTGAGCGTCCTGTGCCGATGAGCCGGACCGGCGGCGGCGAAAATCATCTGGCTTACCATCTGTCGGCGCTGCTCGCCTTGCATCTGTTTGCGGCCCAGAACAACCGCCCGATTCCGCGCTTCCTGCTGATTGACCAACCAACACAAGTCTACTTTCCCTCCGAACAGATCTACAGGGATGCCGATGGCTCAGTGCAGAAGACGGAAAAGGATGCTGATCTCGATGCGGTGCGCCGCCTGTTCGAGTTGTTGCTTAAGTTTACCCAGGAAGGCGTTCCAGGCTTCCAACTGATCGTCACTGAGCATGCGAACCTGCGCGAGCAGTGGTTCCAGGATGCGCTGGTCGAGGAGCCGTGGACAAAGCCTCCCGCGCTGGTTCCGGCGGATTGGCCAGATTGGTGATCGATGTCGTTTGTAGCGTGAGATGGCATAACAATCGGTTGCAGTGGTCGGACTACTGCACGGCCCGCCGACTGCCAGGTAAATACCGTCACACTTCACAAGGAGCATTGGTACGAGTCATATTCATATCAAGTCGCCGAGGTTACCCGTAAGTATCTTTCAGTAACATAAAAAGTTACTATTGTCGCCGCTATCGCGTCTGGGACGGCTTACGCTTCGCTCCCGCCGCCTCAGCACTTATCGTTAGGGTGATTATGCTTTCAGAATCGTTACGTAATTTCTTCAGGGAATCTCAGCAGTTAGAATACTTTGAGAAGGTTTTTATTTCCCTAATTCCTTCAATAGATTCTACTTTATACATCCTTAATTCCCACCTCATAGTTGAAGAGTTGGTCTTTAAGTTGATTCAAAAGGCTCTGCGTGTGCCAGACGCGATCAGTTCAACAGATCTTAATTATCAAAAGAAATGTTTTTTACTGAAAGGCTTGTACGGGGACGAGCTTGTGGAGTGGCTCTATCCAGCGTTGGCTTCCCTTGGAGCGCTGCGCAACAAGTGTGCCCATGTACTCGATCATCCGAAACTAGATGAGGCCGTTGCTTCATTCGTTCGAATAGCCTACGATCGCTCAGCAGAAAATGAGGCTTTACTTCTCAAGAAAAGAGGAAAAGGATACAGCTTGTCGGCTACTGCTTCAGATAAAGAGGTCCAAATACTTGAGAGATTTTCTCAGAAGCAGCATGATCTTTATTTCCGGCTGCCATTGGCATGCGAGCGAATAATCGAGTGCTTGTTGAAGAAGTGGCATTGTATGCAAATGTAGAAAACACAAGAAGACACTGTATTGTAATTCTGACAATTGAATAGAGTGCTTTGGCGGATTGGACTAAAAGTTAGTTTGTTAGTGCAGAAAGTAAGACGCTCTAACAAGTTGCTCAAACCGACGAAAAAAGCTGTGCTTTTTCCGCGTTTAGATCAGCGTTAGCCAACCATCCCCCTCATGCCCCACTCATCCGGCAAAGGATACCCACCAGTGATCATCCCCCAAGACGGGCGCTGCGACTGGATCGTGAGCGCTTGAAGCGGCATCGCAGCGGCTGGGCCTGAGTCAGGATACTGTTTTGATGGGAACTTGTGCGTCTCCATCGCTTCCATCAAGCGGGCCGAGAGAGGCAAGGCGGTGCTGTATCGTACCGCGCATCATCTGGCCGAGATCTACGAGGTCGAGGTTGAGGAGCTGTCGGTGGAGGCCGAAGAGGCTTTGCCCTCATCATTGGAGTATTAATAGAGAATTAGAAAGTGAAACAATCTCAAGCTGCGGAAGATAAAGTTATAGCGGCGGTAAGGGAATTTGCTCGCTCAATGAACTCGGGCGGGAGAGTCGTGGCCGATATGTCTGCGCTTATTGATGCAACATGTCTGCTGCCTCTTTCGAATTTTGACTATTGGGAGCGGCTGATTCGTTCTGAGTTTTCTCTGGCTTTAAGAGAATATAAGCCGCCAAAGTGGAAAGTGTGGGCAAAGCCTGATGGGATGTTAACCTGGCTGGATCTTGTTAGTTGGGATGGTTACAAGCGCGAGAAAATTTTGCGCACTCTGACTGGTGCGGCACCCAATGCCTTCTTTTTTGGCCTTGCTATTCGAAGGCTTAATGATTGGGTGCCACAAGTACGTGAGGCTGCAAGAGAAAAACTGCCAGAAATAGCAAAAGCGACTGATCCAGAATGTGTGGCTGAAGTGCTATGTGCTGTTCTTTCCAATTGGGGCTCATGGGGGCGGCTTGAGCAAGAGGATAAAGAAGTTGTCCTTCAACTCATATGTGATGAGCAGGTAGCCGCATTGCTAAGATCTAAGTTGATTTTTTTAGCATCTGGGCCTATGCCGACTCTCTTTACTCAGCTTGGACGTACGCCGATTCTCGATGAAAGAATGGAAGATATTGCTAGCCTTGCTATCCAACCCACAGTGCGAGCTAAAGCTTACCGCAGTCTTTTTGAAGGGCGAATAGTATGGATGGACGGTCGAAAGTGGGAGTGGACAGATATTCGTTATTGTGAGGGGCGGGAAAGACCCATAATTCACGAGAGAAAGTTAAACGTTCGGGAATCATTGCTTGTATTGTTGAAAAGATCTGCCGAAGACAGTTCGTCTATCGTTAGACGAGTTTCAGCCGAAGTTCTTATCCGGGAGCGAGATAGTCTAGGAGTCGTCGTTAAGGAGTTGGCTGAAAAATTTGCATCAGATAAATCCCGATCTGTATCCGAAAAGGGGCTTTTTGCGTTAAAGAAACTGGAGAAGTCGGAGCGTGACTAACTGCTAAAGCCTGTGAGTCATCACATGCCCATGCCCATGCCCATGCCCTGCTTGGCTTAGCCTCATACTAAAGATCATTCTCTCCATCCACCCGGCAAAGGACCCCAAATTGATCATCCCCCAAGACGGTCGCTTGCGGCTGGATCGTGAGCGCTTGAAGCAGCATCGCAAGCGGCTAGGCCTGAGTCAGGAGGCGCTGGCCGAGTACTGTTTTGATAGGCGCCTGTGCGTTTCCATCGCTTCCATCAAGCGGGCGGAGAGCGGCAAGGCGGTGCTGTATCGTACCGCTCGCCACTTGGCCGAGATCTACGAAGTCGAGGTCGAGGAACTGTCGGTGGATGCCGAAGAAGCCGCCGCTGTTTCTGTTGCCGATATGGAGGAGATGGAGAGCGCCCGTGTGCTGATCCAGCTGCATGCCGTGGCGGCCGATCCCTCAGCGCTGGCGAGCTGGGTCGAGCACTTCGGCGGTAGCCTGGCGGAAGGGGGCACGGCGCTGTTCGGGTTGCCCCGGGCTTACCGCAGCGACGCGCAGCGCGGCCTGTTGTGTGCCGCCACCCTGGTGGAGCAGGGCGTGGCCCAGGCTGTTTACCTCAAGGCTGGCCACTGGCCGTCCGATACGGCTCCCGCGATAGCAGTAGGGCAGAGCGGCGTCTGGGTCGAGCGCGGGGTGGCGGTGCAACTTGTGGAGTGCTTCATCTTCGACGATCAAGGCGGAGACTGGCTGCGCTATTGCCATGCTCGGGACGAGGCTCAGGATTCCCGCTTCGAGCTGGTGGGGCGCCGGGTGCAGTTGGGCCAGCTGCAAGGCATCCTGGAGAGTACCCAGGCCTATCAGGCCGGGCATCTGATCTACATTCGCGGCGTGGCCGGCATCGGCAAGACGCGCCTCAGCGCCGAGTTCGCCGAAATGGCCGCGGCCCATGCCGATCATCATCAGGCCGAGGTGCTGGACTTCGGTACGCGTGCCGATGAAGGTCCGCTGATGCAGCTCACACGCTCGCTGCTGCAAACCACCGGCGAGGCGCAGGTTGAAGCGAAAGGCGAGGGAAAGAGTGAGGTGAAGGTTGAGACGTTAGACGAGGCGCATCTGCTCGCTCGTCTCGCGGCGCTGCGCTTGCCCGAGGATCATGCGCTGCTGCTTCGTCCGCTGCTGGGGCTGGCTCAGCCGGAGGAGGCGCAGCGCCTCTATGCGGCCATGACCCCGTCGACCCGCAGCCAGCGCTTGATTGCGGCACTGCGCGACATTCTGCTGGCGCGCTCCATTCATCGCCCTCAGTTGGTGGTGGTGGAGGATCTGCACTGGGCCGACGAGGCACTGCTGACCACGCTCACCGGGCTGCTGCAGGAGACCTCGGAAGCGCCGGTCATCTGGCTGTTCACCTCGCGCCTGGAGCAGGACCCGCTGGAGAGCCGCCTGCGCCCGCAGCTGCCCGAGCTGCCGCTCACGCTGATCGAGCTGCCGCCGCTGCGCGCCCAGGAAGCCGAGGCGCTGGTGGCCAGCTTCGGCACGGTGCCCGCCGAGCATGCCGCTCGCTGTGTGAGCCAGGCCCAGGGCAACCCGCTGTTCCTGACTCAGCTGTTGCTGTTTCATCCCCACCGCAGCCTGCCGGCCAGCCTCGCCAATCTGGTACAGACCAAGCTGGATCAACTCACCGATCTGGATCGCCGGGCCATGTGCATTGCCGCGGTGATGGGGCAGCGCTTCTCCCTGGCGTTGCTGCAGGAGGTGTTAGGGCAGGCCGATTATCGGCCCGAACTGCCACAGCGCTACAGTCTGGTTCGCCCGCTGGAAGAGGGCAGCTACCGCTTCGTGCACGACCTGATCCTGCAAGGGATCTACGAAGGGATTCCCAAGATACAGCGCGACCGTCTGCATCTGCGCCTGGCCGAGCTGTATGGCGAGGCGGAGCCGGGACTGCGGGCGCGCCACCTTCACCGCGCGCGCTCCCTGGAGGCGCCCAATGCGTTCCTGCAGGCAGTGGTGGCGGAAATGGCCCGCTACCGCTACGAGGAAGCCCTGGCGCTGCTGAAGGATTGCCGCTCCATCGACTATGCGCCGAAGGATGAGTACCGGCTGATGCTGTTGCAGGGGCAGGTGGCGATGGCGAGCGGTCAGGTCCAGGCGGCGCGGGAGCACTTCGAAGCGGCGCGCAGCTTCGCCCGGGAGGAGTATGAGCGCATCACCGCCGACCTGTGGTTGGCCCGGGTGTTGAACATGCTCGATGCGTTGGAGGCGGAAGAGGCGATACTCGATGGTCTGCTGCCCCTGGCCGAAACGCTGGAAGACCCCTTGCCCCTGGCCGAGGCGCTCTATCTCAAGGGCAACCTCTACTTTCCCCGGGGTGATTTTGCCACCAGCCGCGCCTACCACACCCGGGCCCTGGAGCAGGCTCGCCGTGGTGGCGGCATACGCACCGAGATTCAGGCGCTGAGCGGGCTTGGCGATGCCCACTATGCCGAGGGGCAGATGCTCAGCACCCTCGAGCTGTTCGACCACTGCGTGACGCTCTGTCGAACCCATGGCCACGCCGATCTCGAAGCCTCCAATCTGTTCATGCTGGGTACGGCGCGTATCTATTCCAACCAGACCGAGGCGGCGCTTGCGGACTGTTTCGATGCCGCCGAGCTGGGCAAGCGGGTCGGCAATCGGCGTGCCGAGGTGGTGGCACGGCTCACGGCGGGCTGGATTCTACTCTCCCAGGGCGACCCTTACGCGGCCGACGAGCAGGTCACCCAGGCGCTGGAAGTGGCACGCGGTTTGGGCTCATGGCGCTTCGAGGCCTTTCTGCTGGAAAGCCGCGCCCGTGTCGAGCTGATCACCGGCAAGGTGACCGAAGCTCGGGCCAGCATCGAGCGCGCCTGGCAGTTGGTGGAGCAGCATCGAATGCAGGCCTTTATCGGCCCCTGGGTGCTGGGCACCCGGGCGCTGCTGGAAGAGGCCCCCGAGGCACGCTTGGCGACCCTCGAGCAGGGTGAAGCGCTGCTGGATGCTGGCTGCGTGGGCCACAACGGATATCGCTTCCTGATCGCGGCGGCGGAGGTCAGCCTGCTCGATCGTCGCCCCAGCGCGGCCCGTCATTATGCCCGGCGCCTGACCCAGCTGATGGGGGCGGAGCCCTGCGCCTGGGGCGAGCACCACCGGGCGCTGATCGAGGCCCATGCCGATTGGCTGGAGAGCGATGTGGAACATGAAAAAGAGGGCGGTAAAGCCCGCGCTCTGGAAGGCTTACGAGCTTGCTGGCACCGATGCGAAGCTGCCGGCCTGCGCATGACACTGCCCCGCTTGGCTGCCAGGCGGAGCTAGCCGCAGGGGCTCTTTAGACTCTTTCCTGCGCTCCGGTGCAGCCAGCAGCAGG
>NZ_JAFIFK010000066.1 GCF_020832045.1 Halomonas sp.
ATCGGCGACCAGTGAATCGATGGCCTGGCGGGCCTCCTTGAGCGCGGCTTCACGCAGCGCATCGCCCATGGCAAGCCCTTCGGCATAGATCACCGAGACGTCGCTGATGCCGATCATGCCCAGCATCGCCTTGAGATGAGGGGTCTGGGTATCGAGCTCGGTACCGGCGTATTGCCCGCCACGGGCAGTCAGGATCGCCGCTCGCTTACCCTTGACCAGCCCCTCCGGCCCCTGCTCGGTATAGCGGAAGGTGGTACCGGCACGCATCACCCGGTCGAACCAGGCCTTGAGCTGCGAGGGAATACCGAAGTTGTACATCGGCACTGCCAGTATCAGCACGTCATGGGCCTGCAGTTCCTCGATCAAGCTGTCGGAGCGCTGCGCCAGCACCTGCTGCTCGGCGGAACGTTCGGCGGCAGCGACCTGCCAGCTGGAAAGCTCCTCGAACCCGAGGTGGGGCAGTGATTCGACGGCCAGGTCACGGTGGCTGACGCTGAGGTCACTGCGGCCGGCAACGCGCTCGCGGAAATGGCTGGCAAGCGCATTGGATTGGCCATATTCACCAAGAATGGATGAAGTCACGAGAAGAATACGAGTCGCCATGAGGATCTCCCTTAGGGGTGGTGTTAATCGTCATGTTACGTGTATTTTTTCACACTAAAAGCGCATAGTTTTGCGTATATCATTCGATAAAAACGAAAATATATCAGAAAGAAAGGCCCCGCCTATTAGCGGGGCCTTTCTCGATTCAGCCAACGGCGCGCAGGTTTCGCCCACGCCGCCGCGTATGCCTTAGCTGAAGTTCTGGGCGACGAAATCCCAGTTCAGAACGTTCCAGACGTTTTCGAGGTACTTGGGACGTGCGTTACGGTAGTCGATGTAGTAAGCGTGCTCCCACACGTCGATGGTCATCAGGGGCGTCTGGCCATGGGCGATGGGGGTGTCGGCATTGCTGGTATTGACGATATCGACGCCGCCATCCGCCGTCTTGATCAGCCAGGTCCAGCCGGAGCCGAAATTCGCCACGGCATTGGCATTGAAGGTTTCCTTGAACTTGTCGAAGGAGCCAAACTTGGCGTTGATCGCCTCGGCCAGCTCGCCGCTCGGCTCGCCGCCACCATTGGGCGCGAGGCAGTGCCAGTAGAAGGTATGGTTCCACACCTGCGCCGCCTGATTGAACAGGCCACCGGAAGAGGACTTGATGATCTCTTCAAGCGACTTGTTGGCGTCGTCGGTACCTTCGGTCAGCTCGTTGAGCTTGTTGACGTAGGCCTGGTGGTGCTTGCCGTAATGGTACTCAAGGGTCTCAGCAGAGATATGCGGCTCGAGGGCGTTCTTTTCATACGGCAACGCGGGCAGTTCGAAGGCCATTATTGTGGCTCCTTGCTTTTCACGGTGGGGTGGCGGGGTCGGCCCAAGGACAGCCGGTCTCGATTCCGACTTGCCTTGCGCATGCCCCGCCGCTATTTTCCAAGAAACCACTAGATTAAATCCAGCTGCCTTCATGTCAAGCAACCATGATGGAAAAGGCGGCAGCGCCCAGGCGGATAGCGCCGAGCGACTGCTGTTTTTACTCAAGACCCGTGGCCCTCGCTCCGCTGCGGCACTGGGCGAGATGCTCGGTACCAGCGGTGAGAATGCTCGCCAGCAGCTCGTCAAGCTGGCTCGCCAAGGTCTGGTAGCCCAGCGCCCCCTTCCCGGCGGCGTGGGCCGGCCAACGATCGAGTGGCGGCTCAGCGAGGCCGGACATGCGCGCTTTGCCGATGGCCATGCCGAGTTGGCCTCTCGGCTGATTGTCAGCGTGCGCGACACCTTGGGTGACCACGCACTGGCTCGGCTGATCGAGGCGCGCCAGGCAGAGACCTTGGCGCAGTATCGCCAGGCCCTGGCCGATAGCCACAGCCTCGAAGAGAGAGTGCAGCAACTGGCCGAGATTCGCTCACGCGAGGGTTACATGGCGGAGTGGCAGCAAGAGGCGGATGGCAGCCTGCTGTTGATCGAAAACCATTGTCCGATCTGCCAGGCCGCCAGAAACTGCCCCGATTTATGCCGTTCCGAGCTGGAGGTGTTTCGCGCCGTGCTGGGTGAGAACGTCAGCGTCGAGCGCAGCGATCACGTGCTGGCCGGCGCCAGACGCTGCGTCTATAGCATCCGGAAGCGCTAATCGAAAGCGGCCTAGGGTGCTATTCCTTGCCCACAACCCCGATAGGTTTGACCCTCGAAAGTGAGCGTGACCCGGGCCGGGAACGGTTCGCCGCTCATGTCATCGAAGCAGGCCCGTGCTTCCAGGCGCAGCTCGAAGGGCTGGTCGGTCAAACCGCTAGCCAGCGCTACCCTACCCCCGCCGTTGTCCATCGCGGTGACCCGATAGGGCAATGTCATTTCCCGGGCGCCGTAGTCCAGCGTCAGTGTCAATTGGGGAAGGTCATGGCGCAGATTGACGTGCCACCCCGGCTCGTTGCCGCGGCCATGGAACATCACCCCGGGGCGCTGCTCGCGGGTCAGCGCCGAGCGGGCCATGGCAGCCGTGCAGTCGAGTCGGCCATTGGCGCTTTCCACTACGGCGTCCCCGCCCTTGTTCCAGAAGCTCAGGTCGCCCTGCTGATAGCGCGCACCGCTGGCCACCACGGCCGGCGCCAGGCGATAGGCGCCGTGGGCCGACCACAGTCGTAGCTCGCGCTCGCCGAATGCGGTGACCAGATCCTGCTCCGACGTGCAGCGCCAGGCCTCGAAATGCTCGGCGCCGCCGGCAAACAGCATCGAGGGTAGCAGTGGCGCGGTGCTGGCAACCTGACCTGCGCCAGGGCGCGGACCCTCGACGGGCGTGGCGGCACAGCCGGCCAGAAACAGCGAAGCGGCAGCCAGCATGGCCGGACGGCAGAACGGGAAAAAACGAAGCGTCATGACGGTTCCTTGGGCGTGTCGAACCGCCACAGCATAACAGGCACCGGTGCCTGGCAGCCCGGTGCCCATTACACGCGCTGCGAACGCAGCGTTGCGAAACGCTTCAGCCGTGGCGTCGACGCAGCTCTCGAGCGGCTTCGACCATATTGGCCAAGGCCGGCTCCACCTCGGCCCAGCCGCGAGTCTTGAGCCCGCAGTCGGGATTGACCCACAGCCGCTCGACGGGGATACGCTCGGCCGCCTTCTCCATCAGTTGCACCATCCACGCCACTTCCGGCACGTTGGGCGAGTGAATGTCATAAACGCCCGGACCGATCTCGTTGGGATAGGCGAAGTCCTGGAAAGCGTCGAGCAGTTCCATGTTCGAGCGCGAGGTTTCGATAGTGATGACGTCGGCATCCAACGCGGCGACGGCCGTGATGATGTCGTTGAACTCCGAGTAGCACATGTGGGTGTGGATCTGTGTGGCATCGCGAGCGACCGAAGCGGTCAGACGGAAACATTCCACCGCCCAGTCGAGGTAGGTCTGCCACTCACCCTGGCGCAGCGGCAGCCCCTCGCGCAGCGCAGGTTCGTCGATCTGGATCGCCGGGATACCGGCAGCTTCGAGATCGGCGACTTCGTCGCGCAGGGCCAGGGCGATCTGCCGGCAGGTGGCCTCACGCGGCTGGTCGTCGCGCACGAAGGACCACTGCAGCATGGTCACCGGGCCCGTGAGCATGCCCTTCATTGGCCGTGCGGTGAGCGATTGCGCGTAGCGGCTCCAGACTACCGTCATCGGCGCCGGCCGGGAGACGTCGCCGACGATGATGGGGGGCTTGACGCAGCGTGAGCCGTAGCTCTGCACCCAGCCATGACGGGTGAAGACATAGCCCTCAAGCTGCTCGCCGAAGTACTCCACCATGTCGTTACGCTCGGCCTCGCCATGCACCAGCATGTCGATTCCCAGCGACTCCTGGCGCCGCACCGCGTCGGCGATTTCTTCGCGCATCTTCGCCTCGTAGGCCGCCGGCCCCAGCTCGCCGTTCTTGAAGGCCCGACGAGCGGCGCGAATTTCCCCGGTTTGGGGGAAGGAACCGATGGTGGTGGTGGGAAACAGCGGCAGGTCCAACGCACGGCGCTGCGCCTTGGCCCTGACGGGATAAGGATTGTCACGCGAACGCTCGCCATCTCCCACGCTTTCGAGGCGCTGGGCAACCTCGGGGCGATGCAGCCGCGGCGAGGCTCGACGGGCATCCAGCGCCGCCGTGGCGGCAGCAACCCGGGCACGATCCTCGTCAGTGCCACGATTACCGAGTAACCGCGCCAGGGTCACCGTCTCGTCGAGCTTCTGGCGGGCAAAGGCCAGCCAGCTCTGGAGCTCCTCGTCGAGCTCCGTTTCGGCCTCGAGGTCTACCGGAACGTGCAGCAGCGAGCAGGAGGGCGCCAGCCACAGCCGTTCGCCCAAGCGCATGCGGGCATTGGCCAGGCGCTCGCGCAGGGCCGCCAGGTCGGCGCGCCAGATGTTGCGACCGTCGATGGCGCCCACCGACAGCACCTTGTAGCCGGGCAGGTTGTCGAGCACCGCCGTAAGCTGCTCGGGGGCACGTACCGTGTCGATGTGCAGGCCATCTACCGGCAGGCTCACGGCCAGGCGCAGGTTGTCGCCCAGCCCACCGAAATAGGTGGCCACCAGCAGCTTGACCGGGGCGGAGCGCAGCCTGTTGTAGGCGAACTCGAAGGCTTGGCGCCACTCGGCCGGCAGGTCCTGCACCAGGGCCGGCTCATCGAGCTGCACCCACTCAACGCCTTGCTCGGCCAGGCGCCCGAGGATCAAGGCGTAGACGGGCAGCAGCGCTTCGAGCAGACTCAGGCGGTCGAAGCCTTCCTCGCGCCCCTTGCCCAGCCACAGCCAGGTCAGCGGCCCGGTGAGAACCACCTTGACCGGGTGCCCCGCCGCGCGTGCCTCGGCCACTTCATCGAACAGCCGCGAGCTGGCCAGCCGGAACTCTTGCCCCGCGTGCAGCTCCGGGACCAGGTAGTGGTAGTTGGTATCGAAGTACTTGGTCATCTCGCAGGCGGCTGCCGGCGCTCCACTGGGCGCACGCCCGCGAGCCATGCGAAACTGGGTGTCCAGTTCCACCTCGCCGCGGGCCACCTCTGCCTCGGCGGCGAAGCGGGCCGGCACGGCACCGACCAGCACGCTGACGTTGAGCACCTGATCGTAGAAGGCGAAATCGCCTACCGTGACCAGATCGAGCCCAGCGTCGTGCTGCGCCTGCCAATGGCGCACCCGCAGCTCGCGCCCGCAGGCTTCGAGGCTTTCGCGGTCCAGCTCGCCTTGCCAATAAGCCTCGACGGCCCGCTTGAGTTCGCGGTCGGCGCCGATTCGCGGATAGCCAAGCACATGAGCTAATGTCATGATAATTCCCTCTAGGCATGAATGTTGCCGTAGAGTCTCGCTGGCACCACAAATTGAATCAAACTAAATATATTAACTTAAAACATGAACCAATCTCATGATTGAACTTCGACACCTGCGCACTCTGATCGCCCTGCGCGATGCCGGCTCGTTGGTCGAGGCCGCCGAACGGGTCCACCTGACCCAGTCGGCGCTGTCGCATCAGATCAAGGACCTCGAAGAGCGTCTGGGGACAGGGCTGTTCGTGCGCAAGACACGACCGGTGGAATTCACCCGGGCCGGACAACGCCTGCTGGTGCTGGCGGAACAGGTGCTGCCGCTGGTACGCATGGCCGAGCGCGACGTGGCACGGCTGATCGGCCACGAGCCGGGACGCCTGCACATGGCCATCGAATGCCACAGCTGTTTTCAGTGGCTGATGCCCACCGTCGACCGCTTCCGCGACCACTGGCCGGAGGTGGAAATCGACATTCCCGGCGGCCACCATTTCGACCCGCTGCCGGCATTGGCCCGTGAACAACTGGATCTTGTCATCACCGCCGACCCGCAGCCCCTGGCCGGGGTCTATTACGAGCCGCTATTCCGCTATGAAGGGCTGCTGGCGGTGGCCCGTCAGCACCGCCTGGCCGACCGCCACTCAGTGCCGCCCCAGGAGCTGGCCGAGGAGACCTTGATCACCTATCCCGTGGAGCACGCCCGGCTCGACGTTTTCACCCAGTTCCTCGACCCGGCTGGAGTGAGACCGCGGGAAGTTCGCACGGCAGAGCTGACGATCATGATGATGCAGTTGGTGGCCAGCGGCCGCGGAGTCTGTGCGCTGCCCAACTGGGCGCTCACCGAGTACCTCGAGCGCGACTACGTGAAAGCCGTCAGCCTGGGGGAAGGCGGCATGTGGAGCACGCTCTATGCGGCCATTCGTGAAGAGAGCCGCGATCAGCCCTGGATGGAAGATTTCCTGCGCACGGCACGAGAGACGTCGTTTGCCGTCCTGGAAGGCATCAGGCCGGCTTGATCCTGGTCAGCTTGGGCTTGTCATGAGGTACCAGCGGCAACAACAGCGAGAAACAGGCGCCGCCAAGCTCGCGGCTATCGTCCACCACCACGCTGCCGCCGTGCCAGGCCATGATCTTCTGTACGATGGAGAGCCCCAGACCGTAACCTCCGCTGCGTCGAGTGCGGCTGTCGTCGAGCCGGGCAAAGGGTTTGAAGATGTTCTGGCGTTCGCCGGCAGGCACCCCGGGCCCATCGTCTTCGATATCGAGCCTGAGCAGGCGCGACTCCAGGCATAATCTCACCAAGACTCGCGACTGGGCATGGCGACACGCATTGGCCACGAGATTCTGCAGTGCCCGCTGCAAATAGCGCGGATCGGCCTGGACCTCGACATCCGGCCCCGGCGCCAACTCCAGGCGCAGATGGGCATGCAACGGTGCCAGGGTCTCAATGACCCGTTCGGCAACGGCACGGCAATCGACCCGGGTACGCTCCAGGGCGGTGCCGTTGACCAGACCGCTGTCCAGTCTGGCGTAGGTGAGAATTTCGTCGATGAGCTGGTCGAGCTCCTCGATATCGCTGTCGATACCATGCAGCTGCCGGTGCACGGCAGGATCGTCGGTCATGTCCTCGACCATCTGCATGGCGAAGCGGATGCGCGCCACCGGCGTTCGCAGCTCATGCGACACCGCACGAATCATTTCCTGCTGTGAACGCAGCAGCGCCTGCACCTGAGCCGCCATGGCATTGAAAGCCATCCCCACCCGGCCAATGAAGCCGCCACCATCGACCTTGACTCGGGTGTCGAGCCTGCCGCTGGCAATGCGTCCAGCGGCCAACTCGAGCCGCGCCAGGCGCGCCTCGACGCCGCGCACGATCAGATAGATGATCGCCGCAAGCACGCCGAGCATGATCATCAGCACCAGCAGCAACAGCGATATGGGGGTGGGTTCCAGCGCCGAGACCGGGCCGATCGACAGCCACTGTCGCGAGCCATCGGCGGCGGGTACGGCCAGGTGAACCGTCAGCGCCCAGTGCCCCGGCAGCAGGCGAATCACCAGCTCGCCCTCGCGAAGCCGCGTCAGCTGATGGCTATCGAGCCCTTCGGGCGCCAAGTCCCGCAGGTGAACCGGCAGGGCATAACTGGCCACGCCTTCGAGGCGGCGCTGACGAGCCTCGCCGTCGACCTCGGCAAGCCAGTTTCCGAGCAGCTGCGCCAAACCACGCAGCTGACGCTCGTTGAGCCCCGACAGGCGGGCCTCGAGAATACGATCTTCCCGCGGCAGGCGTCGGTAGAGCCGCCAGCTATCTTCATCGTGGACTTTTACCAGCACGCGTCCGCGCTCCAGACGCCGCCGCTCGAACCAGCTCAGGTTGGCGTCGCCCGGCTCACGCAATGAAAGATGCATGTTGAGCATATCGGACTGCTGGGTAAGCCAGTAACCGCGCTCGTGAGGCGGTAGAGCCGCCACTCGCCTGCTGAGCAACTGCAACGGTGCAGCCGCCAGATGCTCGCGGTACTGCTCGACACGCACACGATCGACAAGGGCCAAGCCCATGAGGGCCAGGCCAAATGTCAGTAGGAGCGCCAGCGCCAAGGCCAGATAGACACGCAGGAAGGAGCCATCGGCGAGGAACCGCTGCATGGATCAGGCGTCCTTGACGAACAGGTAACCTTTGCTGCGCACCGTCTTTATTCGATGTGGATGGTTGGGGTCGTCGCCAATCTTGGGACGAATTCGCGAAACCCTTACATCAATGGAGCGATCCTGGCCGTCGTACTTGATTCCCCGCAGGTCGTTGAATATCTCCTCCCGCGTGAGCACCCGGCCGGCATTGCTTGCCAGCAACCACAGCAGATCGAATTCGGCACTGGTGAGATCGATACGCTCGCCGGCCAGCCAGGCCTCGCGAGTTGCGCTGTCGACCTCCAGGTTGCCGAAGCTGAGCCGCGCATCGCCGGATTGATCGGTGTGGTCGGCACGCCGCAGCAGGGCTCGCATACGGGCCAGCAATACCCGCGGCTGAACCGGCTTGGGGACGTAGTCGTCGGCCCCCATCTCCAGCCCCAGCACCTGGTCCATGTCATCGGTGCGGGCGGTCAACATCAGGATCGGCCCGGAATAATCGGGCCTGGCCCGGCGACAGATCGACAATCCATCCTCTCCGGGCAGCATCAAATCGAGAATCACCAGATCCGGCTGCAGTGCGAGTATCTGTTCGACGCCGCGTGAGCCCTCGGCCTCAACCGTCACCTTGAAGCCGTTCGACTCCAGATAGTCCCGGGTGAGCTCCGCCAGACGCACGTCGTCCTCGATAATCAGCACGTGTTCCATGTCGCTGCTTTCCAGGTTGTCATCCATCCTAGTCATCCCCGTGCTGGGCTTGGTTATCATCGGGACACCCTGTCCCGCCAAATACTTAATCAAGGATACTCGAATTAGGCGCTTTCGCCTGCCTTTCGTAACTTTTCGCGTCCTTGCAGCTTGCCAGCGAAGCATAGCCCGGACTGGTGCAATTACCCAAAGACTGCCCCCTGAAGAGTCACAGCTCACCCACAGGTTATCCACTTGAAGGTGACGGCAAAGCACACTATCTTGTGCCTTCATGATGAAGCGACACTAGATGATGTGCATTTAGCAAGTCCAGCTGTGACTGTCAATGCCTTCGTCGCCCCTGACTCATCCCCCACAAGAAGGGATCACCGGCACATGGAACTCCAGACCCCCGCTCCGACAGACCTGTCGCTCACGGCTCCACAAGCGCTGCGCGTCATCAAGCGTAATGGTGACGTGGTGCCCTTCGATGCCGGCAAGATCGCCGTCGCCATGCGCAAGGCCTTCATCGCCGTCGAAGGCGACAACGTAAGCGCCTCTTCCCGAGTACGCGATTTCGTCGACCAGGCCAGCCAGGACATCGTGAATGCCTTCCAGCGCCGCATGCCGGACGGCGGCACGGTACACATCGAAGACATTCAGGATCAGGTGGAGCTGGCCCTGATGCGTGCCGGTGAACAGAAAGTAGCGCGTGCCTACGTGCTCTACCGCGAGGAACACGCCCGCGCCCGTGCTGCAGTCGGCGCCGATATCGAGAAGCCGCACCCAACGCTGAACGTAACGCTCGACGATGGCAGCCGTCGCCCGCTCGACCTCGGGCGTATCGAGACGCTGGTCTTCGATGCCTGCGCCGAACTCGAGAACGTCGACCCGAACCGCATCGTCGAAGCGTCGCTGAAGAATCTCTACGACGGTGTCTCGGTAGACGGCGTATCCCAGGCGCTGATGATGACCGCGCGCACCCTGGTGGAGAAGGAGCCCAACTACACCTACGTCACTGCCCGCCTGCTGCAGGACAACCTGCGCCGTGAGGCACTCTCCTTCCTCGACGTAGCCGACGAGGCCACCTTCGGTGAAATGGCCGAGCTCTACAAGCCCGCCTTCCAGGCCTATGTCGCTCGCGGCATCGAGTTCGAACAGCTCGACCCCAAGCTCGCCGAGTTCGATCTCGAGCGCCTCGGCGACGCGCTCGACCACACTCGCGACAACGCCTTTACCTACCTGGGCCTGCAGACGCTTTACGATCGCTACTTCATTCACCGCGACGACGTGCGCTACGAACTGCCGCAGGTGATGTTCATGCGGGTAGCCATGGGCCTAGCGCTGAACGAAGACGACCGCGAAGCACGTGCCATCGAGTTCTACGAGCTGCTCTCCAGCTTCGATTACATGGCCTCCACGCCGACCTTGTTCAATTCGGGCACCGTCCGCAGCCAGCTCTCCAGCTGTTATCTCACCACCGTGCCCGATGATCTCGACGGCATCTACAGCGCCATCCGCGACAACGCCATGCTTTCCAAGTGGGCCGGCGGCCTGGGTAACGACTGGACGCCGGTACGCGCCCTGGGCTCCTACATCAAGGGCACCAACGGCAAGAGCCAGGGCGTGGTGCCGTTCCTCAAGGTGGTCAACGATACCGCCGTGGCGGTGAACCAGGGCGGCAAGCGCAAGGGCGCTGTCTGCGCCTACCTCGAGACCTGGCACCTGGACGTGGAAGAGTTCTTCGAGCTGCGCAAGAACACCGGCGACGACCGCCGCCGTACCCACGACATGAACACTGCCAACTGGGTGCCGGATTTGTTCATGAAGCGGGTGTTCGACGACAAGGAGTGGACGCTGTTCTCGCCCGCCACTTGCCCTGACCTGCATGACCTCTACGGTGCCGCCTTCGAGAAGCGCTACGAAGAGTACGAAGCGATGACCCGCTCGGGCCAGCTGAAGCTCTACAAACGCGTGCGCGCCAAGGACCTATGGCGCAAGATGCTCTCGATGCTGTTCGAAACCGGCCACCCCTGGATTACCTTCAAGGATCCCTGCAACCTGAGAAGCCCCCAGCAGCACGCGGGCGTGGTGCACTCATCCAACCTGTGTACCGAGATCACACTGAATACCAGCGTCGACGAGATCGCCGTGTGCAACCTGGGCTCGGTCAACCTGGCGCGCCACGTGGTCGACGGCAAACTGGACGACGCCAAGCTGAGAAAGACTGTGCGTACTGCAGTGCGTATGCTCGATAACGTCATCGACATCAATTATTACGCGGTGCCCCAGGCCAGAAACTCCAACTTCAAGCATCGCCCGGTGGGCCTAGGCATCATGGGCTTTCAGGATGCACTCTACGCCCAGGACATCGCCTACGCCTCGGAAGAGGCGGTCGAGTTCGCCGACCGTTCCATGGAGCTGGTCAGCTACCACGCCATCGAGGCCTCTTCGGACCTCGCTGCCGAACGCGGCTCTTACCAGAGCTTCGAGGGCTCGCTGTGGAGCCAGGGTATCCTGCCCATCGACTCCATCGACAAGCTGGTGACGGAGCGTGGGGAGAAGTACATCGAGGTGGATACCAGTGCCACTCAGGATTGGGGCCGCATTCGCAAGAAAGTCGCCGATCAAGGCATGCGCAACTCCAACGTGATGGCCATCGCGCCCACCGCGACGATCTCCAACATCTGCGGCGTCTCGCAGTCGATCGAGCCGACCTACCAGAACCTCTACGTGAAATCGAACCTCTCCGGCGAGTTCACCGTGGTCAACGCCTACCTGGTTCACGATCTCAAGGCGCGCGGGCTTTGGGACGAGGTGATGATCAACGACCTCAAGTACTACGACGGCTCGGCCCAGCCCATCGAGCGTATTCCGGAGGACCTCAAGGCGAAGTACGCCACCGCCTTCGAGGTGGAGCCGAAGTGGCTGGTCGAGGCCGCCTCCCGACGCCAGAAGTGGATCGACCAGGCCCAGTCGCTGAACCTTTATATCAAAGGCGTTTCCGGCAAGAAGCTCGACGTGACCTATCGCATGGCATGGTTCCGCGGTCTCAAGACCACCTACTACCTGCGCGCTCTGGGCGCCACCTCGGTGGAGAAATCCACCGTCGACCGCGGCACGCTCAACGCGGTAAGCAACCAGTCACCTGCCGGCGACGCTACACCGGCGGTCGCACCGAAGACCGAACCGCGTGGCGTGGAGGATTTCCTCACCGGCAAGGCGGGCAGCGGCTCGCGTGCGCCAAGCGCCAGTGAGATTGATGATCTGGGCTGCGAAGCCTGCCAGTAAGACACGAATTGCCAACGGCGTAGCGAGAGGCGCCGGGAGCAAGCCGGAGAGGAGGTCCTACGCCAGGGATGGCGTCGGTAGCGCCCAGGGATGGGTTCACAGCGCCTCCTCGCAGGCTTGCTCCCGGCATGAGCCTCGAGCGGTGAATCCATCTACGGCCCCAAAAGAATCCGAGGTGAAGTGAAATGCTGAACTGGGACGAGTTCAACGAGGACGAAACTTCCGTCGCCGAGCAGCCGGCCAAGGCCGCGCCGGCACCCGCCGCCAAGCCGCAGCCCGAGGCTGCCTCGCGCGACGAGGTGAAGGAGAGCAGCGGCAGCTACAAGGTGGCCGACAGCGACCGCCTGGCGCGTGCGCGCAAGTCGCTGGAAGAGCTCGACGTGGCCGCCGGCCTGGAAGAGCTGGAGATGGGGGCGGCGCGGATCCAGGTCGACGACAAGCAGATGATCAACGCTCGTGCCGACCTCAACCAGCTGGTGCCCTTCAAGTACGAGTGGGCATGGCAGAAGTACCTGGACGGCAGTGCCAACCACTGGATGCCCCAGGAAGTGAACATGAACGCCGACATCGCGCTGTGGAAGAGCCAGGACGGCCTCACCGCGGACGAGCGGCGCATCGTCGAGCGCAGCCTGGGCTACTTCTCCACTGCCGATTCGCTGGTGGCCAACAACCTAGTGCTGGCCCTGTATCGCCTGATCACCAACCCCGAGTGCCGTCAGTACCTGTTGCGCCAGGCCTTCGAGGAGGCGATCCACACCCACGCCTATCAGTACTGCGTGGAGTCGCTGGGCATGGACGAAGGCGAAGTCTTCAACATGTACCGCGAAGTGCCCTCGGTGGCAGCCAAGTCGGCCTGGAGCCTCAAGCATACCCAGTCGCTGGCGCGCGCGGACTTCAATACCGGCACCCCCGAGACCGATCAGGAGCTGCTGCGCAATCTGGTGGCGTTCTACTGCGTCACCGAGGGCATCTTCTTCTACTGCGGCTTCAGCCAGATCCTCTCCATGGGGCGTCGCAACAAGATGACCGGCGTTGCCGAACAGTTCCAGTACATCCTGCGTGACGAGTCGATGCACTTGAACTTCGGCGTCGACATGATCAATCAGATCAAGATCGAGAACCCTCACCTGTGGACCCCCGAGTTCCAGGACGAGGTGACCCAGATGATCCTCGAGGGCACTGAACTCGAGATCGCCTACGCCCGCGATACCATGCCCCGCGGCGTACTTGGCATGAACGCGGCAATCATGGAAGAGTACCTGCACTTCATCTGCAATCGCCGCCTGGCCCAGATCGGCCTCAAGGAGCAGTACCCCGGCGCGCAGAACCCCTTCCCGTGGATGAGCGAAATCATCGATCTGCGCAAGGAGAAGAACTTCTTCGAGACCCGCGTCACCGAGTATCAGGTAGGTGGCGCCCTGAGCTGGGATTGAGCGACAGCCGAACCCCAGAATGACAAGGGTGGCTACGGCCACCCTTTTTGCATCAAGCTGCAAGCCGCCTGCCACCAGACAACCTGTGACGTTGTCCCACGGATCGAGTCCCCGTACCCTCGAGGAAAGAGAGGATTGACGACGGCAAGGAGAGCCGAGATGGAACCCACCTGGAAGCATGGCAACCGCATCACCCTGATACCCGGCAGCGAGCGCTTCATACCCGAGCTTCTCGAAGCCATCGACCAGGCCGAGGAGTCGGTGTGGTTCGAGCAGTATCTGATCGAGTCCGGGCGCATGACCCGACGCTTCTTCGACGCCCTGGCTCGCGCGGCGCAACGCGGCGTTGCGGTGCGCGTCGTGCTCGACAGCTTCGGTGCCGTGAGCCTCGGTCAGCGCGAGCGTGAGCGCCTGTCAGCGGCCGGCGTGGCGCTGCGCCACTACAACCCGTTCATGATGCGGCGGCTGCGGCGCAACTTGAATCGCAACCATCGCAAAATGCTGCTGGTCGACCGCCGTGTCGCCTATACCGGCGGCTACTGTCTCACCGACGACTACCTGGGCGACTGGTTCGATGTGGTAGTGCGCGCCGAAGGTCCGGTGGTGGAAGACTGGATCACCCTTTTTGCCAACCTGTGGGAATCCTCCCGCACCCGAGGCGACAGGGCCAACGTCGACCGCGAGCGACCGGCCGCCTCGGCATCGGCCCCCCACTGGGAGATGTCGGCTCGCCTGGTCCACAACGAGGGGCCCAGCGACAAGTCGATCCGTCATTCGCTGCACCAGCGTATGGCCATGACCAAGCAACGTCTGTGGATGTATACCCCCTACTTCCTTCCGTCACGCCAGCTACGCCGACTGATCTGCGATGCCGCCCAGCGCGGAGTTGACGTTCGTCTGCTGGTGGCCGGTACGGGGCACGATCACCCCAGTGTGCGCTACGCGGGTCAGCGACATTACGGCCAACTGCTGGACGCCGGCATTCGGATATACGAATATCAGCCTCGTTTCACTCACGCCAAGTTCTGCATCGCAGACGACTGGGTGACCGTCGGCTCCTGCAACTTCGACCACTGGAGCCTGCACTGGAACCTGGAAGCCAATGTGGAAGTGGAGCACCCCGACTTCACCGCCACACTCTGCGAGCTTTTTGAGCGCCATACCGTTGAGAGCAAGCCCATCTCGCCTGGCGACTGGTCGAGCCGTTCGAATGTCCAGCGCTACCGGGAACGCTTGGCTGCCTTGATCAGCGCATGGCTGGCTGGGTTACGCTAGCGTTACCTCGCCAGACCCGGGGCCAACACACCATCGTTCGACGAGCAGTGACCTTGATGCATCCTGTAATTCGCCGTGCCCTCAAACACTTTTCCACCGCTGGCCTTCTACTTGGCACGCTGCTGTTCGCCTTTTCGCTGAGCCCCAGCCTGCTGCCACGGCCCACCTACTCCCAAGGCATCGTGTCCGGCCTCTCCTTTGCCGCCGGCTATGCCATGGGATTCACCGCCCACTGGCTATGGGATTACCTGCATCTGCAGCGGCCCGGGCCGCGGGTTGAGCGTGGGATCAAGCTGGCAGCGGCCGGCATCTGTACCGTCATAGCGGTAATCTTCCTGTGGCAGGCATCCGCGTGGCAGAACAGCATCCGTGCCCTGATGGGAGTGGAGGAGGTAAGCGGCGTGCGCCCGATCAGCATCGCCCTGATCGCCATGGCGGTGTTCGCCCTGCTGCTGCTGCTGGTACGACTGTTCCGCCTGACCTTTCGCTTCATGGCGCGCAAGATGCGCCGCTTCGTGCCCCACAGAGTCTCCAACCTGCTCGGCATCGTGGCGGCAGCGGCACTGTTCTGGTCGGTCATCGACGGAGTCATCTTTACCCTTGCCCTTCGTGCCGCCGACAACTCCTTCCAGCAGCTCGACGAGCTGATACTCGACGAGCTGCTGCCGCCGACCGACCCGATGAAGACCGGCAGCGAGCAATCTCTGGTCAGCTGGGAGGCGCTTGGCGGCAGGGGTCGCCGCTTCGTTACCCAAGGGCCGACAGGTGATGACATCGGCGCCTTCCTGGGTGAAGACGCCATGGATCCGGTACGGGTCTATGTAGGGCTGAGTGCAGCAGATACCCCAGCCGAGCGCGCCCAATTGGCGCTGCAGGAGCTGCAGCGGGTCGGAGCCTTTGACCGCTCGATACTGCTGCTGGCCACTCCCACAGGCCGCGGCTGGGTCGACCCGGCGGCGCAAAATACGGTGGAGTATCTGCACCGCGGCGACATTGCCACGGCTACCGTGCAGTACTCCTACCTGCCAAGTCACCTGGCGCTGCTCACTGAAGGGGATTACGGTGCCGAAAACGCTCGCGCCCTGTTCACCACCGTCTACGACTACTGGAGCGCGCTACCCGAGGAAACGCGCCCGCGCCTGTATCTGCATGGGCTTAGCCTGGGCTCGCTAAACTCCGACCTGTCGTTCGATTTTTACGACATCATCGACGATCCCTTCCATGGGGCGCTGTGGAGCGGCCCGCCATTTCGCAGCGAAACCTGGCGCACGGTCACTCAGGAGCGCGATAGAGGAACTCCCGCCTGGCTGCCGACCTTTCGCAATGGGGCCGTAGTGCGCTTCATGAATCAGTACCAGGGGCTGGATGAACCGGACCAGGCGTGGGGCGACTTCCGTATCGCCTACCTGCAATACGGCAGCGACCCGATCACCTTCTTCGAGCCGCAGATCCTGTGGCGTGAACCGGAATGGATGCGTGAGCCGCGCGCTCCGGACGTGCTACCCGAGCTGCGCTGGTTTCCGGTGGTGACAATGCTGCAACTGCTGGCGGACTTGGCCGTTGGCCGTGCTCCGCCGGGCTATGGACACAGCATCGCAGCCGAGCACTACCTGGATGCCTGGCTGGCGCTGACCGAGCCCGAGGGCTGGAGCGAAGCCGAACTCGAGCGTCTGCGCGCGCGCTTTCGCCAGGCTCGGTAGTCACGCCCGCCCCGCTTTAGCCGCCTCGGTCTCGGCGCCAGCGACCATAGCGGTAGGCAAAAGGGGCCGCGGTCATGCCGTGGGCCAGCATGGATGCGACGACGATCAGGCTGCCGACCGTCCAGGCCAGGTCATAGCCAGTTCGGCTCGAAACCAGCATGGCATAGTAGAGCGCCGATACCCCGATGGGCCCGAACCAGCCCATGATCAGAGTAATGGGTTGGTCGCGCAGCAACGGTAGCCAGGGCCGCAGCAGCAGGATCACTGGCAGGCGTCTCAGCAGCAGGACGAGCAGTACCAGCAGGCCTCCTTGCAGGCCCAGTGCGCGCCACTCGGCCCAGGGCGCAATCAAACCGAACAGAATGAATACCGGCATGGTCAGCAGAATATTGACCGCCTCCTGCACATTGTCCTCCTCGCTGCGATCCTTGCCGCCCACCTCCTGGTCGAAAGCCAGCCCGGCAGCAAAAACGCCAAGAATGCTATTGGTGCCAAGCAGCGCTCCGAACCCCAGCACCAGAAGCGTCAAGGCCAGGGTGATCGAGAGAAAAGAGGGCTGGTCGAGAAAGCCCCGCTGCTCAGACCACCGCAGCGCCCGCCCCACCCCCCAGCCCAGCCCAGCGCCAATCAACAGACCGCCACCGACCTCCCACAGCCAGACCTTGCCGAACCAGTCGAGCCAGGCATCTCCGGCAGGCAGAGTCAGCAGCAGAACGGGCAGTAACACCAGCGGATAGGCCAAACCGTCGTTGGCGCCAGACTCGGTAGAAAGGAGATGCCGATAGTCCTCGGGAAGATTCTCTTTGGCTACCCCGCCGGTGACGATGGAGGAGGCTACCACGGGGTCGGTAGCGCAGATGGTCCCTCCCACCAGCAGCGCCATGAGCAGCGGCAATCCCAGTATCCAGTGGGTGAGCAGCGAGCCGATCAAAAACATCGCGGTCATGCCGATCGAAAGAAGGACGAGCAACGAACGCCAGTGCACGAAGGGGAATCTGGGTGGCAGCCGGAGGGCAATGCCCATCAAGCTGATCCCGAGCGTCAATCGCGCCGTCTCCTCGAGTATCTTTTTAGTGTCGCCCCAGGCCGCAGGGTCGAGGGCGGATAGCCCATGGGGACCCAACGCCACGCCCAGCAGGAAGGCGAAAAGAGGGCCGGAGAGCCAGGAGCGATCGAGTGGGCTCGACAACAGGCCTACGACCAGTACCAGCCCTCCCACGACCGCGAAGGCAATGTTAAGCTGCTCCATGCGACTCCTTTCGCTCCAAGCCAGGCTTCTCCTAAGCTAGGCAACCGTACGCCAGCCGTAAACCGTGCAGCCCAAGGTCGCGATTGCACGATACCCGTCACTGGCCTAAAGTAGTTTCATCTTCAACCAAACTGGAGGCGGCACGATGGACGGCAACACACGCAAGAGCATCATCAAGCGCATTTACGTTCCTACCCACGTGCGCCAGCTACCCAGCGGCGAGCGGGTCACTATCCCCGGCCACTACCGCAAGCCTACGGAACAATAAGAGCAGGGCCTTTGACCCTAGGCCCTCTCAGCGCCAAGACACGATACGCGGCTCCGCCTCGACATAGGCATCTCGGTTGGTCACGTTGTTGATACTGGTAAACCGGATGCCACCGCTACTCTGGATGTAGTCGCCCGCCACGATGGAGCCGAAGAGTCGCGACGTGCCGCTCTGGCTGACATGGCCACCGGCCCAGAACACCCCGTAGTTGTCAGTGCTGCCTGAGAAACTGATGTTTCCCCCCGCCACCACGAAGAGGCCGATAGCGGTATCTGCAGGGCTGGTCGTGGTGGTCGAGCCGCTCATGGAAACGTCGCCGGTCGCCACCAGGGTGATCTGCTTGCCCTGCACTGATCCGCTGCTCACTGACAGATTGCCTTCACACAAAACCGTATCGCCGTGGCGCAGCGCATTGAGGTTGACGCTGCAACTGCGAATCACGCCGGGCCTATCACGGTATTCATCGAACACATCCGGGTCGTAGCGCTTGTAGCAGTGCAGGGGCGGAGAGGCACGGGTACATTGGCTCATGTCCTCTTGAGCTGGCCGCTCACCGGGTAGCGGCACCTCCACCCTCCTTTCGCTACCGGAGGTGATATAGGCCCGCTGGTCTGCAGGCACGCTGATGCTCACGGTGCTGTTTGCATGAACCACGTTGGGGTCGATGCTACCGTCGGGAAGGCGTGCTGGCGTCAGCGTGGAGTTGCCGGTCACTGTAATCTGCCCTGCGCTCAGGAGTCCTCGGGTAAACGCAGGATTGGGAATTTCCCTGAACTGTACCTGGGCCACCACAGGCAGACTACTTGCCACCAGGTGGCCGTTGCTGGCGACTGCCCCCATGGCAACGATGTAATAAGCATTGCCTTCTCGCACATAACGATAGTTGCAGCGCAGGTTATTGCGGCATGGCCCCCCTCGGCTGATGCGTGAGAACGCCTCCCAGCCGAGCGCCTCGAGTGCATCGAGCCGAATCGACGCATCGAAATGCTGTACGGTGATACTTTCTCCACCCTCACCCCAGCCGGCAGAGAGAGCCGCCTCGGCACCCATCTGGGCCTCAGTGGCCGCCCGGTAATTGCCGGCAAGCCGCTCATCGAGCAGCGCCGAGTGCAGCCCCGACAACCCCAGCATCAAGGTGATGGAGAGGAGCGACAGTACGACGATGAGTGCAGCACCGCGCTGCTTGGGCATGGCTGGCTCCTTGCCGGTAAAAGAGACGAGATGGTCTTCCTGACCACCTCATATGACGCCATCTCATTACAGGGTAGGCTGGACGGCAGCGAGCTGCCTCTGGACTGCGTCAGTTTAGGTAACAAGCAGTTTGCACTGGCTATCGCTGTGACCTTGCATGCTCAGCCATTCAATTCCAAGCGACCAGCCGAGGGTCGATGGGAACGAAGGTATCGGGATTGGTGACATCACTGACGCTGGTGAAGTCGATGCCCCCATTGCTACGAATATAGGTACCCGCAACGATGGCGCCATAGAGGTCGGAGTTGCCGTTTTGCCGAACGTAGCCACCCGCCCAGAACACGCCGTAATTGTCGGTACTACCGTTGAAAAGAATGTCCTGACCGGCGATCACGAACAGCCCGATCTCGCTCTCGGCACCGCCGCTAGAAGTGGCGCCGTTCATGGTTACGCTGCCGGTGGCCACCAGCGTAACCTTGCGACTGCCGATAGCGCCTCCCTGCACGGCCAGATCGCCATTACAGTACACCGTAGTGCCATCGGCCAATTCTTCTATGCTGACGTTACAGCTGTTGATACTGCCGGGGCGCTGCTGATATTGGATGAAAATAGAAGGATCGTAGCGCTTGTAGCAATAGGCTGGCGGGCTGCTTTCCTCGCAAGCGCTCATGTTCTCGTCGGCCGGGCGACTGCCGGGCAGCGGGACCTCCACCATACCGTGGCTTCCATCCGTGACGTTTGCCTCGGAGCCATCGCGAAGAGAGATATCGACGGTCCCGTTGGAATGCACGCTCCCTATTACCGTAGATTGCCCCGTCACACTGATGTAATCCGCACTCAGCAAGCCATTGGTAAAGGCTGGATTGGGCCCGGCCTGAAACTCAACCTCGGCAACGACGGGCAAGCTGGTAGCCAGAGTCTGACCATTACTGACTACCGCCCCCATCGCGACAATGAACAGCTCGCTCCCCTCGCGCAGATAGTAGAACCGACACTCGACGCTGCCACTGCAAACGTTGTGCGAAACAGCTTCCAACGCCGTGAACTGCGACCAGCTATAGGTGGCCAGGTCATCTCGCGAAATGCCGACATTGAAGTCATTGATAGTAAGGGTAGTGCCGCTGCTTCCCCAGGCGCTGGAAACGGCTCTTTCGGCCGCCATTTGAGCTTCGGTCGCGGCCTTGTAGTTGCCTGCCAGCCGTTCATCGATCTGCGACGACTGCATACCCGACAAACCCAGCATGAGCGACATTGCCAGCATCGACAGAACCACGACCAGTGCCGCACCACGCTGCCTTTTCATGCCTCCCCCTGCGCCTTTCAAGGCGCTTATTCTATGGCCTGGTTGCGGTTGACGGCACGAAAAGTAAAGGCATCCG
>NZ_JAFIFK010000082.1 GCF_020832045.1 Halomonas sp.
CGCTCACCGCGATCATGGCCAACGAGGTGTGGGAGGAGGTCTACGACCGCCTGGCGACGCTGGTACGCGAGCACCGCACCACGCTGATCTTCGCCAATACCCGGCGGGTCTGCGAGCGGGTGGCAAGGCATCTGGCCGACCGCCTGGGCGAGGAGTGGGTGACCTCGCACCACGGCAGCCTGGCCCGTGAGCACCGCCTGGAGGCCGAGCAGCGCCTCAAGCAGGGCACGCTGCGCGCGCTGGTGGCCACCGCCTCGCTGGAGCTGGGCATCGATATTGGTGACGTCGATCTGGTCTGCCAGCTCGGCTCGCCGCGTTCGATGTCGGCCTTCCTGCAGCGGGTGGGACGCTCCGGCCACGGCGTCGGCCGTACACCCAAGGGGCGGTTGTTCCCGCTGACCCGCGACGACCTGGTGGAATGTACGGCGTTGATGGGGGCGGTGAGCGCTGGAGAACTCGACCGCCTGCACATCCCCGAGGGGCCGCTCGATGTGCTGGCCCAGCAGATCGTTGCCGAGGTTGCCGGGGCGGGGGAGACCGACGAGGCCGAACTGTTCGAGCGCTTCCGCCAAGCCTGGCCCTACCGTGCGCTGACTCGGGAGAGCTTCGACGACGTGGTGCAGATGCTCGCCGACGGCTATACCACCCGACGCGGGCGGCGCGGCGCCTACCTGCACCGCGACCGGGTCAACGGTCGCCTGCGCCCGCGGCGCAACGCGCGGCTGGTGGCGCTGACCAACGGCGGGGCGATTCCCGACCACTTCGACTACGACGTGATCCTGCAGCCCGAGGAGATCCGCGTCGGTACCGTCAACGAGGACTTCGCCTTCGAGAGCATGCCGGGGGACATCTTCCAGCTCGGCAACCAGGCCTACCGCATCCTGAAACTCGCCACCGGCAAGCTCTACGTGGAGGACGCCCGCGGGGCGCCGCCGAGCATCCCGTTCTGGTTCGGCGAGGCGCCCGCCCGCACCATGGAGCTCTCGCAGGCAGTATCGCGGCTGCGCGAAGGTATCGACCGACAGTTGGCCGAGGGCGACGAGGCCGATGCCCAAGCGTGGCTGGAAAACGAGTACGCCCTGGCGCCCGCCGCGGCCGAGCAGCTGGTGCGCTACCTCGCCGTGGCACGGGCTGCGCTGGGCACGATCCCCAGCCAGCACCATCTGGTGCTTGAGCGCTTCTTCGACGAGGCAGGCGATATGCATCTGGTGCTGCATTCGCCGTTCGGCTCCAAGCTCAATCGCGCCTGGGGCCTGGCGCTGCGCAAGCGCTTCTGCCGCAAGTTCAACTTCGAGCTGCAGGCGGCGGCGCTGGAAGACAGCATCGTGCTGTCGCTGGGGCCGACCCATAGCTTTCCCCTCGACGAGGTATGGGGCTATCTCAACAGCAAGACGGTGCGCGAGGTGCTGATCCAGGCGCTGCTTGACGCGCCCATGTTCGGCCTGCGCTGGCGCTGGAACGCCTCGGTGGGGCTGGCCGTGCCGCGCACCCGTAACGGCAGGCGGCGCCCGCCGCAGCTGCAGCGCCAGGATTCCGAGGACCTGCTCTCGGTGGTATTTCCCGACCAGCTCGCCTGTGCCGAAAACCTCGCCGGGGCGCGTGAGCTGCCCGATCACCCGCTGGTCAATCAGACCCTGCACGACTGCCTGACCGACGCCATGGACATCGACGCCCTGGAGCGTTTGTTGGCGCGCCTGGAAGCCGGCGAGATCGCCGTCAGCGGGCGCGACCTGGCGGTGCCTTCGCCGCTGTCGGAAGAGGTGGTCAACGCGCGGCCCTACGCCTTCCTCGACGACGGCGCTCAGGAGGAGCGGCGTACGCTCAGCGTGCGCACCGGCGATGCGCTGGATGTGGCCGACGCCGCGGCCTCGGCACGTTACGCCCCGGAAGTCGTGGCGCGGGTACGTGAGGAGGCCTGGCCCGCGCCGCGCGATGCCGACGAATTGCACGATGCCCTGGTCATGAGTGGCTTCATCGGGGAGCGCGAGGCCGAAGACGACTGGCGGCCCTGGCTCGAGGCGCTCGCCGAGTCGCGGCGTGCCACGGTCGCCGTGCCCACCGGCGGCGAGCCGCTGTGGGTGGCGGCGGAGCGCCTGGGCGAGCTGCTGGCGATTCATCCCGAGGCGGCGCTGTCGCCGCTCATCGAGCCGGTGGGATCAGAATCGGAGAATGCCGACGAGGCGTTGATAGAACTCACGCGTTCACGCCTGGAGACGCTGGGGCCGGTCACGGCGGCAAGCCTGGCCGCACCCCTCGGTGTCTCGCTGGAGCGCACCATGGCCGCGCTGGCGCGCCTCGAAGTGGAAGGCTTCGTGCTGCAGGGCGCGTTCCTGGGCAGCAGCGAGGTGGCCTGGTGCGAGCGGCGCCTGCTGGCGCGCATGCATCGCTACGCCATCGACCGCCGCCGCGCGGAAATCGAGCCGGTGAGTATCCAGCACTATCTGCGCTTCCTGCTCGACTGGCACGGACTCAGCGAGCGGCCTGAAGGTCCTGAGGCATTGGCCGGGGCGGTGGAACGGCTGGAGGGGTTTCCCGTGGCAGCGGGTGCCTGGGAGAGCGACGTGCTGCCGGCACGGGTGGCCGATTTCACGCCGTACATGCTCGATCAGCTGCTCGCCAGCGGGCGCTTCATCTGGCTGCGCCTGCTGCCGCCGCGAGTCGCCGAGGGCGATGAACGCCAGCGTCCGGGACCGCTGCGCAACACACCGATTGCGCTGATCGACCGTCAGGCGCTGGCCGACTGGCGCGAGGCTGCACCGGCCCCCGAACTCGACAGCCTGCCACTCTCCGGCGGCGCGCGCCGGGTTCTCGAGGCACTGCAAGGCGGTGGCGCGATGTTCTTCGCCGACCTGCTCGCCCCCACGCATATGCTGCGTACCCAGGTCGAGGAGGCGCTAGGCGAGCTGGCCGCCTGGGGGCTGGTTACCTCCGACAGCTTCACCGGCCTGCGCGCGCTGATCGCCCCGGCCAATAAGCGCCCGCCCATCGCCGCGAGCGGGCGGCGGCGCCGGCGGCATGCCCCGGGGGTGGACGCCGCCGGTCGCTGGTCGTGGCTGCCGGCTCCCGAGCGCGAATCGCCCGTCGAGAAGCGTCGCATCACCACCGACATGGAGAGCCTGGAACATATCGCCTGGGTGCTGCTGGAGCGCTATGGGGTGGTGTTCCGCCGTGTGATCGAGCGCGAGCCGGCATTGCCACCGTGGCGAGAGCTGCTCTACGTCTATCGCCGCCTGGAGGCGCGCGGCGAGATCCGCGGGGGGCGTTTCGTGCAGCAGTTTGCCGGCGAGCAGTTCGCCCTGGCCGAGGCGGTGGGGGCGCTCAAGGCCATGCGGCGCCGCGAGCCGGATGGCACCCGCGTGGTAGTGGCCGCCGCCGATCCGCTCAATCTGGTGGGCATTCTCGCGCCCGGCCAGCGGCTGCCGGCCGTATCGGGCAATCGCCTGCTCTATCGCGACGGTGTGCCGGAGGCGGTGCTGCAGAATGGTGAGGTGCACTTTCTCGAGACGCTACCTGCCGAAGCGAAATGGCAGGTGCAGCAGCTGTTGCGGCGTGGGCCGGGGCATGAAAAACCCCCGACACCAGAGGTGTCGGGGGCTGTGCTCACGATGCGCTGACGATCAGTCGCGCCGCGTGCGACTCCGGTCAGGCTTGCGCTCATGCTCCTCAATACGCGCTTCCTTGCGGATGGGACGCCGCTGCTTGGCCATGGTATGCGTCAAGGCCAGCAATGCCACTGCGGCCACGCCCACGGTCAGTGACTCGATGATGCCCATGTGCATGTCCTCCTGTGAGTGGATAGGGCGACCCTCGGGACGTTCACTGTCCCTACGAGAGTTTGCCTACACCCTGAGGGTGGCAGTTTTCTCGCTGGCCGACAAATGCTTTGACCTACGAAGAGCGGTTAAGTTTTAACGCTTCGCTGGAAATCGAGTGATCTTGGCGCTTCGTTGCGCTAGGTCGTCTGTCGTCGAGCCGTATCGTGGTCTTGCCTGTTGCTTTTTTCATGGTTTTAATGAAATATATTTTCATGAATATACTTACGGATAATGCGCTAAGTAGTTCTACGGACGCTCTATCCGTATCTATGACTAAGTAATTGCAGTAGTAGGTTTTTACGCAACCTCTCGGATTTATTTTCCTTTTTGTCGGTTTATTCTCCCAAGGTCAGTTTTCTGACCAGCTCACGTCTCATGATTAAAACAAACGAGCGCGCTGCTTTTTTATATATGCATATAGACGAGCACGCCGGGAGAAGGTATTAAAATGAGCGTCAACAGGCGTAACTTCCTCAAATACGGTGGTGCTGCTGCGGTGGGGACCGTGATGGCACCCAGCATCGTCAAGGCCCAGGAAACTTTCAACTGGCGCATGACCACCAGCTGGCCCTCGGGCTTTCCGTTCTTCCAGTCGGGGCCGGGTTCTGCCACGGATTTCGCTAAGCGGGTCGAAGAGATGTCCGGTGGACGCATCAAGATCCGAGTCTACGGTGCAGGCGAACTCATTCCCGCCTTCGATGGTTTCGATGCCGTTTCGCGGGGCCAGCAAGTTCAATTGAACCATGCCTGCTCCTATTACTGGGCCGGGGAGTCGTTTGCCGCCCAGTACTTCACCACCGTGCCGTTCGGAATGACCTTCCAGGGCTTCAATGCCTGGCTGGCCCACGGCGGCGGCTACGAGCTGTGGAAGGAAACCTACGAACCCTACAACCTGATCCCGCTGGCCGTGGGCTGTACCGGCGCGCAGCCGGTGGGCTGGTTCCGCGAGCCCGTGACCAGCGTAGCGGACTTCCGCGGCCTGAACATTCGTATGCCGGGTCTGGCCGGTGACGTCTACAACGCCATCGGCGCCAACGCCCGCCTGCTGCCCGGCGGGGAGATATTCTCAGCGCTCGAACGCGGTGCCATCGATGCGGCGGAGTGGGTGGGACCCTATCTCGATCGTGCTCTGGGACTGCACAACGCGGCCAAGCACTACTACTCCTCGGGTTGGCACGAGCCCTCCACCACCACCGAGGTCATCGTCAACAAGGACGCCTACGAGTCCCTGCCCAGCGATCTACAGGCGGTGCTTCACAATGCTGCCGCGGCCTGCAACATCACCTCACATACCTGGATCGAAGCTCAGAACGGTGAGGCGCTGGAAGATCTGGTCAACAATCACGGCGTGACGTTCGAGACCCTGCCCGACGATGTCATTCGGGCGCTGTTCGAGGCTACCCGCGACATACTCACGACCGAGGCCAACAAGGACCCGCTGGTCAAGCGCATCAACGACAGCTTCTGGGAATTCAAGAAGAAGCATGACGGCTGGCATGCCAACAGCGAGGCCGTCTTCGCCAACACCATCAGCCGCTACGGTCAGGGCATGATCTGAGGTTGGCCTGGCGCTCGGTTGCGCTGCAGTCAGCGAAGCCGAGCGCTTTCCTTCCAGACCCACCCGGGTCGCGCTTACCCCACCTTCGACATCCGCTGGGCGCCCGCCCAGAGGGGGAGTAGAGATGTTGCGTTTGTGTACCTGGCTCGAGCGCGGGCTCGAGCGAATAACCGGCCTGGCCGGTTTCATCGGCTGTATCGCCATGCTCGTCATGATCGCGCTGATCTTCGGCAACATGCTGAGCCGCTATGCCTTCGGCCTGGGCGCGGTGTGGGCTCAGGAGTTGGAGTGGTACCTGCTGTCGGTCATGGCGATGATGGGCATTGCCTATGCCATGAAGTTCGATGACCACGTGCGCGTGGACATCCTGTCAAGCCGCTTCAGCCCGGTCGGCATGCTGTGGCTGAACCTCATCGCCGCGCTGCTGGTGGCACTGCCGTGTGCGCTGCTCATCATCCATTACAGCTTGCCGTTCGCCGAAACCTCGTTCATCCGCGGCGAGCGCTCACCCAACTCTTCCGGTCTTCCCTGGCGCTGGATTCCCAAAGCCATGGTGGTGGTCGGCTTCGTCTTCGTGGCGGCCGAGTCGCTGCGCCAGGCGCTCGAGAACGCTCGACGCCTCGTTCAACACTACGCTGGGAGAGCCTGATCCATGCCCTTGGAATATTACGCGCTGGCCATGATCGTGGCTTTCTTCGTGCTGGTGATGACCGGCATACCGGTCGGCTTCGTGGTGGCCTTCGTCGGCTTCGTGTTCGGCTTCATCGGTTTCGACGGCTGGCTGTTCGAGCTGCTGCCCTCGCGCATCTACGGCGTCGTGGCCAACTACACCCTGCTCGCCATACCGCTGTTCGTCTTCATGGGTGTCATGCTGGAACGATCGAAGATAGCCGAGCGCATGCTCGACGTGATCGGCCACCTATGTGGCGGCTTGCCGGGCGGCATGGCCCTGGCGGTGATCATCGTGGGCGTGCTGCTGGGGGCGGCCACGGGGATCGTTGGTGCAGCCATCGTCACGCTGACCCTGATGGCCCTGCCTACTCTGGTGCGGCGAGGCTACAAGAAGACGGTGGCCTGCGGCACCATCTGCGCCGCCGGCACCCTGGGGCAGATCATCCCGCCCAGCCTTGTGCTGCTGGTGCTGGCCGATATTATGAATCTCTCGGTGGGTAGCCTGTTCGCCGCGGCCTTGGTGCCCGGCCTGCTGCTGGCCGGGATGTACCTGGCCTACCTGCTGGTGCTGGCCTTCTTCTTCTCCGCTGATGTGCCCGCCATCGACGAGCAGGAACGAGCCGCCGTCAGCAAACTGGAGCTGTGCAAGGATCTCGTCAAGGTCGTGGTGCCGCCGCTGCTGCTTATCTTCGCCGTGCTGGGTTCGATCATCGGCGGGGTGGCTGCACCCACGGAGGCGGCCTCGGTGGGCGCCGTAGGGGCCCTCTTGTTGACCATCGTCTCCGGCCGCATGACGCTTGCGGTGCTCTCCGATACCGTGAAGACCTCGCTGCGCATCAGCTGCATGATCTTCTTCGTGCTGATCGCCTCGCAGGTATTCGCCCTGGCGTTCCGCGGGCTGGACGGGGAGTTCCTCATCGAGGCGATGTTCGAGTGGGTGCCGGGCGGCATGTACGGTACGCTCATCTTCATGCTGCTGCTGATCTTCTTCCTGGGCTTCTTCCTCGAGTGGATCCAGATCTCCTACATTGCCGTGCCGCTGTTCCTGCCGTTCCTGGCGAGCCAGGGCGATATGTCCATGGTCTGGGTCGCGATCCTCATCGCCATGAACCTGCAGACCTCTTTCCTGACGCCGCCCTTCGGCTGGTCGCTGCTGTTCATGAAGGGCGTCGCACCGCCGGGCATTACCACGGGCGACATCTACAAGGGGGCCGTGCCTTTCGTGCTGATCCAGATCTTGGCACTGGCACTGATCATCGTCTTCCCCGATGTGGTGCTGTGGTTACCCCGAGTGGTAGGATGGTGAGTCGGGGTTGTATCTTTAAAACATCCTGATAAAGGCTCTGTCGACTGCAAGCCAACTGCAATAAGTCGGCTGTAATTAGCCTAAAGTCGACAGAGCCGAAAAGAATAATAATTAAGTAAAGGTAACGCGCCAGTGTTCACGTTCCGAACCAAGTTGACACTGCTGACCTTGCTGCCGCTGTTGATACTCAGTGCAGGTGTGACTTTCCTTGCCATTCATCAGAGCGCGCGTTTGAGCGGGGCGCAGTCGGAAATCCTCAAGGACGGATTGCTGGAAGCCAAGCGGGCAGAACTCAAGAACTACATGGAACTCGCCTATACGGCGATTCGTGACATATACGAAGATCCTTCACTACCCAGAGACGTCGCTCAAGGGCTGGTGGCGGACGCTTTTCATCGCATGGAGTACGGCTCCGACGGGTACTTCTTCGTCTACGACTACGATGGCTTGAACATCGTCCATCCGCGCTTGGAGCATCTTGTCGGGCAGGACTTGTGGAATTTCCGTGACGAAGACGGCAAGTTTCTGATTCAGCGGTTGGTTGAGCGCGCTCGGGAAGGTGGAGGATTTACCGAGTACCGCTGGGACAAGCCTTCCGGGGGCGAGTCGGTGCTCAAGCTGGGTTACTCCCTCGGGCTGGACGAGTGGGGCTGGATGTTCGGCACCGGTCTCTATCTGGATGATATCGAACTGGTCGTCAGCCAGATGGAACACCATATGGTGGAGAACGCTCGCAGAACCATCCTGCTGATGGCCTTCTTCACCGTGTCGTGCCTGCTCGTCATCGCCGTCATCGGATTGGCGGTCAATCTCAGCGAGGCGCGGGTAGCGAATCGCAGGCTGGTCCAAATGGCGCAGAAGACCTTCAGCTTTCTGGAGAAAGAGCGGCGGCGGATCTCCCGCGAATTGCACGATGGCATCAACCAGCTCCTGGTATCGGCACGCTTCAAGCTGGAACGCATCGACGATGCGCTGGGGCGGGGCGATCATGTCGATGCCTCATCAGCGCTGGCGGCGACCGACCGCATTCTCGAGACGGGCATTCACGATCTCCGGCGCCTGGCCTACGACCTGCGCCCCAGCGTGCTCGACGACCTGGGCCTGGTGGCGGCCCTGGAGAGCCTGTGTTCGGACCTGGTGGAGCGCAAGACCGTGCGGATTCACTTCGAGTCGAATATAGACAGCGGTGAGTGTCAGCCGGTGCTGGCAACGGCGCTTTATCGCATCACTCAGGAGAGCCTGCACAATATCGAGAAGCATGCCGGTGAGGCTCGCCAGATCAGGGTGAAAGTGCTGCGCCGTCGCAGTTGGGTCTATCTGGAGCTTGCCGATGATGGCGATGGCTTTGCCTGGCAAGCGGATCAGAACCACGAACAGGGGGGCGCCGGTCTTGGGTTGCGCAACATTCAGGATCGGGTGGATCTGCTGGGTGGGCGTTTGACGATAGAAGCGGCGCCCGGCAAGGGAGTGCGAATTCGCATCAAGGTGCCGTTTCAACGTGTCGCAGCCAGTGCTAGCCAGGAGAGAAGGGATGGAAAGGTCTATACGCGTACTTTTGGCGGACGACCATCCGCTGGTGCTGGAGGGGCTGCGCTATCGGCTGGAGACGCAGCAGGGCATTGACCTGATAGGCGTGGCGAATTCGGGTCAGGAGCTGCTGGCGCTTGCCCAGGCGCTGATGCCGGACGTGGTGGTGACGGACATCACCATGCCCGGTTTGTCCGGACTGGAAGCGTGCAAGATCCTGCATGAAACCTGCCCCAAGATCAGGGTGCTGGTGTTGACCATGCACGACAACGAGGAGTACATCCGCCGCGCGGTGGCCTGTGGAGCGGCGGGTTACGTGCTCAAGGACGCCTCGGCCGAGCAGATGGTCTTTGCCTTGCGTGAGGTGGCGGATGGCCGCAGCCACTTCGGCTCCGGCGTTTCCCGAGTGCTGCTCGAGGAGAAGCAGGAGCGCCTGACCCCGCGCGAGACCGCCATCCTCAAGCTGATGTTCGAAGGCTTGAGCAGCCGCGACATCGGTGAGGCGCTGAACATCAGCATCCGCACCGTGGAGTCGCACCGCAGCAATATCTATCGCAAGCTCAATACCAACTCCCTGGCGGGCCTGTTTCGCTACGCGATGCGTCTCGGGCTGGTCGAGTTGGAGTGACGGCGCTCACTCTTCTTCGACCTGAGCACGTAGCCAACTGATCTCCTCGGCCCAGATCTCCGGCTCGATGGTTTCCAGCACCATGGGGATCTCGTCGATGCGCGGATCGCGCATCAGGGTAGTGAAGGCGTCGAGTCCGATGTTGCCCTGGCCCAGACTGTGGTGGCGGTCGACACGGCTGGCGAACTCGCTCTTGGCGTCGTTGAGGTGCATGCCGCGCAGATACTCGAAGCCGACCACCTTGCCGAACTCGTCGAGGGTGGCGGTGCAGGCTTCGGGCGTGCGCAGGTCGTAGCCGGCGGCGAAGGCGTGACAGGTATCGATGCACACGCCGACCCGCGACTTGTCGTCGACCTGATCGATGATCTCGGCAAGATGCTCGAAGCGCCAGCCCAGGTTGGTGCCCTGGCCGGCGGTATTCTCGATTACCGCAACGACGCTGCGGGTCTCGGCCAGGGCGTGGTTGATCGAGTCGGCGATGCGGGTCAGGCATTCGCTCTCGCTGATCTTCTTCAGATGGCTGCCGGGGTGGAAGTTGAGCAGGGTCAGGCCCAGCTGTTCGCAGCGTTGCATCTCATCGAGAAAGGCGGCGCGAGACTTCTCTAGTCCCGCCTTGTCCGGGTGGCCGAGGTTGATCAGGTAGCTGTCGTGAGGAAGGATCTGGCCGGGGCCGAAGCCGTGTTCCTTGCAGGCGCTGCAAAAGGCCTCGATAGCGGTGTCCTCGAGGGGCTTGGCGCGCCATTGGCGCTGGTTCTTGGTGAACAGAGCGAAGGCGTCGGCGCCGATCTCGACGGCGCGTAACACGGCCTGGTCGGGCCCGCCGGCGGCACTGACATGGGCGCCGAGGTATTTCATCTGGACACTCCGTAAATTGGGCAATGCCAATACGATAGCACGCACGCCGTTTCTCCTCCTCGCCCACCACCTTCCCATGGGCCCGTGGCCTGCTAGGCTCAAGTGAGGACGTCCAGGAGATGACCCATGCTGCCTTTATTATTGGTCGCCATGAGTGAAGTGGCCGGGCATGATCCGGTGGCCGAGGCGCTGGCGCGCGTCACGTCGCTCAAGGGCTATCGTCTGACGCTGCGCAGCCAAGGCAGCGGCGACGAGGAGGTTATCCATTACAGCTACCGCCACCCCGGCGATGTACGCATGGACATGGAATCGCCTTTTCGCGGGGCGGTGCTGATCTACCGCCACGCTACGGGCAAGGTGCGACTGTGGCCCTTCGGTTCGCCGGGCAGGCGTGCCGGCCTGTCGCTGCGGCCCACCAACCGCATGGTGCGCAGTTCCAGGGGGCATCGCGTGGATCAGTCGGATGTGGCCACCCTGCTGCGTAACGTGCAGCGCTTGCAGCAGCATGGCAGCACGCGTCGCTTGGACCCGGGGACACACGACGGTCGCCCAGTGCAGCATGTGACGGTGGAAGCCGATCCCGGCCGCTCCGTGAACGAGGTGTCGCGATACGATCTCTGGCTCGATGACGAGACGCTGTTTCCGCTGCGGGTGGCGAGCTACGACCGCCGGGGGGAGCGTCTGGAGAGCGTCCTGCTGGAGGACGTTCGTCTCGATCCCGATTTTCCCCATGATCACTTCACCCCCTAGCCGCCATGGCCAGATTCGAGTTTGCTACCACCTGGCACCTCGAGGCGCCGATCGAGGCGGTCTTCGCTGCTCTGACCGATTCGTTGCAATGGCCCGAGTGGTGGCCCGGGCTGGTCGACGTTCAGCAACTCGCGGTCGGCGACGGGGCGGGCATCGGTCGCACTCAGCGCTTCGTATGGAAGAGTCGACTGGGTTACTGCCTGTGCTTCGATATCCGCATTATCCGCGTTCGCGAGCCCTTCCTGATCGAGGGCGTGGCCAATGGCGACGTGGCCGGTACCGGCTGCTGGCAGCTGCGCGAAGAGAGTGGCAGGACCCTGGTGCGTTACCTGTGGCGAGTGCGAACGGTGCGGCCCTGGATGGGCCTGTTGGCTCGTGTGGCGCGACCGCTGGTGATCTGGAACCATAACGCCATGATGCGCGCAGGCCGTCGGGGATTGGCGCGACATCTGGATGAACGGGCTGCCGGGCGTTGTGTGTGATCGTGATACAAGCGTCAAGAAAGCGTTGAATGCGACATGGGGTCAAAAGGTATGCTGCATCCACTCGATTCTAATATCGCTACTGAGACGCCATGAAGGGCTCGAAACACGGTAATGACGACGCACGGCCCACGGCAGACACCGATGGATGTGGGGCTTCCCGGGACCCTTGCGAGCACATCAGGCACGACCTGAACGCGGCGCAGGAGGAGCTTGCCCATCTCAAGCACACCCTGAATCGCATTCAGCGTATCGCCCGCTTGGGCTACTGGCGCCTCAGTCTCAAGACGGGGGATCTCTTCTGGTCCGACGTGATCTATGACATCTTCGGTGCCGAACCCAAGACGTTCACGCCCAGCCTTCTCGGCTTCAAATCAATGGTGCACCCCGAAGACCTGGAGAGCGTCGAAGCCGCCATCGTGCGCGCTCATCAATGGGGCCAGCACGACGTCGTGCACCGAATCATTCGACCCGACGGCGAGATTCGCTGGGTGCACGAGCTGGCCGACAACGTACCTGAAGGGGACGAGCAGGTTCTGATCGGCACCGTACGCGACATCACCGAGCAGAAGAGACTGGAGCTACGCCTGCGCCAGCTGTCGCGCACCGACGAACTCACTGGCCTGTTCAACCGACGCTATTTCATGCAGCGGCTGGTGCAGGAGCTGGCTCGTTACCGTCGTTACGGCAGGCCCACATCGGTAGTGCTGTTCGACTTCGATCACTTCAAGCACATCAACGATACGCATGGCCACCCGGCCGGGGATCAGGTGCTCGTGAGCGTGGGCAAGCTGCTGCGCCACAAGCTGCGCACGAATGATATCCCGGCTCGGCTCGGTGGAGAGGAGTTTGCCCTGCTGCTGCCTGAAACCGGTATCCAGGAGGCCGTGGGTGTCGCCGAGAAGGTGCGTCATCTGATAACGGAACAGGCGTTCACGTCGGAAGAGGGCCATCGGTTCGGCGCGGCGGTCACCTGCGGTGTTTCGGCATTCGTGGGGAGTGAAGAGACGGTGGAGGCCATTCTTCATCGCGCCGACCATAACCTCTATGAAGGCAAGCGAGCGGGACGCAATCGTGTCGTGGCAGATGAATTCCATAGCTGAGCGGAAGCTTCCGCAGGCGGGGGCTGGCGTCGAGCAGGCCGATTGGCTGAGCGATGCACTGGGGCTGATGCTGGGTGAGTATTCCGCCCAATCTCTGACATCGCGCTTGTATCACGGCCTGCGTGACTGGGTTCAGACGGGGCGCCTGGTCTGCGGTCAGCGGCTGCCCTCCTCTCGCCAGCTGGCCAAGGAGCTGGGGCTAGGGCGCAATACGGTGCTGGCCGCCTTCGACCAGCTTCTGGCCGAAGGTTTTCTGGTGACCCGCCACGGTTCGGGGACTTTCGTTGCGGACCTGCCTTTCCCACAGACGACGACAGAACTCGCTGCATCGCCTATTCAGGTAGAGGGCGCGGGAGCCCTGCATCTTTCGGCGCGTGGCACGGCGCTGCTGGCCTTCTGTCATGCTCAGCAGGAACAGCGTCCAACCTTCGTTCCCGGCGTGCCGGCACTGGACCGTTTTCCTCACGACCATTGGCAGCGTCTGGTGCGTCGACATCAACAGCGCATGCCACAGGACTGGCTGGCCTACCAGGTCCAAGGCGGCGTGCCGGCCCTGCGTGAGGCGCTGGCCGACTATCTGCAACTGTCCCGCTCGGTTCGCTGTCGTCCCGAGCAGATTCTGATCGTGCAGGGGGCCCAGCAAGGTTTCGAGCTTATCGTCAGACTGCTCAGCGACCCCGGTGACGAGGTGTGGATCGAGGAGCCTGGCTATCCCGGAGCGCAAGCGTGTTTCTCGGCGGCCGGGCTGGGTATGACCCCTGTGCCGGTAGATGACGAGGGGATGAACGTAGAGGCTGTGGCTCGCCCCCAGAGTCCGAAACTGATCTATGTGACACCCTCACACCAGTACCCCAGCGGCGTGACCATGACGCTGGCCCGCAGGCTGGCGCTACTGGAAGCCGCAGAGCGCCACGGGGCTTGGGTCATCGAGGATGACTATGACAGCGAGTTCCGCTATGAGCAGCGGCCGATCGCCGCCCTGCAGGGGCTGGTGGATGATGCGCGGGTGATCTACGTGGGCACCTTCAGCAAGGTCATGTACCCCGGCCTGCGCCTGGGCTATGTGGTACTGCCCGAGCTGCTGGTCGAGCCGTTTCGTCGAGCCAACGCCCGGCTCCATCGCGAGGGGCAGTACGGCGTCCAGTCCGCTCTGGCGGAATTCATCGCTCGCGGCCATTTCTCTCGCCATATACGACGTATGCGCGACTGCTATCGTCACCGCCAGGCCCTGCTGCGCAGGGCGCTGGCACCTGCCGTGGCGCGTGGCCTGATGCTCTCGGAAGGCCATGCCGGCATGCACCTTGTGGCCTGGCTGCACGATGCCGAACTCGAGCGCCAGCTGGTCCAACGAGGCGCGGAGCAGGGCATCTCGCTGTCGCTACTGTCGAGCTACTACCTGACCGCGCCCAGCAGGCCCGGTCTGGTGCTCGGCTATGCCGGTACGCCGGAAGCTGAACTCGAAAGTGCGGGGCAGTGGCTCACCCAGGCGTGGTGTCAGCTAGGGCCGAACTAGCTCAACGGTCGTGCTGCATCAGTGCCGAGAGCGAACGGAGCTGCCGGCCCTGGTCGTCGAAGTTCTCCGGCGCAAGCCAGTGCTGAAGGCGAGCTTCAACGCCCGGCCACTCACTGTCGAGTAGTGAGAACCAGGCGGTGTCGCGGTTACGCCAGTTGACCACTCGATGCTGGCGGAAAATCCCTTCGAAGCGAAAGCCCAAGCGTTCGGCGGCGCGCCTGGAGGCGGCGTTGAGCGCATCGCACTTCCACTCATAGCGTCGATAACCTAGCGAAAATGCGTGGCGCATCATCAGCAGCATGGCTTCGGTAGCCTCCGGCGTACGCCGCAGCGCGGGGGTAAAGTGCACATGACCGACTTCGATGCTGCCATGTTCCGGCACGACGTTGAGGTAGCTGGCGAGGCCAAGGGCCCGATTGGACCCTGCTTCGACGACAGCATAGAAGAGAGTATCCTCACTGCGCGCCCGCTCGGCCAGCCAGGCGGCACACTGCTCGGCAGTGGTAAAGGGCATGCCGCCGGAATAGCTCCAGCGCGCCTTGGGAGTATCGTGCGGTCCCTCACCGGAGAGGAGAAAAGCCGCGTACAAGGTCGTGGCGTGGCTCGCAGCCGAGAGCGGTTCAAGGCGGACTCGACTGCCCTGCAGGGCAGTCCGATCCAGCCGTTTTGCCGGCTGCCAGCCGGGTAGCGCCGCACCGATCGGCTGGCCATGTTCGTTGTACTGGGCATCTTTCATCCCTGCTGCTCCTCCTTCGCCAGCTTCTGCATATAGCGCCACAGCTCACGCGCCTGAGAGTCGATACTTTTCGCCAGCGCCGCTTCGACGCCCTCCTGATCGGCGCGGGAGCGCTGCAATCCGAGCTTGGCCTTGCCCTCGAGCGATTCGATTCGCAGGCGAAAGCCGACCACGCCGGCCTGCATCTTGCTCAGATAGTCGTGCTCGCGGCCCAGCGAATCGAGCAGGGCGGGTTCAAAGTGCGCCAAGCTGCGGCCGAGCAGGGTCTGCGTATCTTCGTCACGCAGCAGTTCGATGCTGCCAGTGGCGTGCACGGCCAGATAGTTCCAGGTAGGCACGGCGGGCCGAGTGGCATACCAGGACGGAGAAATATAGGCGTGAGGGCCGCTGAATATGGCCAGCGCCCGGTTGCCGTTCAGGGTGCGCCACTGGGGATTGGCGCGGGCGAAGTGGCCGTACAGGGTGCCAAGCTCACCTTCGCTGCGCTCCAGTATCAGGGGCAGATGAGTGGCCGACAGCGAGGCATCGACCAGCGCGGCGAAGTCGTGCCGCTCGATAAGCTCCCAGGCTTGCTCGCGGTCGAGCCGCATTGAGGGGGGTATGTACATGGCGACTCCGCTCAGTCCTGGTCTGCTTGCGTATCGAACAGCAAGCCGTAGTGGCAGAAAGCGGTATCGCGCTGCCAGCCCAGCGACTCGTAAAGCGCTTGGGCGGAGCGGTTATCGATCTCGGTGGCAAGCTTGAGGTGACTGACGTCATGGGCCTGGGCAAGCTCCCTGGCTGCCAGCATCAAAGCGCGACCGACACCTTGCCGACGTGCCTGGGGTGCGACGAAAAGATCGTTGAGCAGCCACAGCGGGGCCAGGCGTACGGTGGAAAGCAGGGGGTAGAGCTGAACGAAGCCCTGCAGCGTTCCAGCCGGCCCTTCATGCACGAGAAGGTAGGAGTCGCCATGCTCCAGGCGAGTGCCAAGGAAACGCCGGGCGCCTTCTAGATCGGACTGCTGGCGGTAGAACTGCCGGTACTCGTCGAGCAGTTCACTGAGCGGGGCAAGGTCGTCTTGGGTGGCACGGCGAATGGGCATGAACGACACCTCTCTTTTGCTGATGGATGCCGCTAGTGTGAAGTGAGGATGGCTCCTTGCTAAGGGCCATTTGCATGCCGTTTCATGGAGCCACTTGGACGGCTCAACGCACGAACAACTTTCTGACCGCCTTCTGCAGCGTTCTACCGTAAGGTGGGTAGATCATTGCCATGACGTTGAAGCGCTGTTTGATGAATACCCCCTTGGCGTGGCTGAAGGTCAGAAATCCCTCATGACCGTGATACCGGCCCATGCCGGACGGTCCTACGCCGCCGAAGGGCAAATCCTCCTGGGCCGCATGCAGGAGTGTATCGTTTAGGCATACGCCGCCGGCATGGGTCTCGTTGAGTACTCGTGCCTGCTCATTTCTGTCATAGCCGAAATAGTAGAGCGCCAACGGGCGAGGGCGCTCGTTGACGAACGCCAAGGCCTCCTCGAGGCGATCGTAAGGCACTATCGGCAGTAGCGGTCCGAAGATCTCCTCCTGCATGACCCGCATGTCGTCGCTGACATCGAGCAGCAACGCAAGCGGCATTCGTCGGCCTTGACCCTGATCGTGTATGTGGACCGCACGAGCCCCCTTGCGCACGGCATCCTCGAGGTAGCCGCCCAGGCGCTCCAGGTGGCGTTCATTGATGATAGAGGTGTAGTCGGGGTTGTCCTCGAGCTTTGGGTAGAAGCTCAGCATGGCCTGGCGCAAGGCCATCGTGAAAGCCTCGATACGCGCTCTCGGTACAAGCACGTAGTCCGGCGCGATGCAGGTCTGCCCCGCATTCAGCGACTTGCCGAAGGCGATACGCTGCGCGGCGTCTTTCAGCGGTACATCGAGGGAAACGATGGCCGGCGACTTCCCGCCCAGCTCGAGCGTCACCGGTGTCAGGTTATCGGCCGCTGCGTGCATGACGTGACGACCGATCGAGGTAGCGCCGGTGAATAGCAGGTGGTCGAACGGCAAGCGGGAGAATGCCTCGCCAACCACCGCCTCGCCCAGCACCACCGTCACCAGGTCGTCCGGAAACACTCTGCCAAGAAGATCTTTCACCAGTTGCGCGGTGAGCGGCGTAGATTCGCTCATCTTGATCATGACGCGGTTTCCGGCTGCCAGCGCGGCCGTCAATGGGCTGATGGCGAGGAACAGCGGGTAGTTCCAGGGCACGATGATGCCCACCACTCCGAGCGGTTGGTAAACGACCTTGGCCCTGGCCGGTTGGAAGGCCAGGCCAACCGAACGACGGGATGGCCTCATCCACTTCTTCAAGCGCCTGCTGGCGTAATCGATGCCGTGCAGGCTCGGCATGACTTCGGCTAGCAGGGTTTCGTCGGTCGAGCGGTTGCTGAAATCGGAGGAAATCGCGCTCACGATGGCCATCCGCTCGCTCTTGATCACATCACGGAGCGCCCTGAGCCATTCACGGCGCTCAGTAGCGGAAGGCATGGGATTGGCTCTGAAGGCAGCGCGTTGGCGGGCGAAGGAGGATTCCAGATCGCTCGTCGGGGGTTCGCACTGCGATGAATCTCGATGCGTCACGCTTTCATCGTGCACGTGCACTCCTCGACTTCAAGACGTTGTAGTGGTGACTCTACGCTACTGAGGAAAAATCTGTCGCCCCTGCATGTCTCGCCAATCCTTGCCCAGGCTAGAATGGGGACATGAATCACTCGACCGACATCCATCGCCTTGGCGAAGTTTCCCAAGCGCAAGAGCTGACGCTGCGCTTGCCCTACCGGCCCCCCTATGACTGGCAGGCGATGCTGGGCTTTCTGGCGCGCAGGGCCATTCCCGGGCTCGAGCGCATCGACGCCACGGGCTACCATCGCCTGTTTCGTGAGGGCGAGGCGGTGGGCTGCGTAAGCGTCGATCAGGCAGCTGAAGAGGCTGCGCTGCATGCCACGATCCGATTGCCCGAGCATGTCGACCCCTCAAGCGTCGTCGCACGGCTGCAGCGGCTGTTCGATCTGCAGGCCGACCCCGAGGCGATACGCCAGGGGCTTGGGCGGGACCCCACGTTGGCGCCGTTGGTCGAACGCCGGCCCGGATTGCGGGTGCCGGGCGGCTGGGACCCCTTTGAAATCGCCGTGCGAGCCATACTCGGCCAGCAGGTCAGCGTGGATGCCGCCACCCGCCTGGCCGGGCGCCTGATCGAACGCCTGGGGGAACGACTGGATGAGCCGGTGAAACCCGGCCTGGATCGGCTTTTTCCCGTGCCCGAACGCTTCAACTACGAGGAGATCAAGGCGCTTGGCATGCCCGGCGCGCGAGCCGCCGCCCTGGCAGGTCTCGCCTCGGCCTACCGTGAGCAGCCGCAGCTGTTCGAGCGCCAAAGCGACCTTGACGAGACCGTGGCTCGCTTGTGCGCCTTGCCAGGCATTGGCGCTTGGACGGCGCATTACATTGCTATGCGCGGGCTCCGGGAGCCCGATGCCTTCCTGCCCTCGGACGTAGCCGTGCAACGGGCGCTGGCGGAACAGGGCCGGCGTCCCACTCCTAGAGAATTGCTGGCACGAGCCGAAGCCTGGCGGCCCTGGCGGGCCTATGCCGTGATGCACCTGTGGCATGCCGATGCCGCCACCACGCAAGCATATCCGCGGGAGTAAAGCGATGCGACTCAGGACCGAACTGCTGTCCTCACCGGTGGGTGAGCTGCGCCTGGTAGTGGATGACCAGGATGCATTGCGGGCGCTTGAATTCGACAGCCACGATGAGCGGCTGCATCGACTGCTCAAGCGTTACTATGGCCGCTATGAGTTCGCCGAAGGCAAGGTGCCCGGCACCATGCGCATGGCGCTTGAGGCCTATTTTGGCGGTGACCCGAGCCAGCTCGATGCGCTACCGGTGGCCACTGGTGGCACCGAGTTCCAGCGCCGAGTGTGGCAAGCGTTGCGCGGCATTCCGGCAGGCACCACGATCAGCTACGGCGAGCTGGCGATAAGAATCGGCCGTCCCGGGGCCAGCCGCGCCGTGGGCCTGGCCAACGGCGCCAACCCGGTGGCCATCGTGGTGCCGTGCCACCGGGTGATCGGCGCTAACGGCACCCTGACCGGCTATGGCGGCGGACTGCCACGCAAACGCTGGCTGGTGGAACACGAGCGGGGCAACGTTCAGGGAGAGCTGGCGTTGGCTTAGCACAGCGGGGCCGTCTCAGGCTTCGTCGGATATTCCTTCCAGCAGCTTCCCGAGCAGCTCGTTCAACGTTCGTTGCTCGTCGCGGCTGAGCCCGGCAAGCATCTTGGCCTCGTTCTCCACGTGGAGGGGGACCATTCGGTTCATTAGCTCGAGCCCTTCCTCGGTCAGCGAGACCAAGGTACCGCGTCGATCCTCGGGGTTCGGCGCGCGCCGGATCAGACCCGCCCTCTCCAGCCGATCCAGTCGGCTGGTCATGCCCCCGGATGAGATCATCAGCGTCTCGAACAGCTGCGTCGGCCCCAGGCGATAGGGGGCTCCGGCGCGGCGCAGTGTCGCCAGTACGTCGAATTCACCCGCCTGTAGGCCGTACTCCTTGAAAAAAGCCTGAAGCCGCTCTTGGGTGAGCAGCTGCGTAGTCTTCAAATACCCCACCACCTCCATCGGCAGCAGGTCCAGATCCGGCATTTCCTGTCGCCATTGAGCAATGGCTTGCTTGACACGGTTCATAGGCACGATTATCTTTCTATCAAGATACTTTTTGGCAAGATTCTTTTTGCCGTTCTATAGGAGCCCATCATGGCGAACTCCACGACACCAAGCAACCGTACCGGCTGGTACGCCCTGGGCTGCCTGCTGCTGGTCGGCAGCCTGTTGGCTCTCTCGCTGGTCGTGGCCAAGCTCGCTGACAATGCCGGCGCGCCGCGATTGAGCTTCCTGATGGTGGCGGTGGCCGGTGCCGGCGTATTGCTGTTGGCGCTGGCTGCCGTACAGCGCCAGCCGATGAAGCTCAACCGACGCATCCTGGAGTACGGGGTGGTCTCGGGAGCGCTGTTCGCCCTGCCCAATGCGTTGGTCTTCCTGGCGGTACGCCACGTGGGTGCCGGCTTCATCTCGCTCAGCTTTGCCTTTCCGATTCTTCTGACCTGGATGCTGGCAGTAGGATTGGGCATGGAGCGCGTCAATGCGCTGCGGTTGCTGGGCGTCCTGTTGGGTCTGGCTGGCGGAGTGCTGCTGGCATGGGCCAAGGCAGGCGGTATGCAGGGCGGCCAAGGTTGGGCCGTCCTGGTTCTGGCGATTCCCCTGATCCTTGCGCTGGGTAATATCTATCGCACCCTGCGCTGGCCCGGCGAGGCGGGGCCGGTCTACCTTGCGGCGCTGATGCTGCTTGGCGGCGCCCTGACGCTGGCGCCCTTCGTGCTGGCATTCGAGGCACGACAATTCACTCAGCTGCTTGGCTCGACGGGAGTGCTTCGGCTGCTGCTCGCCGAAGTCGCCGTCTTCACCGTGCTCTACATCTTCTACTTCGTGCTGCAGAAAATCGCCGGCCCCGTCTACCTCAGCCAGATCGGCATGGTGGCGGCTCTGGCCGGCACGCTGATCGCCGTCATGTTACTGGGTGAGTCGGTGCCGCCCTACCTCGGCCTGGCGGGGGCACTGGTGGTGCTCGGTGCTGCGCTGTTCCATCGTGGTGCCGCCCATGGCGCACCGCCGTTGGCCATGGCCAAGTCCTGATCCTGATCCTGGAGGAGATCATGTCTCTCATCGAAGCCCTGCACTGGCGTTACGCCACCAAGCGCATGAATGGTGGGAAGATACCTCGGGATACGCTCGACACGATCCTCGATGCAGCACACCTCGCACCGTCGTCCTACGGGCTTCAGCCCTACAGCGTGCTGGTGATCGAAGACCGGGCGTTACGTGAGCGTATCCGACGAACTGCATGTGACCAGCCTCAGGTCAGCGAATGCTCCCATCTGCTGATCTTCGCCGCCTGGGCGGAGCTGAATGGGCGACACGTGGATGAGCTGATCGCATTGACTGCGACGGCTCGCGGTCTCGACCCCCGGGAGCTGGAAGGGTATCGGCAGTCGCTTCATGCCGCCGTTGCCGGATTCGCCACACCGGCGGGGCGACGCGACTGGGCGGCCAGACAAGCTTATATCGCCCTGGGCACTGCCTTGACCGCGGCAGCAGCCCAGCGGGTCGATGCCACGCCGATGGAAGGCTTCGATCCAGCTGAGCTGGATGCCCTGCTGGGGCTTGAGCGGCAGGGCCTGCGCAGCGTGGTACTCCTGGCGCTTGGCTATCGCGATACTACGCAGGATCGCCTGGCTGGGATGGCCAAGGTGCGCTGGCCCCGGGAGCGGGTCGTCGTGGAGTGGAAGGGGGCCTGAAGGCCCTGCACCACGTTGGTTGCTATACGCTGCCCTCTTTCTCTATTACCAGTATTCGCGCTTCCCCCACCGGGCAGGCGACGTGCTCGGTGCCCACGGAGGCATAGAAGATGTCGCCCACTTCCAGCATTCGACTGTGTTCGGCTCCTTCGCGGCGATAACGCATTTCCACCTGGCCATCGAGCACCACGAAGACCTCCTCGCCGTCGTTGACGTGCCAGCGGTAGGGCTGGTCGGTCCAGTGCAGGCGGGTGGTGATGCCGTTCATGTTGGCGATGTCCTTGGCGCCCCAGGCGCGCTCGGAGGTGAAGTCCCGGCTACGGGTAATTTCCATCAGGGTTTCCTATGCTGGCGGCCTCGGTCTTTCAGTCACTGAAAATAAAAAATGTCGAGTTGAATGGGAAGCACTCGTTATGGTTTCTGCTATATTTTTCTGCTGGTGATATCGGAATGTTTCTAATTTTAAATTAATAACAATCAAGACATTCTATTTATAGCGGGCTCTTATAATGCTTGATCTTCTGCTGCTCCGTAGTTTCGTGTCGATTGTCGAAGAGGGGAGTTTTACCGCTGCCGCCAACCGGTTGCATCTGACTCAGCCCGCCATCAGCGGCCACCTGCGCCGCCTGGAAGCGCAATTGGGTAAGGCGTTGCTGCAGCGAACCACCCGCAGCGTTCAGCTGACGCCGGACGGGGAGTGTCTGTTGGGCTACGCGCGAGCGATCCTGACGTTGAACCGGGACGCCATGTCACAGATCACTCGTTCCTCCCTTCAAGGCACCATCCGCCTCGGCGTGGCCGAGGACTTTGCCCAGGCGCGTTTACTCACCACGCTCAAGAGCTTCATGGGGTGTCACCCTATGGTCGATATCGAAATCCGTGTGGGCATTCCGGGAGATTTGGTGGTTGCGATGCATCAAGGCCATCTCGATATGGTACTTGGCGCTCAGTGCGGCGAGCAGGGTACGGGGACCTGTCTTTGGCGAGAACCGCTGGTGTGGGCCTGGAGCGCGCAAGCGTCGAAGGAGCTTCCGTCCCCTCTGCCCTTGGCGCTTTTCCCCGAGCCATGCCCTTATCGTGAAATTGCCTTGGCCCAGCTGGCAATGGCGGGAATCGCCCAGCGCACTGCCATGCTGTGCATGAGTGGAGCCAGTTTGCACGCCGCCGCCGCTACCGGTTTTGCCATTGCACCCATGCCACTTAGCCAACTCACGCCGGGGTTGGTCGCGCTTTCGTCCGAGCATGGGCTGCCGTCGTTGCCGGATGCCCACATCATGCTGGTTACCGAGACGAGTCATGGCGAACAGGCCCTGCTGACGGCCCTGGCCGACACCCTGTTGGCCGAAATGCGGCCGACTCGTGTGCCCGAGACGGCTTGAGGCTGCCACCCAGCGAAGCACTGTCGATTCACGGCGAGCTTGTTCGATCTCTTATCAGGCAGCCAGAAGGCTGCACTAACCAGGAGACACTGCCATGCAATACATGCTGATGTGCTGTATCGACGAGGCGCTGTGGAACGGCCTGCCGAATGCCGAGCGCGACGCGGTCATGAACGATTACAACGCCCTGATCCAGGAGATGGTCACCAACGGGCACTACCGCGGTGGTGCCCGGCTGCAGCCGGTGGCCTCGGCCACCACCCTGCGCGAGCAGAACGGCAAGACGGTGATGATCGACGGCCCCTTCGCCGAGAGCCGTGAGCAACTGGGCGGTTTCCATGTGGTGGAGTGCCGCGACCTGGATGAAGCGCTGACGCTGGCCCGGCGCATTCCGCCGCTGCGGGTCGGTGGCTCGGTCGAGGTACGACCGGTGGATCCCGCCTACCGATTGTGAGGATAGCGTGTCTCTGGACGAGCTCTATCGACGCGAGTATGGCCGCGTGCTGGCCAGCCTGATACGCCGATTCGGCCACTTCGAGCTGGCTGAAGATGCCGTGCAGGCAGCCTTCGAGGCGGCGATGGTGCAGTGGCCTGCACAGGGCTGGCCGCCGAACCCGACCTCGTGGCTGATATCCACGGCACGTCACAAGGTGGTCGACCAGTTGCGCCACCAGCAGATGCGTGAGCGCAAGGGCGATGAGCTGCGCCAGCACCTCGAGCTGCTACTCGACAACGACCTCGAGGCCGAACCCCTCGACAGCCTGCGCCTGATCTTTGCCTGCTGCCATCCGGCGCTGGCGCGACCTGCCCAGGTGGCATTGACGCTGCACACCCTGGGCGGGCTGCGAACGGAGGAGATCGCCCGCGCCTTCATGGTGCCGGTGCCGACCCTGGCTCAGCGGCTGGTTCGGGCCAAGGCCAAGATCCGCGATGCCGGTATACCCTTCGAGGTGCCCGCCGATACGGCACTGGAGGAGCGCCTGGAGGCGGTGCTGGCGGTTATCTACCTGATCTTCAATGAGGGCTACGCGGCCAGTTTCGGCGATGACTGGGTGCGCGTCGACCTGTGTGCCGAAGCGATCCGACTGGGGCGCATGCTGGTGCGACTGCTGCCGGCCGAGCGTGAGGCACGTGGCCTACTCGCACTGATGTTGCTGCACCACGCGCGGCGCGATGCGCGTACCGATGAGGCCGGGGACATCGTGCTGCTGGAAAAACAGGATCGCACGCGCTGGATGGCCGACGAGATCGAAGAGGGCATCGCTAACGTCGAAGAGGCGCTGCGTGATGCAGCGCTTGGCAGCTATAGCGTGCAGGCGGCCATCGCAGCATTGCACGCACAGGCCGCCACGCCTCAGGAAACCGACTGGCGGCGTATCGCCGCACTCTACAGTTTACTTTACGCCATTCAACCCACACCGGTGGTGGCGCTCAATCGAGCCGTGGCGATTGCCATGGCCGATGGCGTGGAGGCAGGCCTCGAGCTGCTCGAAAAGATTCATCTGCCCGGCTATCACCTGCTGCCGGCCACACGCGCCGATCTGCTACGCCGATTGGGTCGATGTGAGGAAGCCGCCGAGCAGTACCGCCAGGCGCTGGCCCTGGTGTCCCATGGCGCCGAGCGGCGCTTTCTAGAACGCCGCCTGCAAGAGGTGCTTTCGAACGGCGTTGATGTCGAATTGCCGCTAGCTGAATCGAAAGAGATATGAGGTCTCAGAGCCCATCCGCATACGACTTTTTTCAGGAGGCACACTCATGAGCTACGTCGATGGATTCATACTGCCGGTACCGGAAGGCAACATGGAGGCGTATCTGGACATGGCCCGGAGGGCCGGAGAAGTCTGGCGTGAGCACGGCGCGCTGGAGTACGTGGAGTGCGTTGCCGACGACGTCCAGCCGGGCGAGCACACCTCCTTTCCCCAGAGCGTCAAGCTGGAGCCGGGAGAGACGGTGATCTTCTCCTGGATTCTCTACCCCTCGCGGGAGGAGCGTGATCGGATCAATGCCAAGGTGATGGAAGATCCCCGTATGGCCGACATGATGGATGTAGCCAATCACCCCTTCGATGGCAAGCGCATGATCTGGGGCGGCTTCAAGGAAATCTTGCGGCTCCCCTGAGCCCGGCCCCGGATAAGCAAGCCCTAGCAAGGCGGGGCGTGGCAGGGTGCCGTCATGGGTGCCATGCTGAAGGTCTGAACCTGTCAATCTGTCGGGAGAAGGCCTATGTCATTGCCCAAACGCGGGCGTCTGGTGTCGCTGCTGTGCGGGGCCGTGCTGCTGGCCGTTTCGCTGAACGCCGGGGCGCGTGAACTCGCGGCCGATGCCGATGAAATGATCGAAGTGGAGATCGCTACGGTTGGCGTAGCCGGCTTCGGCGGGCCGCCGGTCGTCCTGCTGCGGGAGCCGGGGTCGCGTGAGGTGATCCCGATCTTCATCGGCGTCAACGAGGCCGGCGCGATCCTGCGCGGCCTTGCCGGGGAGCGCTCGCCGCGTCCCATGACCCATGATCTGCTAAGCAACGTGCTCAGTGAGATGGAGGCGACTCTCGAGCGCGTTTATGTGGATGCCATCGTCGATCATACCTTTCTCGGAGTGCTGGAGCTGAGCCTACCAGGGCGGGACGAACGCCTGCGCATCGACAGCCGCCCCAGCGATGCCATCGCCCTGGCCATCCATGCGGGGGCGAGCATCCATGTGGCGCCGCAGGTGCTCGAGGCGGCGCGGGAGATCGAATACGAAGGCCTGGACGATCAGGTGGTGGTGGCCCTGGGCATAACCGTGGCGCCGGTCAGCGACGATCTGCGTGAAGCGCTGAATCTGCCGGATCGCCCCGGCGTGCTGGTTAGCGACGTGCGCGGCCCGGCCGCCGATGCCGGCTTGCAGCCCGGTGCGTTGCTGCTCGAGGTAAACGGCGAAGTGGTCGATACGCCGCTGCGCTACCTGGAACTGGTACGCGACACCGCGGTGGACGAGAACGTTCAACTGCGCTTCTGGCAGGAGGGTGAAGAGAGCGAGATCGAGGTCACTACCGATGTACCGCCCCGGGAACCGATGCCGCGGCCGCGACAGGACGTGCCCGGCGTCAGGGTTTGATCGGTCACGAGGCATCGAAAATGCGGCGGCAGCCAGTTGGCTTGCCGCCGCTATGCGTCAGAACGTTTCCCACTCCTCCTCGGCTGCCGGTATCTTGCGTGGTTTGGGATCTGCTCCGGGGCGTTCAAGCAAGGCGGGGCGGGCGGGTGCGGCTCGCCGTTCCGATGTCGCCAGCTTGGCCGCGTCGTCCCCCAGCACAAAGGTTCCGACCAGCTCACTCAGGTGCTGAGCATGGCGGCGCATGTCGGCGGCCGCAGTGGAGGTCTGCTGTACCATGGCGGCGTTCTGCTGGGTCATGGTATCCATCTCGGCCACGGCGGTGTTGATCTGCCCGATACCGGCGTTCTGCTCGCGAGCGCCGGCACTAATCTCGGCAATGACGTCATTGACTCGCGCCACGCTGGTGACGATCTCGCGCATTGTCTCTCCCGCGCGTTGAACGATTTCGCTGCCGTCGCGAGCGTGAGCCACTGACGCGTCGATCAGAACGCGAATTTCTCGCGCCGCATCGCCGGATCGGCTGGCCAGCGTCCGGACCTCCTGGGCCACCACGGCGAAACCGCGGCCGTGTTCGCCGGCCCTGGCTGCCTCGACCGAGGCATTGAGTGCCAGGATGTTGGTCTGAAAGGCGATTCCGTCGATCAACCTGACAATCTCGGCTATGCGAGCGGACGACGCATCGATGTCGGCCATGGTGCGCTCGACGCGCTGCATGGCGCTCTCGCCTTCGTGCGCCACCTGCGAGGTGGCGATCACCAACTGATTGGCCTGCTCGGCCGACTCGGCGCTGTGATTCACCGTGGCCGTGATTTCCTCCATTGAGGCGGACGTCTCCTGCAGGTTGGCAGCGGCCTGTTCGGTGCGCGTGGCAAGTTCATCGCTGCCTTGAGCGATCTCCTCGGCGGCCTGATTGACGCTCGCGGTGCTGAGACGTACATCGCGCAGGGTGTTTTGCATGCGTGCAACGAAGGCATTGAACTGAGCGGCGAGCTCACCGATCTCGTCGCGGCTCTCCACCTGGAGACGACGGGTCAGGTCGCCCTGGCCCTTGGCAATGTCGCGCATGGCCTCGGCGGTTCGGCGAATGGGGCGTACGGTACGGCGTACCAGCCAAACGGAGATCGCGGCCACGCCGATGAAGATCAAGAGCCCCGTGACGGCGGCGGTCAGGATCGAGTGACGCAGCCCCGTAGCGGCCAGCGTCTCGGCCTCGGCCATGGCGGCGTCGATATCGGTCACGTAGACGCCGGCTCCCAGCATCCACTCGAACTCGGGCACCTGGGTGGCATAGGAGTACTTCGGCTCGATAGCGTTGGTACCGGGATATTCCCAAGGGTAGGCGTAGAATCCACCGCCTTGCCTGGCCACGTCGATCAGGTCGCGAATGATGTAGGCACCGTCCGGCGCCTGAACGCCGATCATGTTGGTGCCTTCCCGCTGGGGCATGGGCGCCGTGGCAACGTTGAGCCCGTCGTACTGGTAGGCAAAGACGTAGTTGTTACCTTCGAACTGAATGGCGCGCACGATCTCGGCGGCGCGCTCGCGCTTTTCGCCATCGCTCAGTCGTGCATCCTGCAAGATGGGTTGTATGGCCGTGCGAGCGCTTTCGACCACGTCGCGTACGCCGGCCTGGCGCGTTTCGATCAGTAGGTGTCGTTGTCGGGTGAGGGCGTCTTGGGTGTCTTGGATGCGGCTGTAGGAGTCCAGCGCTACCAGACCCAACGTGGTCAGTAGCAGTGGGAGCAGAACCAACATCAGGATACGGGCCTGCAGGCCCAGCGCAAAGGAGGCTTTTGAGGCCGATGTTTTCATATCAGCGATCTCTGAACGGACAAAGGCTTGAACGGGAGGCAAGCACTCATAGAGATCGGCCAAAAGCGGTCGCAATTGACCCCTACATTAGTCGCGTAGCCGCGTCAAGCCTTCCTGAGCGGTAGAGGCGACCAGCCTGCCGCTTCGGTCGTAGATGCTGCCGCGGGCGAAGCCGCGACCGCCGCCGGCCCAGGGACTGTCCATGTCGTACAGCAACCAGTCGTTGACCTGAACGTCATGATGGAACCACAGCGCGTGATCGAGACTGGCGATCTTCAGCTTGGGGTCGCGGAAGGTAATGCCGTGCGGCACCAGCGCCGTGGTCAGCAGGTTGAAGTCGGAACTGTAGGCCAGCAGGTAGCGGTGCAGAGCGGGGTCCGCTTCCAGCTCCCCGGTCAGGCGAAACCATAGGCGCTTACGCGAAGGCTGGCCCGGCTGGGCTTCGTCGCCCAGGTGGAGGAACTCGATGGGATGGCCGGGGAAGCGCTCCAGGCGGGCGTTCGGATCCTGGGCCAGCGCCTCGGGTGTCACCAAGTCGGGCATCGCCATCTGATGTTCAATGCTCTCTTCGCGACCATGGAAGGAGGCGCTGCAGAAGAAGATCGGCCGCCCCTTTTGAATGGCAGTCACGCGCCGCGTCGTGAAACTGCCGCCGTCACGCATGCCATCCACCTGATAAACTACCGGACGATGAGGGTCACCGGGACGCAGAAAATAGCCATGCAGGGAGTGCGCTTGGCGAGTCGCGTCTACCGTGCGGGTGGCGGCCGAAAGCGCCTGGCCGAGAACCTGGCCGCCGAACAGCTGCGGCAGGCCAAGATCCTGGCTGCGTCCGCGAAACAGATTCTCCTCGATCTCTTCCAGCCCAAGCAGGGCGACGAGCTGGTTCAGGGCGTCGGTCATGTTGCTTCCTCAGGGGCGTATCATACGGTTGTTTCAGGCATCAGCATAACGGAGTCCGCGCCGATGCGCAGTGACGAATTCTACATGCATAGGGCGCTGGATCAGGCCCGCGAGGGGCTTGCCGCCGGTGAGGTTCCGGTGGGTGCTGTGGTGGTGAGCCCGGTAGGGAAGATCGTCGGGGCTGGCTACAACGCCCCGATTTCCGGCCATGACCCCAGCGCCCATGCCGAGATTCGCGCGTTGCGCGATGCGGCCCAAAGGCTGGGCAATTACCGGCTGGACGGATGCACGCTATATGTCACCCTGGAACCCTGCCTGATGTGCACCGGTGCCATCATCCATGCGCGGATTGCCCGGCTGGTCTACGGAGCGGCAGAGCCGCGTACCGGTATGGTGGAGTCGAAGGCCAACCTGTTTGCCCAGCCCTGGCACAACCATCGGGTCACGGTGGAGGGTGGAGTGCTAGGCGCCCGCGCGGCAAGGTTGCTCAAGGCGTTCTTCGAGGCCAGGCGAGACAGTGGTGGGACTGCTTCAGGCCCGCTCGACGAGAAATAGCGGTGCGGCAACCCTGACCCGGTTGCGCCCCTCGGCTTTGGCGCGGTAGAGAGCGTCGTCGGCGGCTTGCATGATGGCGGCGACGTCCAGCGGACCGTCGACAAGGGTGACCACGCCGATACTGGCAGTGAGCGGCTGGCCATCGTGATGCTGCAACTCGGCATCCTGCAGGCGTTGGCGCAGCGATTCGGCAATCGCCTGGGCTTGCGTAGCGTCGGTCTGGGGCAGGCAGGCCACGAACTCCTCGCCGCCATAGCGGGCGAAAACCCCACCGGAAGCCTCGACTACCCCGAGTCCTAGCCGGCCCAGCGCAATCAGGTAGCGATCACCCACGAGATGCCCCTGGTGATCGTTGATGCGCTTGAAGTGGTCGACATCGCAGATCAACACGCTGAGCGGGCGCCGCAAGGCGTTGGCTTCGAGCGTTTCCATGAACAGCCGCCGGTTGGGCAGCCGCGTCAGCTCATCATGCCGGGCCAGCCATTCGACTTCTTCCTGCAGCTCGCTGCGGGTATGTATTTCGCGCCGCAGTACGCGATTGGTATCGCGTACTCGACGGTGCTGGCGTGCCAACCGGGTGTAGCCATGCAGCACCAGATAGAGCAGATAAGCCAGGGTGAGGCCCGTACCCAGGCTGACCACGGGATACCGGGGCAGGCGCTGCAACTGCCTGGCATGGCTGGGCTGAACGCTCAGACTGAGAGGTGCGCCGGCAACATCGAGCTGAACCCGGTGCTGGTGGGGCGCAAGGGCAGCTGTGGGGATCTGGCTGGCCAGTATCTGGTCTTCCTGACTCAAGGTCAGCCCGAGGTGTCGGCCGTCCACTTCGCTGAACAGTGTATCGGCCAGCATGGGTAGACTGATGACCATGGCCACGGCGCCGAGCGTGCGCTGCTCATCGTTAGCGATCGGCAGGTAGTGGATGATGCCGGGAACGCCCTGTAGCAGCATGATCACATCGGTGCGTCCGATACGCTGCTCGAACAGCGCACGGCTGACCGCCTCGCGCCCTGCCGGCTGGGCGTCGAACAGCCGGGCTCCCAGAACCCGGAGGTTGATGTCATTCTGCGGATAGACACGCATCAGGCGGCTGTCCGGGTCGACGAAGGCGATGTTGAGCAGGTAGCGAAAATCGCGGTGATAGAGCGCTGCCTGGCGGGACCACTCTGCCTGGCTGGGCGGCTCATCGAATAGGGTCCAGACGTTGGTGAAGCGTTCTATGGCGGCCAGATGGTCCTGAATCTCGCGGGTCAGTCGATTGCCGAGCTGCTGGGTCTCCGCCTCGACGTTGTTATACAGCTCCCGTTCGGTGATCTCCTTCTGGTGATACCACAGCATCAGCACGCCCAGGACAAGGGCAAGCGAGGGGACCAGGGCTCGTCTGAGGGGAGCGGCGTGGTGGCGCCAGCCGGGCAGAGCAACCAAGGCGAGGCTCATCACCAGGATGGCCGTGGCCAGCATGACCCATGAGTCGGCCGCTGTGCGTAGCAGCGGTGCGTCCTGTCCCGTCTTTCCCAGCAGTCCCTGAGCTCCCAGCAACAGCACGACCATGAGCAAAAGCAGTGGGCCGCCAAGGGCGGATTGGGAGCGTGTAACGATCAGCACGGCGATCAGAATCAGGCTCAATGTGGCCAGCAGGGCCGGTCGCCATGCCTCGAGCGTCAGACCGTCGGCTATCCCCTGGCTCAGGGCATCCCAGTGCAACAGCGGAATCCAGTACTCCGGCAAGGCGTAGCTCGCGAGTGCCAGGATCAGCGGCAGCAGCACTGCACCTACCAGCCCCTTCGCCAATGCCTGCCCACCCAGCAGCATCAATAGCTGAGCCAGGACGAGCATGCCCGTCAGCCAGAGCGTGACGAGCTTGTGCAACGGGCGGTCGCCCCCCACGTCCATCATCCCTAAGGCGAGGGGCAGGAAGGACAGGCAGGTGAGCAAAGCGGCAGGACGGTTCATGGTCACGCTCTGCTACAGGAGGGGAGAAATGATATCGAACAGCGGGGCTTCACTATCCTCGCCGTTTGGCAGTTCGTTGAGCTGCAGGTACTGCTGCTGGCTGCGATCGACGTACGACAGGATCTCGTAATAGCGGCGGATGTTGCGCACGTAGATCACCGGTTCGCCGCCCCGTGCATAGCCATGTCGGGTCTTGCTGTGCCATTCACGCTTCTGCAACAGCGGCAGCGCTTCGCGCACGTCCTCCCAGCGGTTGGGGTCGCCGCCGAGCTCTTCGGCGATCCTGCGGGCATCGTACAGGTGCCCTAATCCCACGTTATAGGCCGCCATGGCCATATAGAGCCTGTCGTCACCCTGGATCGATTCGGGCAGCCGATCCTTGAGCTGGCGCAGGTAGCGTGCTCCGCCATCCACACTCTGCGCCGGATCGAGCCGGTCGCTCACGCCCAGTTCGCCGGCGGTGGGAAGGGTAAGCATCATCAGGCCGCGCACTCCCGTGGGAGAGGTTGCCTCGGGGTCCCAGTGAGACTCCTGATAGCCCAGCGCGGCTAGCAATTTCCAGTCGAAGCCGGTGTTGCGAGCCGCTTCGCGAAACAGTTCGGAATAGGTGGGCAGACGCTCGTTGAGATGGGCGATGAACACCCGCGCCCCCACGTACTCTAGATAGTCATCATGACCGAAATGGCGTGCGATCAGTTCATCGAGCCAACCGTCCTGATGCAGGTTGGCGAGGAAACGGTTTGCCTGCTGTTGCAGCCCAAGCCCACCCTTGGCAGGGAAAGCCCAGGCCATGGAGAGCGGCTTGCCCAGCGGGAAGCCACGCTCTACGCCGGGAAAGAAGATTCGGTTTATCCGGAACTGGTGCTCGAATACCACCGCGGCATCGAGATAGCCGTTCTCCACCCGGCCCAGCAGCTCAGCGACCTCCACCTCCGATGACTCGCCCCAGCCCAGCTCTGGATGCTCATTTTGCAGCTCACGCAGCACGAGGTCGGTGCCCGAGCCGCGGATCGTGCCGATTGTCAGGCCGGCGAGGTCTTCCGCTGCCCTGACCGGCGGCAGGCCACGGCGATAGACCAGCAGCGGTTGCAGATCGAGGATGGGGCGACTATAGATAAGGTCGGGTTGGGTCAGATCCAGCGGCAGCGTTGCCGCCGCCAGATCGCCCTCCAGGCGTACCGCGTCCAGCGCGCTCTGGACATGATGACGGGCATCCAGGGTCAAGCTGACATCGAGAAACTCGGCGAAACGCCGCATCAGTTCGTATTCGAACCCGGTCGGTCCATGACGCCCTTCATAGTAGGTACTCGGCGTGTTGCGCGTATGAACGCTGATGAAGTCGCGTTCGTGCACCGCTTCCAGAAGGCCACTACTGGGTTTGAAGTGGCGGTAGGGGGCCAGGCACAGGATGACGCCCAGCAGCAACAGGGCGGCCAGGCGCAGGCGGCTCAGCAGGATACGGCTATCAAGCTCAGGCATTTAGACGACGATCGACGATGAGAACCCCACGATAACGGCCTGACGCACGGCTGTCATCCGCTGCATTTCGTCTCATCGTCGCTTTCCAGTATCATGGCGCCTTTCTTCGCCGCCGTGCGGCCATTCCTTCGCTTGCTTCAGAGGCTTCAAGACATGCTCGAACTTCGAGGCGCGCCTGCCCTTTCCGCTTTCCGTCACGACAAGCTGCTGGCTACTCTGCGCGCACGGGTTCCCGAGGTCGAGTCCCTGCACGCTGTGTTCGTGCATTTCGTGGATCACGACGGTGAATTTTCCGATGAGGAGCGGGCTCTCCTCGGTCAACTGCTCGACTACGGCATCCGAAGCGAGAGCGATGACGCCCGAAGTGCGCTGGATGGCGAAGGTCAGCTGTTTCTGGTGGTGCCGCGTATCGGTACCCAGTCGCCATGGTCGTCCAAGGCGACCGACATTGCCCATAACTGTGGCCTGTCTCGGGTTCGCCGTATCGAGCGAGGGGTGGCCTACCGGGTAGTGCTCAAGGCGCCAATGTCCGAAGCGGCCTTCATGGCAATTCATGAAATCCTGCACGACCGCATGACCGAAAATGTGCTGACCGACGCCTCCGATGCCGCCCAGCTTTTTGCTCATCACGAGCCGGCGCCATTGGGTCAGGTGGAAATCCTCGAAGGGGGGCGAGAGGCGCTGGAAGCGGCCAATGTCGGTCTGGGACTGGCGTTGGCCGAGGATGAGATCGACTACCTCGTCGAGGCTTTTCGGGAGCTCGGTCGCAATCCCAGCGACGTCGAATTGATGATGTTCGCCCAGGCCAACTCCGAGCACTGCCGTCACAAGATCTTCAATGCCGACTGGGTCATCGACGGCGAGGCGCAGAGCCACTCGCTGTTCAAGATGATCAAGAACACCTACCAGGCCTCCCCCGAGAACATTCTTTCCGCCTATAGCGACAACGCTGCGGTGATCCGGGGTGCAACGGCGCCGCGGTTCTTCGCCGCCCCGCTTACCGGCAAGGCCGCCGAGCGTGCCGTGTACGGCGCGCAGCAGGAACCGATCCACATACTGATGAAGGTGGAGACCCACAACCACCCCACGGCGATTGCACCCTATCCCGGCGCGGCCACCGGCGCCGGCGGCGAGATTCGGGACGAAGGCGCCACCGGTATCGGCGGCAAGCCCAAGGCGGGGCTCACCGGTTTCACCGTCTCCAACCTACGCATTCCCGAGTTCGTGCAGCCCTGGGAGGCGTTCGACTACGGCAAGCCAGAACGCATGCAGTCGGCGCTTGCGATCATGCTCGAGGGGCCGATCGGCGGGGCATCGTTCAACAATGAATTCGGCCGTCCCAATCTCACCGGCTACTTTCGCACCTACGAGCAGGACACTCTGGGCCTCGGGGGCATCGAGCGGCGCGGCTTCCACAAGCCGATCATGATCGCCGGCGGCTACGGCAATATTCGTGACGGTCACGTACAGAAGGGAGAGATCCCCGTCGGCGGCAAGCTGATCGTGATGGGTGGTCCGGCCATGCTGATCGGCCTGGGCGGCGGGGCGGCTTCATCGATGGCTTCCGGTACCTCCAGTGCCGATCTCGACTTTGCCTCGGTCCAGCGTGAGAACCCCGAGATAGAACGCCGCGCCCAGGAAGTCATCGACCGCTGCTGGGCACTGGGCGAGGCCAACCCCATTCGCTTCTTCCATGACGTTGGCGCCGGCGGTCTCTCCAATGCACTGCCGGAGCTGGTCAAGGACGGCGAGCGCGGGGGGCGCTTCGAGCTGCGTGCGGTGCCCAATGCCGAGCCGGGCATGAGCCCGCTGGAGATCTGGTGCAACGAGGCCCAGGAGCGCTATGTGCTGGCGGTGGCCCCGGAAGACCTCGCCACCTTCGATGCGCTGTGTGCCCGCGAGCGGTGTCCCTATGCGGTGGTTGGCGAGGCCATCGAGGCGCACCATCTGGAAGTGCGCGACGGTCACTTCGAGACCAAGCCGGTCGACCTTCCCATGAGCGTGCTGTTTGGCAAGCCGCCGAAGATGCAGCGTGAATTCCAGCGCGAGGTGCTGGACTTGCCGGGCGTGATGCTCGACAACCTGGACCTGCGCGAGGCCATGGAACGCGTTCTGCGTTTGCCTACCGTGGCCTCCAAGAGCTTTCTGATCACCATTGGCGACCGCTCCATTACTGGCATGGTGGCCCGCGACCAGATGGTCGGCCCCTGGCAGGTGCCGGTGGCCGACGTCGCCGTCACCACCGCAAGCTACGAGACGCACGCCGGTGAGGCCATGGCCATGGGCGAGCGTCCGCCGGTGGCCTTGATCGACCCGGCGGCGAGCGCCCGTCTGGCGGTGGCCGAGACCATCACCAATCTGGCCGCCGCACCGATCGCCAAGCTGGGTGACATCAAGCTCTCCGCCAACTGGATGAGTGCGGCGGACCATGTCGGCGAGAACCAGGCGCTGTATGACGCCGTGCACGCGGTCGGCATGGAGCTATGCCCGCAGCTCGGCATCGCCATTCCGGTGGGCAAGGATTCCATGTCCATGCGCACGGCCTGGCAGACGGGCAAAGGCGACGAGGCCGAGGAGAAGAGTGTCACTTCGCCGCTGTCGCTAGTGGTGACCGGCTTCGCCCCGGTAACCGATGCTCTGAAGACGCTGACGCCTCAGATCAACCTCGAGCAGGACGAGTCCGATCTGATTCTGATCGACCTGGGCGGCGGCAAGAATCGTCTGGGCGGCTCGGCGCTGGCCCAGGTCTATGGACAGCTGGGCAACGACTGCCCCGACCTCGACGACCCGGAAGACCTCAAGGCTTTCTTTGCCGTGATCCAGGGGCTCAATGCCGACGGCAAGCTGTTGGCTTACCACGACCGTAGCGACGGCGGCCTGTTGGTCACGCTGCTGGAGATGGCCTTCGCCGCCCACGCCGGCCTCGAGATCAAGCTCGACTGGCTGATCGACGAGCCGACCCAGGCGGTGGATGCGCTGTTCGCCGAGGAGCTCGGCGCGGTGATCCAGGTCAACCGGCGGTATACCGAAGAGGTGCTGGCGCAGTTCGCCGCTGCCGGTATCGAGACCTGTGGCGTCATCGCCCGGCCGCGCTACGACGATCAGGTGCGGGTCACCCTTTTCGAGGAACCGCTGCTCGAGACCACCCGCTTGCTGGCACAGCGTACCTGGGCCGAGACCAGCTATCGCATGCAGGCGCTGCGCGACAATCCCGACTGTGCCAAGAGCGAATTCGACGGCCTGCTCGACGGCCGCGACCCGGGTCTATCGGCGAGTCCCACCTTCGACGTGAACGAGGATATCGCCGCCCCCTACGTCAATACGGCACGGCCGGCGGTGGCGATCCTGCGCGAACAGGGGGTCAACGGTCAGCTGGAGATGGCCTGGGCGTTTCACCATGCCGGCTTCGATGCGGTGGACGTGCATATGAGCGACGTCATCGAAGGGCGCGTGTCCCTCGATACCTTCAAGGGGCTGGTGGCCTGCGGCGGCTTCTCCTACGGTGACGTGCTGGGGGCCGGAGGCGGCTGGGCCAAGTCGGTGCTGTTCAATCCACGTGCCCGGGAGCAGTTCGCCACGTTCTTCGAGCGCGACGACAGCTTCGGTCTCGGCGTGTGCAACGGCTGCCAGATGTTCGCTCAGCTCAAGGAGCTGATCCCCGGCGCCGAGAACTGGCCGCGCTTCGTGCGTAACGAGTCCGAGCAGTTCGAGTCGCGGGTCGCCATGGTGCAGGTAGAACAGAGTGCATCGATCCTGTTTGCCGGCATGGAGGGGTCGCGCCTGCCGATCGCCGTGGCTCACGGTGAAGGACGCGCCGAGTTCCGCGACAGCGCCCACCTGCGCAGCATGCAGGGTAGCGCCCAGGTGGCCTTACGCTATATCGACAACTATGGACAGGTGACCAGCCACTACCCGGCCAACCCCAATGGCTCGCCTTCCGGTATCACCGGGCTGACGACGCCTGACGGGCGCGTCACCATCATGATGCCGCACCCCGAGCGCGTTACTCGGGCAGTGGCCAACTCTTGGCGCCCTGCGGAATGGACCCAGGATGGCGCCTGGATGCGCTTGTTCCGCAATGCTCGCGTATGGCTGGGCTGATCACGCCCACCACGAAAGAAAAGAGGCGGCCTTTTTAGGCCGCCTCTTCTTTATGCTGTTCTGGCTCATCCCTGCCGCGTTGTGACGCTGATTCCTAGAGACGGGTCGCCGTCAGGCGCGTTGATCCATCCGATCCAGCTCGGTGCGCGAGGCGAGAAAGCCCTCCAGGACGGCATGTTCCGCCTGCTTCTGCTTGATCATTGCCGTTTGGGCCGGGTAGAGCGCGGGAACGGTACCGACCTCGCGCAGATGTTTGTGGAAGTGTTTCGAGTTTTCGGCATCGTTGACCGCCTGAACCAACACTTCGAATGCCTGCAGTGGTGTATCGATGAAGAGAGGAGGTGGAGTTGTCGTCTGGGTGGTCTGCTTGCTGCCGATGTCAGGCAGGCCCAGCTGGCGTGAAAGACGGCGCAGCTCTTCGACGCGCATTTCGCATTGAACGCCTAGCGAAGCCATCAGCCGACTCACGGTAGTGTCGAACGGCAGAAAGCTGAAGGCCAGTCGTCGATAACGTATGACTTCGGCGCGTTCGTGAGCCTCGGCGAGTGTCAACAGCTCATCCAGCACCAGGGCCATCCTGGCAATCGTTGTTGGTTTTTCCGGCATGGCAGTGTCCTCGTTTCGGAGACCGAGCGATCGCTGCACCTCTACAAGGCGTGCAGCTAAAGGGTGCTCGAAGAGTGCCTCCGGTTGGCATGACCTTCATCAGGTTTCACGACGTTTAGGTCCGATGAACCAGTGATTCCATCCACCGGTGTGACGAGAGCCACCTTCTCCCCGCTGACCTTTGGTGGCTTCGTCTGACACAGCACTGAATCTTCACTATAGACGAACTCGACGAGAAACCAGTGAAGGAAAATAAAACGAATGTTTGACAATTTTGCCTGTGGCGCCAGACTGACCTGATGGGTTGAGCAGAGGCAACAAGGCATGAGTCAACAAGTTTTTCATGAGCGAGTGACACTTACGTTTCAGGAGCATGTGGCCGAGGTTACGCTTTCGCGACCCCGTGAACACAACGGTCTCGACTGGCCGATGATCGATGCGCTACTCGCTGCTCAGCAGCACTTGAGCGAGGTGGATGGGCTGCGCGCCGTAGTACTCAAGGGGGAGGGGGAGAGCTTCTGCGCCGGACTCGACATGGCAGCCATCATGTCGAGTCCCGAGCGGCTGCCCTCGCTGTTGGCTCCCGACGGGCAGGGGATCAACCCGGTGCAGCGCCTGGCACTGGGCTGGCGCGATGCCGGTGTGCCGGTCATTGCCGCTCTGCAGGGTCATGTCTATGGGGGAGGCCTGCAAATCGCCCTAGGGGCGGATATTAGAGTCGTCTGCCCCCGTGCCCGCCTGGCGCTGCTCGAGATCGCATGGGGCATCATCCCCGACATGGGCATCAGCGTCACCGCAGCTGACGTGCGCGGCGACGTGCTGCGTGAGCTGGCCTGGACGGGGCGCAAGGTGGATGGCGCAGAAGCCGTCGCGCTTGGCCTGGCAACGCGTGTGGCCGATGACCCGCAACGTATTGCCCGCGACATAGCCACGGCGGTGGCGGTACGTTCGCCCAGGGCGGTAGCCGCGGCACGAGAGCTCTTCGCAAGAGCCCCCGGCATGTCCGAGCGCGAGCGCCTGGCGTTGGAAGCCAGCCTGCAGCGCGGCCTGCTCGGCGGCGAGGAGCAACTGGAAGCCGTGGCGGCCAGAATGGCCGGGCGCGAGCCGCGCTTCACCTGACGCAGGGCGCCTGGGCAGGTAAGATGGCCGACCGACCGCTTCCTGCCCGCTCATGACAATCGCCTCTGACGCCACCACCAGATCGACAGCCCCGGCGCTGCGCCCCTACCAACAGGAGGCGGTGGCGCGCGTGGTGGCGCACTTTCGCGGCAGCGACGATCCGGCGGTGGTAGTGCTGCCTACCGGCAGCGGTAAATCACTGGTGATCGCCGAGCTGGCGCGGCTCGCACGCGGCCGCGTGCTGATACTCGCCCATGTGCGTGAACTGGTGGAGCAAAACCACGCCAAGTATCTGGCCTACGGCCTCGATGCCGACATCTTCAGTGCCGGGCTGGGGCGCAAGGAGAGTGTGCGTCAGGTGGTGTTCGGCTCGGTTCAATCGGTAGTGCGTAACCTGGCACGCTTCGACGATAACAACTTCACCCTGCTGGTCATCGATGAGTGTCATCGTGTCTCTCCCCAGGAGGATGCCAGCTATCGTCGTGTGATCGAATCGCTCAGGCGGGCCAATCCGCGCCTCAAGGTGCTTGGGCTGACTGCCACCCCCTATCGCCTGGGGCAGGGCTTCATCTATCGCCGTCATCATCACGGCATGGTGCGTGGCGACGACGACTGCTTCTTTCGCGATTGCGTATTCGAACAGCCGCTGCGACTCATGGTAAAGCAGGGCTATCTGGCCGAACCGCGGCGCGTGGATGCGGCAGTGGCGCGCTACGACTTCTCACGGCTCGCTCCCACCGCGGGCGGGCTGTTTCGCGAAGAGGAGCTCAACCGAGTGGTGGCGGGAAATCGCGCCACACCGGGCATCGTCGCCGAGGTGGTCGAGCGTGCTCGCGAACGCCGGGGCGTGATGCTGTTTGCCGCGACAGTAGCGCATGCCGAAGAGATACTCGCTTATCTGCCGGCCGCTGAGGCGGCGCTGCTCACCGGTACAACGAAGTCGCACGAGCGCGAACGCGTGATTGCCGCCTTCAAGGCGCAAGAACTCAAGTACCTGGTCAATGTGGCGGTGCTGACTACCGGCTTCGACGCACCTCACGTCGATTTGATCGCCATCCTGCGGCCTACCGAATCGGTAAGCCTCTATCAGCAGATCGTCGGTCGCGGTTTACGCCTTGCCCCGGGCAAGACCGACTGTCTGATCCTCGACTACGCCGGCAACCCCTGGGATCTCTACGCGCCGGAAGTGGGCAGCCCACGCCCGGCGTCGGACACCGAGCCGGTACAGGTCGAATGTCCCGCCTGTGGCCATGCCAACCTGTTCTGGGGGCGGCGCGACGGCGAGCTGGTCATCGAACACTTCGGCAGGCGCTGTCAGGGGCTTGTTGAACGCGCCCGACCCCGCGCGAAAAGCGAAAAAACCACATCGAGGGCGGACAGCGTCGAGCATGGTGCGGCTTCGGGCACCTGTAAACAGCAGCAGTGCTCGTTCCGCTTTCGCTTCAAGGTGTGCGGCGAGTGCGGCGCCGAGAACGACATCGCCGCGCGGCGATGTCATGGCTGTCAGACCCTGCTGGTGGATGCCGACGACAAGCTCAAGGAGGCGCTGCGCCTAAAAGACGCTCGGGTGCTGCGGGTGGCCGGCATGCAGCTCGAGGCCACCGTCAACGGCCGCGGGCTGCCGCGACTCAAGGTCACCTACCACGACGAGGACGGGACTAGCCTGAGTGAGTGGTTTGCCCTTGAAACCGCGGCACAGCGCGCCGCCTTCGGGGCAGTGTTCCTGCGTGATCATCTGCGTGCGCCGGGAACGCGCTGGCAACCCAGGAGCGCCGAGGAAGTCGTTACCGAGCGTCGACGCCTGCGTTACCCCGATTTCGTGGTGGGACGCAAGGTGGGGCGTCACTGGCAAGTGCGCGAGAAACTGTTCGACTATACCGGCCGTTACCGCACCGCCCAGGCGTCAGAATGAAGCGCGCTTTTACTCTTCTGCCCAAGGCGCGGATCGGTTACATCTCACACTTGCCGGGTGTCGCTATCGGGGGTGAGGGGAGTGAGGGACTCGTCGGAATCTGACACTGCCGTCTCGCTCTCTTCGGTTGGCGAAGCGAGTGCCTGGCTGGCCTCGGCCGACTCACCGAAAGCACTCTTGAGAAGGGCGTTTTCAGGATCCATGTCGATACTTCCGTGAAAAGTGCTCCCGTCCTCGAGTATCAGGCAGGGGGTCACGATCGCTCCCCTGACGTTGGCGCCCTTATGGATCGTCGCGCGATGCGCCGCTACGAGATTGCCTTCAACCTCGCCGGACACATGCAGCGTATGGGCATGGACGTCACCGAAGAGGTGGGCACTGCTTCCCAAGGTTACGGTATTTCGTTTGCAGGTGATCGTTCCGACGATGTGGCCCTCGACGACCAGGTCTTCGCCGGCATCGATATCACCCTCTACTCGTGTATGGCTACCGATCACGGAAACGTTGGGTCGTGACGCGGGCATCTCCTGCCGAGTCGCTGGAGTCCGGCCGGCATCTGTCGCGACAACGCTCGCTGCCGTTTCGTCCGGTTGACGCTGCTTTGTCTTCTGAAACATTCAAGCCTCCTGGCAGTGAGGGCGTGTCGACAAGATCGACCGTCGCCGACAGCCTACCTTGCTGGAGGTACTGTCAAAGCGTGGAGCTATGCGGCATCTGGCAGCTTTTTCTCGACACCGTGCCCGAGGCTGGACACCTATAAGAGATGACGCAATGGCGTGGAGTAGGGTATGGGCATACAAACATGGCTTATCGTGATGGGTGTGGCTTGCATGACGTTGATCGTCTGGCATGGGGGGCGGCGTAAGTCCCTAGATTCGGTCTTGCCGGAGATCGTAACGACGATGACGCGAGCTTCCCGGTTGGAGGCGTTTCCGGTCGCAGCGCAAAGTAAGCCGATCGCTTTTACGGCCGGTGGCGAGATACAGCCCACTGGCCGCTTGCCGAGGGATGTCCTGGGAAGTCGTATCGGTATGGCGACACGAGTGTCGGGCAGGCTCATCGCCAATGAACCGGTCGTGATCAAGGGCCGGATAGAAGGTGTCGTCATCGCCCAGGACCATCGTGTCACGGTGACCATGAGCGGAAGGGTATCCGCTTATCTCGAGGGGCGTGAGGTCAGCGTCGATGGAGAAGTGGCGGGCAGGTTGAAGGCTGGAGAGAAGATCACGCTGCTGTCACGGGCTGACGTACGCGGCGTTCTGGAGAGCACGCGCCTGGAGTGCATGGCCGGTGCGCGCTTTCAAGGCGAGGTGGCCGGCACTCCGTGCGGCTGAGCGGTCTTACCCTGCCCTCGGGCTCTTGGTAGACTGAGGGATGGATTCGCAGATGAGCCCAGCCGGGAGGCCAGCTTCCGCGTGAGCGAGATGTCACAGACGAACACGCCGGAGCGGCGCGAGGCGCCCGATGCCGTCATGCAGTCGGCAGTATTGGCGCGATTGTTCGATGAGCCCATTACTCAGCTCCCCGAGGATCTCTACATCCCGCCTGAAGCGCTACGGATATTCCTCGAGGCCTTCGAGGGGCCGCTCGATCTGCTGCTTTACCTGATCCGACGCCAGAACCTGGATATCCTGGCCATTGACGTTGCCGCCATCACCCGCCAGTACATCGAGTACGTGGAGCTGATGAAGGCAATGGAGATCGAGCTGGCCGGCGAGTATCTGCTGATGGCGGCAATGCTGGCCGAGATCAAGTCACGTACCCTGCTGCCTCGTCCCCCCAGGGACGGCGGTGACGACGATGAGACAGACCCTCGTGCCGAGCTGATTCGACGTCTGCAGGAGTACGAGCAGCTCAAGAGCGCCGCAGAGGCACTGGCCGAACTGCCACGGGTAGGGCGCGACTGGTTTCCCGCCCGGGCGGCGCTCCCGCCGTTGCAAGCGCGGGTGATCCACCCTGACGTGGAACTCGGTGAGCTGCTCGGGGCATTGGCCGGCATCCTGCGCCGCGCTGAACTCAACCAGGCTCACCATATCGGACGTGAAGTGCTCTCGACCCGCGAGCGCATGCTGGCGATCATGGAGCGATTGAATCACGAGCATTACACTCCCTTCGAGGCGCTGTTCACCTTGGAGGAAGGCCGTGCCGGCGTGATCGTCACCTTCATGGCCATCCTCGAATTGGCCAAGGAGGCAATGATCGAGATAGTCCAGAATGCGCCGCTCTCACCGATCCATGTGCGTGCCCGTGCGCCGCGGGAAGTGGGCGAAGAGGCCGCTTTCGATGACGAGGGGGGCGATGTCGAGAGCCCCTATGTTGAAGAGCCCTTTGCCACCGAGGAAGCAAGCATGTTGCGGGGTGATGACAGCGTATGACGGCCATGGAGCTGCCCAACAGCCTCGACGAGATCCTTGAGGCGGCGCTGCTGGCGGCGGCCGAGCCGCTGTCGCTGGAGCGGCTCGAAGGACTGTTCGACGACCATGAGCGTCCTCAGCGCCGCAGCCTGCGCGAGGCGATGGAGCGAGTGGGGGAGCGCCACGAGCGCGGCGCCATGGAGCTGATCGAGACCGCTTCGGGCTATCAGTTGCGCATTCGTCCACGCCTTTCACCCTGGGTGTCGAGGCTTTGGGACGAGCGACCGCAACGCTACTCTCGGGCACTGCTGGAGACGCTGGCGCTGATCGCCTATCGTCAACCGGTGACCCGCGGCGACATCGAGGAAGTGCGCGGCGTGGCAGTGAGCAGCTCGATCATGCGCACCCTGGCCGAGCGTGGCTGGATCCGTGTGGTCGGGCAGCGTGACGTTCCCGGGCGGCCGGCGGTCTACGCCACCACCCGTCAGTTCCTCGATGATTTCGGCCTCAAGACCCTGGATGAGCTACCGCCCATGCACGAGCTCAAGGGCATGGCGGAGCCGGTGTTCGAAGATGAGGCTCCACCGCCGTCCAGCCGCTTGCTGGAGCAGGCCGACTTGGAAGCATCGAGGGATGAGGATGCAATTGCCGGTGATGCCGAATACGATGACGAGGAAGATCTTGTCGAGCGTGTCGAAACAGCGGACACGCTCGCCACAGCGACGGCCGGGACGGCCGACGTAGCACACGCCGGGAAGGCGTCCGACAGGCCGGGGCTGAGCTTCGCCGATCTTGAAGCCCGCCTGGCCGAACGTGCCCGCACCAGCGTCGACGATGACGGCGGAGCGGGGGCGGAATCCACCGTTGAAGAGAAGTCAGACGACACATGACGAGCACCACGGAAAAACTGCAGAAGGTCCTGGCCCGGGCCGGACTGGGTTCGCGCCGCGAAATGGAAACCGCCATCGAGGCCGGTCGCGTCAAGGTCAACGGCAAGGTTGCCACCCTTGGCGATCGCATCGAGATGCGGGATCGTGTCGCCCTCGACGATCGACCGGTAACCCTGCGCGGTGTCGAGGAGACCCCTCGGCGAGTGATCATGTACAACAAGCCCGAGGGTGAGCTTTGTACGCGCAAGGATCCGGAAGGGCGGCGCACGGTATTCGAGCGCCTGCCGCGCCTGAAGGGGGAGCGCTGGATCGCCATCGGCCGCCTGGACATCAATACCAGCGGCCTGCTGCTGTTTACCACCGACGGCGAATTGGCCAACCGGCTGATGCATCCCTCCACCCAGGTCGAGCGCGAGTACGCCGTGAGGGTGATGGGCGAAGTGCGCAAGGAGCATATCGTGGCCATGGTCGAGGGCGTGATGCTCGAAGACGGTCCGGCACGCTTCACCGACGTTCAGGAGTTCGGTGGTGAAGGGATCAACACCTGGTTCCACGTGGTGATCACTGAAGGGCGGAACCGTGAGGTGCGGCGCCTTTGGGAATCCCAGGGACTCACCGTCAGCCGCCTCAAGCGGGTGCGCTACGGCAACATCTTTCTCGACAAGCGTGCCAAGGCGGGAGAGTGGGTGGAGCTCTCTCAAGACGAGATCGATGACCTGGCCCTGTCTGGTGGCCTGGCGCCACGCAAGGTGCCCGAGCTTACGCCGGACGAGAAGAACCGTTGGAGCCGCGACAAGCATAAACGTCGACCGGTACAGGCCATGCGCAAGCCCAAGAATTCCAAGGGCCGTTAGGGCGATTGGGTACGCCAAAAGGCAAAAAAGTCCTTGCCATGGCAAGGTGCTATCAGTAACATCTGCCCCCGTTCGGAAGGGTCGTTAGCTCAGTTGGTAGAGCAGTTGGCTTTTAACCAATTGGTCGTAGGTTCGAATCCTACACGACCCACCATTCCGGACCTGTATGCTTGTTCGCAAGTACCGGGTCGTTAGCTCAGTTGGTAGAGCAGTTGGCTTTTAACCAATTGGTCGTAGGTTCGAATCCTACACGACCCACCAGACACGCAAAAACGCCCTAGCCGCTCAGGTTAGGGCGTTTTTCGTTGTCTCTCTCGTGTAGGCCAAGTTGTATTTCGACATAATGCCCCTGGCCATCATCACGGAGTGTGATAACCGTGCTGGCCTGAAGGACTCCGTCGACGTGGGTGACCGGCGGGTGCTTCGCGGGGTCGACCGCCTGCCGGATCGTAATGCAGTAGGTGGTGCCATGATAGCGATAGTGCAGCCGGACATGTGGCCACGCAGCGGGCAGACAGGGGGTTATTGTCAGCGTATTGCCAGCTTGATGAAGTCCAAGCAGCGACTCGCTGATGAGACGATACATCCAGCCTGCCGAACCGGTATACCAGCTCCAGCCACCTCGTCCAACGTGGGGCGGTGCAGAATAGATATCGGCCGCCATCACGTAGGGCTCTAGGCGATATCTGGCCATGTCAGCGTCAGATCGTGAATGATTAATGGGATTGAGCATGTCAGTCAGCTGCCAGGCTCGCTCGCGCTGGCCGAGACGGGCATACGCCATTGCCGCCCAGATGGCAGCGTGAGTGTACTGCCCACCATTCTCCCGTACCCCTGGCACATAGTCGCGAATATAGCCGGGAGAGGGAGTAGCCTTATTGAAAGGCGGGGTGAGCAATTGGACCAGTTGTGATTTGGGATGGACCAAGTGAGTGAAGACTGCTTCCATCGCCCGCTCGGCCCGCTGCGGGTCGCCGGCGCCCGAGAGCACCGCCCAGCTTTGCGAGATCGAGTCGATGCGGCATTCGCTGCCTGCCGCCGTCCCTAGCGGGGTGCCGTCGTCGAAGTAGGCGCGGCGATACCAGTCGCCGTCCCAGGCGTTCAGGTTCAGACTGGTGCTCAGCGTTCGGCGAGATGTCCGGCAGCTTTCCGCAGTGTCGGCATCACCGTAGCGGTCCGCCAACTGACTGAACTCCTCGAGTACCTGGCACAGGAAAAAACCCAGCCAGACACTTTCGCCTCGACCCTTGATGCCTACCCGGTTCATTCCATCATTCCAATCACCCGAGCCCATCAGCGGCAGGCCGTGCTCACCGAGCCGCAGCCCGTGGCGAAGGGCGAGCAGAGCGTGCTGGTACAGGCTGGCCTCGCCGAGGGTACGACTGGGAAGGTCGTAGTAGGCCTCATCGTCTTCGCCAACGGCGCGTCCCTCGAGGAAGGCTACCGGCGTATCGAGAACGTCGACGTCATCGGTCAGCCTCACATAGCGACACAGCGCTAGCGGCAGCCACAGATAGTCGTCGGAACAGCGTGTCCGCACGCCGCGGCCTTGCGGTGGGTGCCACCAGTGCTGCACGTCCCCTTCGCGGAATTGACGGCTGGCACTCAGCAGTAACTGGTCGCGCAGGCGCTCGGGCATGGCATGCGCCAACGCCATGCAGTCCTGCAACTGATCACGAAAGCCGAAGGCGCCGCCGGACTGGTAGTAGCCGCTGCGCGCCCAGAGGCGACAGGCCAGGGTCTGGTAGAGCAACCAGCCGTTGGCCATGACGTTCAGCGCTGGGTCAGGGGTCTCGATCTGCAGTGCGCCAAGGGTGTGCCGCCAGTGTGCCTTTACGTTATCCAGGGCCTGGCTGGCGGCTCCTGTTAAGCGGTAACGCTGAATCAAGGCTTTGGCCTGCTCGCTGTTACTGCCCACGCCGAGCCGAAAGATCACGTCACGATTTTCGTCTGGTGCCAGTGAGAGCTTGATCTGCAATGCAGCGCATGGGTCGATACCGGCCCCAACCGTGCCGGAAAGATGGGTCCGCTCCAGGGCGGCGGGTCGCTGCATGCTGCCATTACGACCGATAAACTCCTGGCGATCGCCGCTCAGCGTTCGCGTAGGGTCGTCCACATCGAAAAAGGCCACCTGCTCGCTCAGTTCGCGGTGAAAGACGTTGCGAGCCAATAGGGCGCCACTTGCGGCGGCGACTTCGGTGGTCACATGCATGGCCGACTTGGTAGGGAGATCGCCGAGAACCCATTCGACGTAGCCGGTCACCGCCAAATGGCGCGCACGCGCCGACCGGTTGTGAATCTTGAGCACCGAAAACTTGATGCTGGCATCGAGCGCAACGTAGACCCAGAGTTGCGTGCTGATGCCGTCCTGCTCCGATTCGAAGACGCTGTAGCCAAAACCATGGCGCACCAGGTAGTGGGAGTCGCTGTGCACGGGAAGGGGAGTGGGAGACCAGAGATGGCCGTTCTCCTCGTCACGCAGATAGATCGCTTCGCCGCAGGTGTCGCTGACCGGATCGTTGTGCCATGGCGTCAGTCGATTTTCATGAGCATTGACCCCCCAGGTGTAGCTGCCACCACTTTCCGATATCACACAGCCGAAATCGGGGTTGGCAATGACATTGACCCAAGGCGCGGGAGTTCGCTGACCAGGGGAAAGCTGGATGACATACTCCTGGCCATCGGCGCTGAATCCCCCCAGCGGATTGCTCAGGATCAACTCCTCAGACGCCGACGGCGCGAGGACTGGCGTGGGCCGCCGGTTGTTCTTCAGTGCCAGAGCGGGAGGTCTCGCGTCGTGTCGCTGGCGCTGGTCGAGCTGCTCTTCCAGGCTGCCGTGGCTATCGATGATGATGGCCCTGGCCACTGCCTGGAACATCAGCCGGTCCTCGTCGGCGATGTGTTCCAGAGGCCGCACGAAAATACCGCCGGGGCGATCTATCTGACTGGCGCCACTGCCCGAGGCGATCAGCCCCAATATCTGTTCCTGCAGTTGCTGGCGGTAGACGGCATACTCCTCGTTCCAGATCACCAGGTCGACGGCGAGGCCCTGCAGGCGCCAGTGAGCATGCGCTTGGATGAGTTGGCGTACGAGAGCGAGGCTGGCACTGCTACCCACCCGCAGCAGCACTATTGGCAGGTCGCCGGAGATGGCGTAGCTCCACAGCGCTGATTGCCCGCGGCGGTTGGCAGCGACAATGGCAGGTTCGGCGCGCAGTGCAGGGTGCGCATAGATGACTGCACTGGCCAGTCTTGCATGCAGTTGCGCATCGGCTTCACTGGCATCGAGCTGCTCGAGGACCACCTGGCGATGGGTCCAGGTCAGCTCAAAGACACGATCACTCAGGTGACGATCCTGGTACTTGGCGATCAAGCACTCGGCTTCGGTGCGCGAGCCTGCAACTCCTGTCACCAGGTCGAGTGTTACGGCGTGATGGGGTTCGATACTGAGGCATCGCCGGATGGCGGTGATCGGATCGAGAACGGCTCCGGCATGTCCGGACAGGTCGCCGGGGAGATCCATGGCCGAGGGTGACGAGGCATCTCGACAACGACCGATAAAAGCCAGCCGGTCGGTTTCGTAAGAGGCAGCAGGGCTGGGGATGTCACGAACCACAAGAAGCTGGAACATCCATGCCGAGCTCTCTTCCGGGGCCTGGGAGCGACGGTGACAGAGAATCGCGCTATGGGGTGCAATGATTTCGGTCTGTACGAATAGATTGCTGAAGGCGGGATGCATGGCATCAGTAACAGCGGGCGCGATGACCACCTCGCTGTAGCTGGTAACCTCGATCTCGCGTCGCTTTGCAGTGTGGTTGGTCAGGCGTATTCGGCGCAACTCGATATCATCTTCGGGCGATACGGCAATCTCGGTATAGGTCTCCAGCTCGCCATTGCCCAGGTTGTCACGGCGCCTGTACTCGGCGCGTCCCTCGGCAAAGATCGCCTGGTAGTGGGTGCTGGGAGTGAGTGTCGGCTGGAAGGCGTTAGACCAGTAATGGCCGCTGTCGAGGTCACGCAGGTAGCAGAAGGTGCCATAGTGGTCGCGCGTCGGATCCTCTCGCCACCGCGTGACTGCGAGGTCTCGCCAGCGGCTATAGCCACCGCCGGCATTAGTGACCATGACGTGATAGCGACCATTCGATAGCAGTTGCACCGCCGGGGTCGGGGAATCGGCGCTGTCGAACACCCGTATGGGCGGATCGCTGCGGTCGCTTGCGGTGCTTACGTCCGCCAAGCGCGCAACATGAGTGAATAGCGCGCTGGCCCGCGGGATACGTTCCTGCAGGAGAAGTAGCGCAGCCTGCACATGGCGATCGGCACAGAAGCGGCGCTGCATGGGCTGGTCCAGCAGCAGGTAAGCCAGGGCCAGTAGGCTCATGCCCTGGTGGTGTGCCATGAAGGAACGCACCAAGGTCTTGTGCGACCCGCGGCGTTGGCGCGCAGGGCTGTAGTCGACGGCTTCGAACAGCCCGAACTTGCCCATTACTCCCTCATGTGCCAGGCGTTGCAAGTTCTGGCAGGCAGCGGTGGGCGCGATCATCAGCGCCATCACCGAGGCGTAGGGGGCGATGACCAGGTCCTCGGCCAGGCCACGCTTCAGCCCCAGGCCGGGGGCGCCAAAGGCTCGGTATTGATAGTTGAGCTTGGCATCGACGGTATTGTAGGCGGACTCGGAAATCCCCCATGGCACGCCGCGCTGCTTGCCATAGTCGATTTGACGAGCAATGGCGGCGTGAGATGTCTGATCGAGCAGGGTATTGGGATAGGTCGGCATCACCAGCATTGGCATCAGGTATTCGAACATCGAGCCACTCCATGACAGCAGTACCGGCTTGCCGCCAGCGCGGGTCAGCAGTCGGCCCAGGCTGAACCAGCTCTCCTTGGGTAACTGTCCAAGGGCGATGCCCACGAAGCTGCTGAGCCTTGACTCCGATGCAAGCAGGTCGTAATAGCCGCTGTCGAGTCGCTCTTCGGTGACGTTATAGCCGATGGCGAGAAGGTGCTTGGTGCGGTCGAAGAGAAAGCCATACTCCACCTGGGCGAAGTCGATGCAGGTGGCGGCGAGTTGCTCGAGAGTGGCGATACGCTGCTGGGCTTGCCCCTTGGCCTGGTCGATTGCAGCACGCAGCGGGTCGGTCGGGGTATCAGCCATGCTGTGCTGTGGCGGCGCCGGTAGGAGAGCATCGAGCCTGGCGACATCGCGAAGCGTAGGCATCGCAAGTGCTGCAACGTCCTTGCCGAATGATGAGTCGTCCAGCATGGAAGGCTGGGTCAGCCAGGGTGCCAGTTCGTCGAGTTCGGCGAGCATGGCTTGAGTCTGCTGAATCAAGCTTTGCGCCCACTGATGGGCGTTTTCCTCCAGCAGTGGAGACTGCGGTTGCGCGCCGACCTCAGGCTGCACGGTCGTGGCTAGCGGGCTCAGGGCGTCGGCCAGAAGGGCTCCGGCGCCGCATAGTCGGGTCAGTGCATGATGCCAGGCCGTAAGAGGGTCCTGCTGGGTCGGGCAAGAGGTGAGCAGAACGTGGCGATAGGCGTCCAGAGGGGCACGAACGGTGTCCCCACCACACTCCTCGATGACCGACAACGTATCGCGCAGCCCTTCCCAGCAGCGTTGAGGCAATATCGGCGCATCGGCGACTTCGAGCAAGCCACGACTCAGCGTCAGCAGGTGGCCCGACAGATTGCCGCTATCGACACTTGAGACATAGTGTGGCGGCAGTGGCTTCAGGCTTTGGGTGTCGTACCAGTTGTAGAAATGGCCACGGTAGCGGGGCAGGATCGCGAGAGTGTCCAGGGTCTGTTGGCTACGTGTCATGAGGCCCTTGGCGCTGAGATAGCCGAAATCATAGGCTGCCAGGTTGGCCAGCAGGGCCATCCCGATGTTGGTAGGCGAGGTGCGATGGGCTAGTTCGATCTGGCGGTACGCCTGAATGTTATCGGGTGGCAGCCAGTGGTCCTCGGCGTTGAGCGTCTGTTCGAAGAACGCCCAGGTGCGCCTGGCCAGATGTTGCAGAAATCGGGTTTGCACGGCATCCAGCGGCCAGGGATGAACTGTTTTTGGCTGGCTCAGCCACCAGGCCACACCCGGGGCGATGCTCCACAGCACCAGGAAGGGAGCTGCGGCGAATAGCGCGAGTGGCTGGTGGAAGGTCAGCAAGAGGGTTACGCCGCCGGACAGCGCAGGGGCGACCCACATCTGCTTGAACATCTCATACAGGCCCTTGATGCCATTGCGTGGGGTGACCGCTCGGTAAGCACTCGAGGGAACCCACTCCAGCAAGTGCTGATGGCTGACATGGCGTCGCCATAACGTGCGCAGAATTGCGTCAAGATGGATATAAGCTTCGTACGGTAGGCAGCTGAGCTGGAAGCCGAGTTGCGCAGTGCGTCCTGCCAATTCATGCGCCATGCAGGCCAGGTGCTGCCCTGGGGGCCGCTCTGAGGGCTTGTTGAATAGCCCAGGCATCGCTTCGCAGATCATCGGGATCAGCAGCAGTGACACAGCGGCGATGGTCCATATCCAGGCCGTGGCAGGCTGCGTCCACCCTACTAACAGCAGTGTCGTCAAGGCGATAGGGAAGAGGCTGCGTCGCAAGTTGTCCAGCAGCTTCCAGCGTGACAGCAGCGATAGGGCATTGGCGGTCTGGCTGCCTGACGTGCTGAGTCCCGTGGGGGGATGTCGACCCAACCAGCCGATGAGTTGCCAGTCGCCGCGTATCCAGCGGTGGCGGCGTTTAGCATCATCGAGGTAATGGCTCGGATGATCCTCATAGAGAAAAATATCGCTCACCAGGCCGGAGCGGGCATAGCAGCCCTCAAGCAGGTCATGGCTGAGAATGAGGTTCTCGGGAAAGCGCCTGCCTATCGCGAGTTCGAAGGCATCGACATCGTAAATGCCCTTACCGATATATGAGCCTTCGTCGAACAGATCCTGATAGACGTTGGAATTGGCCTGGGTATAAGGATCGATGCCTGCCTCGCCACCGAACAGCCTTGCATAGCGCGAACGGTTAGCGCCTTCCAGGCTGGCTTCGATGCTGGGCTGAAGAATCCCGTGGCCAGCCGTTACCAGACCCGTCAGGGGAGCGTGATGAGGGCGGTTGAGAGGGTGGCTCATGGTGCCTACCAACTGACGAGCGGTATCGCGGGGGAGCTGAGTGTCACTGTCCAAGGTAATGACATAGGCCACTTCGCGCAGCACCGAGAGATCACCGACAATCAGCGAGAAGCGCTGTTGGCCGTTGGTCTCCGGTTTGCTGCGTAGTAGGTCGTTGAGATCCGAGAGCTTGCCTCGCTTGCGCTCGTGCCCCATCCAGCGGCATTCCTTAGCGTTCCAGCGCCGCTCGCGGTGAAATAGGTAGAAGGGTGTCGCTGTACCGCCGAGCTCGCGCCACTGCTTGGCATAGGTGGCATTCAGGCGAGTGATGCCGTCATGGGCCAGCGTCAGCAGGGCGCCGTCGTCGGGTAGTATGGCCTCCAGTGCGTCGCTGAAATCGGTCAGCAGGGCATGATGTATATGGGCATCCAGGTTGGCGAGAAAGCGCACTTCGAGAGACTCCAGCAAGCATTCGATGCTTGCCGGGTCCGTCAACAGGGTCGGCGTTACGATCAGAGTACGGCAATCCGAGGAGATGCCGTTTTTGATCTCCATGCGTGGTAGTGTGCGTGGCGCCTGTAAAAGTGTCATCAGCCGGTTGGTAAGCGTTACCGCAGCCTGGCTGGAAACCAGCGGCGTCAGCATGACGATGATTGCCATCCACCATAGCGGGGGGGAGTGAGGGAGGTGCGTCCAGGCAGTCATCAGCAGGCCAGCGCTTATCAGCAGCGTCAAGCCCCCTATCCCACCGAGATAGAGGGGCAGGCCCTGTTGCTGGAGTACTCTGTTGAGTCGCTGTCGCAGTGAGCGATGCGCCTTGGCCTGTCGAATCAGCTCAGCCAAGCCGCAGTCGACGAGATAGTAGCCCACATGTCGAGTACGCTTGGAGTCTGAGGCCGATTGGCTGTTTGATTTAGCGAGCCCAAGTGTCAGGGCCGCCACCTCACTTTCACTAAGTGGAGATTGAGCGGCAAGGTTTTCCACCACATGCCGATAGCGGTCACGGGTGGCAAAGTCCATGCGCGGGTAGATACCGCTGGGATCGTCGCGCAAGATCTGTTCGACCGCACTCTGTGATTCAACAAAGGCTTGCCAATCGATGGCGGCAATCATTCTGAGGCTACCAATGCTGTTGCTTACCGAAACCTGGTCGGATGCCTGCTGCTGATTGGCAATCAATACGTGTTGTTCGATGGTGGTGCCAGAATCGGACAACCGTTGCTCTACCCATGACAACGGTAGGGAGAGAGCCGGACCGCGTCCCTGCAAACGTCGTGACAGTACGGCCACGAACTCGCTACTCATTAGTGGCTTCGAGCGGGCCATGTCGGCGACCTGCAGAATCAGGCTCTTGGGGTCCTGCTCGGCCGTGGCGATCATGCGTTCCGCCCAGGCCTCTGCCAGTAGTCGCTCGCTGAGACCTGCATCAATACGGTCAGATACCTGACGAAGATTCTCGATTAGCGCCAGACGTAGCATGATGGGGATCGCCCAAAGCTCACCCAGCGTCAGCGTGACGTTACGCTGATAAGCCGTCACGAAGCGGCTCAAGTTGTCGAAGGCCAGGTGACCGTCGCCGTGAGCGATGGCTTCCATGGCAATGTCGTGAACGCGTGGGCGGCCTGCGGAAGGTCCGCTTGACAGTCTGGGTAAGGACGCACTGTAGCCAGGGGGCAGATGCCGCTTAGCGGTCAGCATTTGCTCTTCTAGCAGGTGGAAATTGTCCAGCAGTCCTTCGCCAGCAGGTGAAATACGTTGCTGTTCAGCTACTGCCCCTGTTAACCGATTGCAGCCAGCAACTAGCGCCTGCTCATTGGCACGGAGACGCGGAAGCAGTTGATCCGGTGCATTTCCTGTCGCTAGGTGATGGCTGTTGGCTAGATCTTCTCCATGCGCCTCCATCTGAGCGGCGCTGAGCAACTCCGCACGAGGGAGAGAAGATGCCTCGTCGTTAGATACAGGCTGGTGTCGAGTATTAAGCCACTGTCGCAGGCGATGGCCGTGCTCACGGAAGGCGGACAAGAGAGCCAAGGCGAGCGCCTAGCGCAAGCCGAGGACAGACAGTACCACCAGCACGATGACTACCGCGCCGACGATCCATACGATATTGTTCATGTGATCCACCTATGTCAGCTGGGCCTGCTTTGCATCCCATAGGGATGCGGCAGACGGTGACGGAATAATAGATTGCGAGAGGGATTCCATCGGTGTGCTAGCCAACCCACAACAGATTGAATTAGCGATTGGCGAACAACATCAGAGCGATGAAGAGGAGGATGATGGCAACCGAGATCGCTGCATTCTTGAGCATCAGGAAGATCGCCTCCAATCTGCCGATACGCGTTCTATGGGGTGGCGCCCCCTCCTTGCGGCGCGCAGTGCAACTTACCTGTATAGGCACTTCCTTCGCCACACCTGGAGAATGTTATACGGTAGGGCATATGAAAACTGTGCGCTACCGAACGTTGAGGGGTGCCGGTCTGGTATTTCCTTCCAACTACCATGGTTTAGAAGTTGTAGCCCAGACCCACCGTGTAGGCCCAAGCCCCGTCATCCTGGAACGCATCTGAAGCATCGCTGGTACTGCTGAAGAAGAATTGATACTCGACGCGGGCGAGGAAATAGGTGTTTGTCTGTACGTAATGCTTTATGCCTGTTTCCAGACCGGCGAAGGCGCTGTCCTTGACGCCGTCGCCGTAGATGCCGCCGAGGCTGCCGCCAACGAAGGGACGCGTGTTATCTTCTAGAAACTGATAGTTAAAATAACCACGTGTCGAGCCGTTCCAGAAGTCGTCCTTGATACTTTCGCCCTCGATACTGGCGTAATTGATGCTTTGGCGGACGCCGGCAACTGTATTGTCTCGCAAGTACCAGCCCAGGTCCCCGGTCACGCCAAAGCTGCCACTATCGAAGTTCCGGTCACTGCTGCCTGTCCCGGAAAGGGAGAACTCTCGGTCGCCCTCTTGTGGGCCGAACGTTGCTGTTTGGGCAAATGCTGCCATGGGGAGTGCGCTGAGAAGCAGGGTGATTGCCGGTGCAATAAATTTGCTCATGATATATGTCCTTTTATGATTTAATTAGGTGCCCTTGTATAAGCGTAGATTTATGCTGTTGATTACTCGACGCGACAGTTCTCAAGAGGAGAAAAGGTGTCGTGTGCCAAATGCGCTCGGCATATCGGAAGAATTGTAGGTGCGGGCTTCGGATTGCGTCCGCGTATTGGTTGGAATTGTTTCCCTAGAGCGGGGCCGATAATATTTAGATTTCTGTGTCTTTTAGAGTTTTACTCGCCAGACCAGGCGGCATCTGTGCGTCAACCCACGTAAGCGCCACTAATATGGAAGGCTGTGGCAGCTCTTTCTTTCGTCAACGACGGCGCGTCAGCGACGAGCACAGCAAACCAGCCACAAAGGCGATGCCAAAGGAAGTCTTTACTCACTGAGTAACGCATGGTTGCTCGAGGGAGGCTGGATGACAGGAGGCGCTTCCGTATGGCAGCGCCAGCGGGGGATTCATGAGTTTGCCTCTGGGGCGATGGCGTTTATGTCTTGGCTCATCACGTCGTCGTCGCCTTTGGCGGCGCTCACACTTTCGTCTATTTCTTCGCTGACATGGGCTACAAGTAATGCTTCAGGCAAGCGTGGGGGGGTGAAGGGAAAGCCGTGCTGCTGTTCGCCTGGCTCACGCTCGGGCAGGGGAGTGAATTTCTCATAGACAGGCGCGTGAGGAATGCTCGGCTGGATCGGGAGTGGCATGGTGACCTCGTATCGCTGTCCGTACTTCACGATGCTGTGAAGTATCGGTAGCACTACTATGGTGGATTGCCAGGTCGCCGTCGGTGCGCTAACAAACTTACTCCGCCATGGGTGGGATGGCGATGGAAGAACGTCAGTAGATCGTTATCGACCGCCTCATGAATAGTTGGGCAGCATATCCACCGTGAAGAATTGATAGCCGTTGCACCCTTGGCGCTTGGTGTGGTACATGGCGGTATCTGCACGATGCATCAGGTCATCCGGCGTAGTGCCACTGTCGGGGTAAAGACTGATGCCTAGGCTGGCGGTGATATTGATCATATGGTCCTTCGCTTTGTGTGGTGGCAGCAAAGCGAAAAGTATGGCTTCTGCTACCTGGCGGACATCGTCAAGGCCATGAATATCGGTCAATAAAATTACGAATTCGTCACCGCCAAGCCGGCTGACCGTATCGGTATCACGCACGCAGCTTTTCAATCGACCGGCAATGGACTTTAACAATGCGTCTCCGGCAGCATGTCCCAGGCGATCATTGATAGCCTTGAAGCCATCGAGGTCGACGAATAACAGCGCTACCTGGAGTCGATGCCGCTGGGCAAGGCCGATAGCGCGTGACAGGCGCTCTTCAAGCAGCATTCGATTGGGAAGGTCGGTCAAGGCATCATGCTGTGCCAGGTGATACATTCGCCTTGCGACGGCAGGTGACTGATTGGCGTGATGAAAAACGATGACCGTACCTGTGACATGACCGTCTCGATCATGAATCGGTGCCGCAGAATGCTCGATTGGCAACTCGCATCCACCGTTACCAATCAACATTGCTCCCATCGACAGGCCGACGACACGGTTTTCTTCAATAGCCAGCCTAGCGGGGTCGGTGGCCGTTTGGCGTGATTTGGCATCGATGATACGAAAGACGTCGGTAATCATCCTGCCGTGGGCGCTATCTTGGGACCACCCCGTCATTTCCTCGGCAACCCGGTTGAGATAGGTCACTCGACATCCAGTGTCGGTCGAGATGACCCCATCGCCGATTGTGCTCAGCGTGACCTGGGCGCGTGCCCTCTCGATATAGAGGGCCTCTTCCGTAGCGCTCAGCATATGGTCGCCATGCTTACGGGGAGTGATGTCTTCGATCGTATGGACGTAGCCCCGTGCTTCAGGCAGGCGAGCTGCATTGATGTTGACCCAGACGATGCTGGTGTCGGGACGGACCATACGGGCCTCGATTTGGCAGGTGGTGCTGGTATCGAGAGCCCTTTTCCATTCCTGGATGACGCGGGGGCGATCATCTGCATGCAGAGGGGCCGTCCAGTGTTGATGCCACCAGAGCACCTCCGGCTGACCGCTGATATGACGGTAGCTGGCATTGCTGTAGCGGACGTTGCCGTACATGTCGGTTGTGAGGATGCCAATCGGCAGACTGTCACCCATGCCGGTGAGGAAGGGATCAAGGGATGAGAGCTTTCCCTGGGCATGGTGCAACGCCGTATCGAGCAGGTGCGGCAGCCAGTAAGCGTCGAGACGAGCTAACGTGAAGGTGTCATGGGCACCATGGCGGCGGATTTCCTCTTGTGAAGGACCGTTATCGCTACCGGCAAGGCCAATGCGAAGAGCTCTCGGTGCGACGATGGCGAGCTGCGCAAGAGCGGCGCGCCAGGGTATTTCAGGCAAGGTAAGGTCGCAAAGCACTATCGTGAATCGTTTATGTGAAAGCAGATGCAACGCCTGCCGTAGGTCGTTCGCTCGGGTAGTACTGTAATCTTTGTTGGCCCCCCGCAGAAAAGTCTCCAGGCTAGCCATCTCAGGTGTGCTGGGGCCAATCACCAGCACCTCGATAGAAGGCGGCTGCTGAGCAGTGTCTTGCGCATCGTAGGGTAGGTCGAGTTTCGGTTTTATCGTCATTGCTCGGCGCATAGCTCACTCCATGAGTGCTACGTCAGCGTTAGACAAAGAGCCGTCGGGCTTGTACTCACCCCAGGCAAGGCTAACCAAGTCATCTATTGCGCTCTGTGCGTTAGCGTACAGAGAATGTCGTCAACCCCCCTATACTGGTAGGCGCATGTTTCCATCGGTGTCGCTCGGTTGGAGTCTCCCTCGAAGGGGAGTTGCGTTGGGGCGGCACGGCTTCGACGTACTGCTACCCTCAGCATAAAGGCAGGATGAAGGCGTTATCCGTTTGGTGGCGCACATAGTCGTGACTAAGCTCCCCATGCTGGCGTACAAGGAGGCGGGATGTCGGCACCACAATCGGCACCACAATATGACCCACGAAACCAGCTGCTGGCGCTGCTGCCGGAGGACGAGTTGGCGCGCCTGCAGCCTCACCTCGAGCGTGTGGCGTTGCCGCTGGGAAAGTCGCTGAGTGAATCAGGGGGAGTGATGCACCATGTCTACTTTCCTCTGGATGCCATTGTGTCTCTGTTGTGCGTGATGGAAAACGGTGCCTCTACGGAAATCGCGGTGGTGGGCAATGAAGGCATAGTCGGCGTGTCCTTGTTCATGGGGGGGGAAACGACACCGAGCAGGGCCATCGTGCAGAGTGCTGGCGAGGCCTACCGACTCAAGGGGCAACGAATCAAGGACGAGTTCTACCGCGCCGGCACGATGCAGCGGCTGCTGCTTCGCTATACCCAAGCGCTGTTGACGCAAATGGCACAGACGGCAGTGTGCAACCGCCACCACTCGGTTGATCAGCAGCTTTGTCGTTGGTTGCTACTGAGTCTTGATCGGTTGCCGGGTGATCAGCTCATCATGACCCAGGAGCTGATTGCGAACATGCTGGGGGTGCGCCGAGAAGGTGTCACGGAATCCGCGGGTAAACTCCAGCGTGCGGGACTGATTGCCTACCACCGCGGACATATCACGGTTATTGACCGGCCCGGTCTCGAGGCGAGGGTGTGCGAGTGTTATGCGGTTGTGAAGCGAGAGTATGATCGCTTGCTGGGCCCTGAGGCCTTGCTCTAGGCCGTGTCGCCTCCGGCTGTCGTCTGTACGCTAGCGTGCCGACTAACCATTTCCGTCATGCTAACCTGCAGTTATATCGCCCGGACACTTTAGTATTTCGGGATATCGGTCTGCAGTCGACATTGCAATTTCGAGATCTTGTTCATGCCGCTTGCCAGGTACGTCTATACCGGAGCAGCCATGACACCCTCTCTCATCGTACCTGCCGCCAACCAGCTGCTTTCCCGTATTCCCCCGCAAGAGCTTGCCGTCTTCATGATGGAGTCTGAGCCCGTCACCCTGACCTTTGGTGACGTATTAGTCGAGCCGGGAGCCGTCATCGAGAAGGTCTACTTTCCCATCGACAGCTTTATCTCGCTTATCGTTGGTCTCGATGATGGCGATACGTTGGAGGTGACGATGGCGGGACGTGAAGGCATGATGGGAGCCTCACTGTTGCTCGGTGTTCAGGAGTCTCCTCTGCGTGCCCTTGTCCAAGGTGGCGGGGCGGCCCTGTGCATTGAGGCCGCTCGGTTCCAGTCACTACTGCTGACCTGCCCGGTATTGCACAAGCGGTTACTGCGCTACCTGTATGTGCTCATGAATCAAATTGCCCATACGGTCGCATGTACCCACTTCCATCAGGTTGAGGCACGCCTGGCGCGCTGGTTACTGATGACTCAGGATCGCGCCGGCTCCGATAGCTTGCAGCTGACGCATGAATTTCTTGCGGTCATGCTGGGCGTCAGGCGAGCCGGTATCACCCAGGCCGCAACGGCGCTGCAAGCCCGGGGGGTGATACGCTATCATCGTGGTAGCATCACGGTGATTGATAGGGCGGGCCTGGTCGAAGCGTCATGTGGGTGTTATGCCCACGATTGCTCACTTTACGCGCAGGTGCTTGGCGCTCCGCTGGACCCTTCATCATAAGTTGATGGATTGATGGACCGGGGTGGAGAAATTGAACTGTATTGTGGTCTACAATAAGTTGAGGTAGAAGCGGCGGGAGCCGCCGCGAAACTGCCTTCTAGCGCGAACCGACGAGCGGAGAGCCCGTAACGGTTCGCCTGATACATGCAGGGGGAGCCCCTGCCAGTCACAGTGGTAGACACGATGACGATCATGACTTCCCGAATCGAAGTGCGCGAGCATCTGGCCCGCGCCTACTGCCCGACCCGTATTCCGGCCGAGGATGAGGCTCGCATCGACGAGATCAAGCGTCTACTCGAGCTGCATAATGCGGTGCTGGTCGCCCACTACTACACCGATGACGCCATTCAGCAGTTGGCCGAAGAGACCGGCGGCTGCGTTGCCGACTCGCTGGAGATGGCCCGCTTCGGAGCGCGTCACGAGGCCGAAACCCTGGTGGTGGCCGGCGTGCGCTTCATGGGCGAGACGGCCAAGATCCTATCCCCCGAGAAGCGTGTGCTGATGCCCACCCTGGAAGCGACCTGCTCGCTGGATATCGGCTGTCCGGCAGACCAGTTCAGTGCCTTCTGCGATCAACACCCCGATCGTACCGTGGTGGTCTATGCCAATACCTCGGCAGCGGTGAAGGCGCGTGCCGACTGGGTGGTGACTTCTTCCATTGCGGTGGATGTCATCGAACACCTGCAGGCCCGCGGCGAGAAGATCCTGTGGGCCCCCGACAAACACCTTGGCGGCTATATCCAGCAGAAGACCGGTGCCGACATGCTGATGTGGGACGGTGCCTGCATCGTGCACGAGGAGTTCAAGGCCAAGGGTATCGAAGACCTCAAGGGGCTCTACCCCGAGGCGGCCGTGCTGGTGCACCCGGAGTCGCCTGCTGCGGTAGTGGCATTGGCCGACGTGGCCGGTTCGACCTCGCAGTTGATCAAGGCGGCCAAGGAGTTGCCCCACGACAAGCTGATCGTAGCCACCGACCGTGGCATCTTCTTCAAGATGCAGCAGATGGTGCCTGAAAAGACCCTTTTCGAGGCGCCAACTGCCGGTAACGGCGCAACCTGCCGAAGCTGTGCTCACTGCCCGTGGATGGCGATGAACGCCTTGGATAATCTTGCGGGTGCCTTGCGCGAGGGCAGCGGTGAGATCTTCGTCGATGCCGAACTGCGCCAGCGTGCACTCAAGCCACTGGAGCGGATGCTCAACTTCCAGAAGTAACGGGTGCCGGGCCGATCGGCCGTGCTGATGCGCCTGTCTGGCCCGCGACACTGTCGCGGGCTTTTTCATCAAAACTTCTCCATCGTCTCCCGGTAGCCCACGAAGGCCTCGCGCCGCTGTTCGATGCGCGCCAGGGCATTGCCGTCGCCGCTCTGTTCGGCGACCTGGCGGGCCACGTCGAGCTGACGAATCGCACGCTGAATATCGCCTGTGAGCTGCATGTTTTCGGCCCGGGCCAGGTGGCCCCAGGCTTCTCGGCCGCTACGACCTGCGGCTTCGGCGAGCAGGGTGAAGACCTGTGGGTCCTCGGGGCGGCGTTCGGAGAGGTCGCGCAGTATGCGATAGGCTTCGTTGGGGTCGCGCTGCAGCAGCGCTTCGCCCAGGGTTCGTGTGGCCGGCATATGGCCAGGCATCAAGCGCAGAATGCGCCGGCTGCGCTCGATGGCATCGTCATAGCGGCCGGCCTGGTAGGCTATGTCGGCGGCGCTGACCGGCAGGAGTGCCAGATCGGGTAATTCTCGGGCCAAGGCATCGAGCTGGCTGAGTGCGCTGTCGGTCTGGCCATGATGCGCGGCAATAAGGGCATCCAGATAGCGCCTGGCGGTTTGGGGGGCGTCGCCTTGGGCAAAGCGAGTCGCTGCTTGCTGTGGGTCGCGCTGATTCACCGTCAACAGGGCACGTGCGCGAATCAGGTGATAACTCGGGTCGTCCTGGCGAGGACGGATGGCCTCGAGCTGCGAGGCGCGGGACTCGGCGTCGCTGATGCGTGACTCGGTAAGTGGGTGAGTGAGCAGGAATTCCGGCGGGTTGCCGCCCTGGAGGCTTACCTGGCGCTGCATGTCGCGAAACATCCTGACCATGGCCTGGGGGTCGAAGCCTGCCTGAGCCATGGTTTGCAGGCCGAGGCGGTCGGCCTCCTGCTCGAAACGCCGCGAGTAGGCCAGTCGGTCCTGAATGAAGGCGGCCTGGGAGCCCATGGCGGCAGCAATGCCAGCCTCGCCGCCGCCGCTGGCGGCAATCAGCATTCCAGCCAGCATGGCCGCCATGGCGGGCAGCTGAGTCTGCTCAGCACGGGCCTGACCGCGAGCATAGTGGCGCTGAGATAGGTGGCCCAGCTCGTGGGCCACTACCGAGGCGACCGCATCCTCTTCATCGGCAAAGGCGAACAGGCCGGCATTGATGCCGATGACCCCACCGGGAACGGCAAAGGCATTGAGCGTGCGGCTGTCCACCATCGTCACTACGGTACGGGTGTCCGCGAGCCCGCTATGGGGCAGTAGGCGCGCCAATAGCGTCTCGACGTAATCCTGGGCGATGGCGTCGTGCCAGATGGGGGCTCGGGCCCGGAACTGGCGCAGCCAGGCGCGGCCCAGGCGATACTCCTCGCCCGTCATGGCCTGGCTGGTGCCCGTCAAACTGGGTAGGCCGTAGTCGTCCGAGGCACTTGCCGGGGCGGGCGCGGCCAACGTGAGCATCAAGGCAGCAACGCCAGTGGTCAGGCAGGTTCGGGTCTTGCGCAGCATGTGCCAGTCTCGTGTTAGGCGGCAGGTCAGTTTCTATCCGACATTGATTCGGCCCGCAAAGTGCCTTTAAATCTCAAGGGTTTTACGCTTTCGTGCAAGGCCTCTGCGTCTTGCAGGAGGCGCATTGGCATTTTCTCGGGAGACGACATGGCTGTGCAACCAGATGATGTACTCGATGCCTGCGGCCTGCCTTGCCCCCTGCCACTACTCAAGGCAAAGCAAGCATTGGCGAGGCTCCAGGCCGGTCAGGTACTCGAGATCAGAGCGACCGACGCCGGCTCCTGGCGTGATTTCGAGACCTTCGCCGAACACAGCATTCATCACCTGATGGCGCGTGAGGAACGGGGCGAGGTCTACCATTACTGGCTGCGCAAGGGCGAGGTGCCCGCCGCATGACGCTGCGAGAGGTCTTCAAGGGCTGGGTCGAGCACTACTTCTCCGACGAAGAAGCGGTGATCATGCTGGTGTTGCTGGTGCTGGGCTTCGCCGTGGTGATTCTTTTCGGTCGTATGCTGGCCCCCTTCCTCACCGCCCTGGTCATCGCATTCCTGCTGCAGGGGGGGGTGAATGCCCTGACGCGCCGTGGCGTGCCGCACCTGCTGGCTGTGATCCTGATATTTCTTGCCTTTATCGGTGTGCTATTGGCGCTGGCGTTCATCCTGATGCCCTTGATATGGAACCAGCTGGTGGGGCTGGTTCAAGAAACGCCACGCATCGTGGCCAGCGGGCAGCGCTGGCTGGATGACGTCCAGGAACGCTATCCCAACCTGGTGACGCCGGATCAAGTGCAGGAGTGGATTGCCGTGGCGGGCCGCGAGCTGACCCAGTTCGGCCAGCGTGCTCTGACGCTCTCGCTGGCCTCGTTGGGCAACGTGCTGGCGCTGATTATCTATCTGGTGCTGGTGCCGATTCTGGTGTTCTTTCTTCTCAAGGATCGCGAACAGCTGGTGGGCTTCACCCTGTCGCTGCTGCCGCAGCAGCGTTCACTGATGACGCGTATCTGGCAGGAGATGGATACACAGATCGCCAACTACGTGCGCGGCAAGTTCGTCGAGATCATCATCGTCGGTACGGTATCGTTCTTCACCTTTGCCTTTTTCGGCTTACCTTACTCGGCGCTGCTGGCGGTACTGGTGGGCTTCTCGGTATTGGTGCCTTATATCGGTGCCGCAGTGGCGACTCTTCCGGTGGCGGCGGTGGCGGGTTTTCACTTCGGCATGAGCGAGCAGTTTCTCTACGTACTGATCGCCTATGGCGTGATCCAGGCACTGGATGGCAACGTGCTGGTGCCGATTCTCTTCTCCGAGGCGGTCAACCTGCATCCGGTGTCGATCATCGTGGCAGTGCTGTTCTTCGGCGGGGTGTGGGGATTCTGGGGTATCTTCTTTGCCATCCCCCTGGCCACGCTGCTGAAGGCGCTGGTATATGCCTGGCCGCGGGGTATCAGGCAGCATCATGACTCACAGCTGATCGTCGAGCTGGAGCAGCCCGAGGAGTGAGGCGCCAGTGGCATCCGTCCGGCTGACCGAGCCGGACGGAGCAAAAGTGGCTTCATGGGGTCTTAGTGGCTGGTATGAAGTGCCTGTGCAGCTTCGAGAACTTCCTGAGCGTGACCGTTGACCTTGACGCCGCGCCATTCGCGGGCGAGCCTGCCTTCAGCATCGATCAGGAAGGTACTTCGCTCGATCCCGAGGTGCTCCTTGCCATACAGCTTCTTCAGTTTGATGACGTCGAACAGCTTGCAGACCTCCTCGTCCTTGTCGGAGATCAGTTCGAAGTTGAAGTCCTGCTTGGCCTTGAAGTTCTCCTGAGCGCGAATGCCATCCCGTGAGACGCCGAGAATGACCGTATTGGCAGCTTCGAATTCGCTCATTCGGTCGCGAAAGTCGCCGCCCTCGGTGGTACAGCCGGGCGTACTGGCCTTGGGGTAGAAGTAGATCACTACCTGACGGCCCTTGAACTGATCGAGGGAAACGCTGGTGTCGCCGGTGGCGGCAGCGGTGAAGTGTGGAACGGGCTGTCCGATGGCAAGCGTCACAGAGGCTCCTATGATCCATGTAAGGCGCTTTATTACACGCAGACCGACGCCCACTGTCAAAGAGCCCGACAGCGTGCTGTACAGGCCTGTGTGGCCTGAGTACCATTTACCCTTTGTTCGTGACCCTGTCGATGTATGGCACACGAAGGCGGCATGAGCGCTATTGCGTAGAGGAAAGAGAGGATGATCACTGGCAGTATCGTCGCCCTGGCGACGCCGATGAAGACAAATGGCGATATCGACTGGGAGGCGTTGCGCCGCTTGGTGAACTTTCACCTGGAGAACGGTACCGACGGGATCGTGGCGGCCGGCACTACCGGGGAGCCCACCACCATGTCGTTCGCGGAGCATTTCGATGTGATCCGCGCCGTGGTGGAAGAGGTCGACGGACGCATTCCGGTAATTGCCGGCACAGGGGCCAACGCCACCTCCGAGGCCGTGGAACTCGCTCGCTATGCCAGCGAAGTGGGCGCCGACTACTGCCTTTCAGTTTGTCCGTACTACAACAAACCCACCCAGGAAGGGCTGTATCGCCATTTCAAGGCCGTGGCAGAGGGCAGCCGCCTGCCGGTGATTCTCTACAACGTACCCGGTCGCACCTGCTCCGATCTCTACAACGAAACCGTGATGCGTTTGGCCGAGATCGATAACATCATCGGCTTGAAGGATGCCACCGGCAATCTGGAGCGCGCCGAGGATCTCATCTCACGGCTCAAGGGCAGTGGCTTCATGCTCTACTCCGGCGATGACGGCACCGCCTGCGAGTACATGCTGATGGGCGGCAACGGCGACATTTCAGTCACCGCCAACGTGGCGCCCAAGGCCATGCACGAGCTTTGCGCAGCGGCCATCGCGGGTGACGCCGACCGGGCGCATCAGATCAATACCCGCCTGATGCCGCTGCATACCAATCTCGGCATCGAGTCCAACCCGATTCCGGTCAAGTGGGCGTTGCAGCGCATGGGCATGATCGACCAGGGGATTCGCCTGCCGCTCACCTGGCTCTCCAGCAAGTACCACGCGACGGTTGACGAGGCCCTGCAACTGGCTGGCGTGATCGAAGATTGAGGCGGACGAAGTGCTCGCCGCCCCGAGAACCTGACTGCAAGGTGACTGCATGAATTCTGCGCTGAAATGGATGCCGCTGGTGGCCGTGGCTGCCCTGGCCACTGCCGGCTGCGCCCGCGAAGGCTTCTATGACGACCGCAACATCGATTACGTGAGTGCCGAGCGCAGTGCGCCCCTGGTACTTCCGGAAGGCCGCAACCAGCAGCGCTATCGGGATGCCATGCCGGTACCCCAGGCGCAAGGCAGCCTGCATCGCAGCGATGAGCGTTTCCGCGCCCCTAGCCCGACCCGCCTGGCATCGGGCAGTACGGTGGAGCGGGACTTCGTCGAACGGCGTGAGATCGGCAGCGATCGCTGGCTGGTGGTGGCGGCCGACCCGGGCATGGTATGGCCTCAGCTGCAGGACTTCACTCGTGCTCGCGGCTTACAGGTTCAGTCCAGCGACGATGCTCGTGGCGTCATGGAGACGACGCAGGGCCGTCTGAGCGTACGTCAGGGGCTGCGTGAGGAAGACAGTGAGGTTCGCTGCGATCAGAACGGGCGTCCGGTGGCTGCCTGTCTCGATGCGCTGGAGCAGCACTTCAGCGCGCGTAGCGCCACTGCCAGCGCCGCCTCCCTGGCCGGCCAGCAGATTGCCAGTGAAGACCGGTTGAGGCTGGAGCAGCTCGCCAGCGGCGAATGGGTCGTGCACATTCCGCTGGATATCGACCGCGTCTGGGCCGAGCTGAACCATCAGCTGCAGTCCGACTTCACCGTCGAGGGTCGTCGTGAACTGCTGGAGCAGAACCCGCAGCAGCACGACTTCCTGGTCAACTACATGACCCTTTCCGAGCGGGGGCGCGGCTTCCTGCAGATTGTCTTGAGTGCCGACGTGCGCCAGATGGCTCAGGAGGTTCGTCTGGTGCTGGAGCCCCAGGGAGCCGAGCGCACGACCCTGCGCGCCGTCAACGAAAGCGAGCGCGGCTTCGAGGCCGAAGATGCCCGTGAGTTGCTCGAGCGCGTGGCGGGTCTGCTGCGCTAATGACGCAGGGGCAAGTCATCGATCCGCTGTCGCAGCGAGGCAGGATCTGCTTTGCGTCGCTCGGCAGCGGCAGCAAGGGTAATGCGACCTTGGTCTGCGATGGCGAGACTACGCTGTTGGTCGATTGCGGCTTCGGGCTGCGCGACGCCGAGCGCCGGTTGGCTCGGCTGGGCTTGCATCCTCGTCAGCTCGATGCCGTGCTGGTCACCCATGAGCACGGTGACCATCTGCGTGGAGTAGGGCCGCTGGCGCGTCGCCATGCAGTGCCGGTCTACATTACCCCTGGCACCTGGCTCTCCGGTCGGCTCGGCGAGGTTCCGCAGCGCCACTGGATCACGCCCCAGTCGCGTTTTACGGTGAAGAGTCTGACGATCGATCCGATCACGGTGCCCCACGATGCCCGCGAGCCGGTTCAGTTTCGCTTCGAGTCCTGTGGTCGCCATCTCGGCGTGCTGACCGATCTTGGCCACCCTACCGACCATGTCATCGAGACCTTCAAAGGCTGCGATGCGCTGGTGATCGAATGCAATCACGATCGTCGCATGCTGGAGATCGGGCCGTATCCGCCTCGTCTCAAACGGCGTGTTGGAGGCAATTGGGGTCACCTTGCCAACGTTCAGGCGGCGTCCTTGCTGCAGCGGCTGGGGCTGGATCGTCTTCAGCGCATCGTCTGTTCGCATCTGTCGGAACACAACAACCGCCCCGAGCTGGCGCTCGAGGCCCTGATGCCGCTGCTTGACGGCGACGGCTCACGTCTGACCATTGCTGCCCAGGACAGCGGGATGCACTGGCAGACGATCAACTGAATTGCCACTCTCAGGTCATGCCTTCATCCTTTCTGGAGACTCCCATGGAAAAGCGCCAAGAACTCTACGCCGGCAAGGCCAAATCGGTGTACGCCACCGATGATCCCGATCTTCTCGTCCTCCACTTCCGTGACGATACCAGCGCATTCGACGGCGAGCGCATGGAGTCGCTGGCGCGCAAGGGCATGGTCAACAACCGCTTCAATGCGTTCATCATGGAGAAGCTCGCCGCGGCGGGCATTCCCACCCATTTCGAAAAGCGCCTTTCCGATACCGAGAGCCTGGTCAAGAAGCTCGAGATGATTCCGGTAGAGTGCGTGGTACGCAACGTCGCGGCCGGCGGATTGGTCAAGCGCCTCGGCGTCGATGAGGGCCGCGAACTCACGCCGCCCACCTTCGAGCTGTTCCTCAAGAACGACACTCTTCACGACCCGATGATCAACGAGTCGCTGGCCGAGACGTTCGGCTGGGCCACGCCGGCGCAGCTGGCCGAAATGAAAACCCTGACCTTCAAGGTCAACGAGGTGCTCAAGCAGCTGTTTGCCGAAGGCGGCCTGCTGCTTGTGGACTACAAGCTGGAGTTCGGGATTTTCAAGGGAGAGATCGTGCTGGGCGATGAGTTCTCGCCGGACGGCTGTCGCCTGTGGGACGCCAAGACGCGAGACAAGATGGACAAGGACCGTTTCCGTCAGGGCCTCGGTGGCGTCATCGAGGCGTACGAGGAAGTAGGCCGGCGGATCGGCATCGACTTCGCCTGATAGAGCGGTTGGTGCGCAGTGCGATATGAAGCCTGAAGGGCCCTGCGGGGCCCTTCGTCGTTACTGGCCTGTGAAAGGGACGATGGCCACCACTTCCATCAGCGTGGAGGTTGACGCTTCCATCGCCCGAAAACGCACATCAACATCGCGCAGGCGCACACCGTAGACTCTCTCCTCGGCCCCCTGGCGGTAGGCGGGGCGTGGGTCCTGGGCCAGGACCTGGATGATCAGCTCGCGCAGCGAGGCGGCATCCTCGCGCGTGGCCAGCGCCGCTTCGGCCTCGTCCGAGAAGCGCACTGGCAGCGGTGAAGGCGGCTCGGGTGCATAACCGGCACGGGCATCGGACCGCGCCTCTACCCAGGGCAGGTAGGGCTTGATGTCGAGCACCGGGGTGCCGCTGATCAGATCGCACCCCTCGAGCAGCAGGCTCACGCCGCCTCGGGTATCGACGTCACGCAGTTGCACCAGCGATAGGCCCAGCCGGTTGGGCCTGTGGGTGCTGCGGCTGGCGAAGACACCGACCTTGGCGTTGCCGCCAAGTCGTGGCGGGCGTACCAGCGGCGTCCAGCGCTCGGGACTTTGATGAAAGACGAAGGTCAGCCACAGATGGCTGAACGCCTCGAGACCGCGCACCGCCAGGGGGTCGTCGTAGGGTGGGCGGAGCACCAGCGTGGCACGAGCGGCCGGCGCCAGGCCGGGTTGGCGGGGCACGCCGAACTTGTCGGGGAAATCGCTCTCGATATGACCGATGGGGTCGAGCCGGTAGCCATTGGAGCAAGAGGTCGGACTGATCATGCGGCGATTATGCCTGCCATTGGCCGCAGCGGCGAGCTTGTGTACTCTGCTTGCCGTGACAGTGACGTGAGGCAAGTAGAATGATGGCAACCACGATTCCGAACCCTTCGCCATCCCCGGCGGCCCGCTCGCCGCGGATCCTTTACCGTCAGGCCAAGGCGCGCGATGGCGCCGACCAGGCCGAGGTCTTCCATCACGCCGTGATGCAGGGCGCCGCTGCACACTACAGCGTCGCGGAGCGCGAGGCGTGGGCAGCCACCATGCCGCGGGAGGGCAGCGTCTGGGTGGCTCGCCAATCGTTATACACGACGCTGGTGGCCGCCTGCGATGGCCGCTGCGTGGGGTTTCTCGAAGTCGATATTCCCCGTAGTCATGTAGCGACACTTTACGTCTGGCCGTCCCTGGCACGCCGCGGCATCGGCACTACGCTGCTGGTGCACGCCGAGCGGATGCTGTTGGAGCACGGCCACGGCCGGGCCACCATCGATGCCAGCCGCATGCTGACCGAGAGTCTGCTGCGCCGCGGCTGGCAAGATCTGGGCGTGGAGTGGGTGAACCGCGACGGTGTGAAACTCGAGCGTCGCCGTCTGGAACGGCGTTTGAACGCCATCGAGACATGAGCGTCCGGCGCCGATACGTTTAGGCGCCTGCCAAACCGCTGATGCGCATCGAGAGGTCGATCGCCTTGACGTCCTTGGTCAGGGCGCCGCTGGAAATACAGTCGACGCCGGTCTCGGCGATCTGGCGCAGGGTAGTCTCATCGACGTTGCCTGAAGCCTCCAGCATGGCACGGCCGGCAGTGCGCCTTACTGCTTCACGCATGTCATCCAGCGTGAAGTTATCCAGCATGACGATGTCGGCCTTGGCCTGCAGCGCCTGTTCGAGCTCATCGAAATTCTCCACTTCGACTTCCACCGGCAGATCGCTGGCGATGCTGCGTGCCTCTTTGACGGCGGCGGCGATGCTGCCGCAAGCGGCAATGTGGTTTTCCTTGATCAGGAAAGCGTCGTAGAGCCCGATGCGGTGATTGTGGCCGCCACCACAGGTGACCGCGTATTTTTGTGCCAGGCGCAGGCCGGGCAAGGTCTTGCGGGTATCGAGCAGGCGCACGCCGGTGCCCTCGAGCAAGTCGACGTAGTGGCGCGTGCGGGTGGCGGTGGCGGAAAGCGTCTGCAGCAGATTGAGCGCTGCGCGTTCCCCCGTCAGTAAACGGCGCGCAGGTCCCTCGATTTCGAGGAAGCATTGGTTGGTTTCGAGACGATCGCCATCGGCGGCACTCCAGCGCAGCTGGATGCTGGGATCCAGGCGGCGGTAGATCTCCTCCACCCAGGCCATGCCGCACAAGATGGCGGGTTCACGGGTGATGACCCGGGCCGTGGCCCACTGCGACTCGGGGATCAGCTGCGCGGTGATGTCGCTGGGGCCGACGTCCTCGGCCAGCAGGTGGGCGGCAGCTTCGCGAATCGCTTCGACTAGGGCGTCCTGATAGTGCATGGCGGGCCTTTTCATGTTCATGGAGCGTCGGGACCGTCATTATAGGGAATCCATGTCCACCACGTCAGGGGAGCGAGATGAGAATCGAAGATGGCTGGCTTGAAGGGGCCCGGCGCGTGCCATCGCCCAACCAGGACGCGCGTCCGCAAGGTGAGGTCTCGGCCCTGGTGCTGCATTCGATCAGCCTGCCGCCCGGCGAGTTCGGCGGAGAGCACATCGAGCGGCTGTTCACCAACACGCTGGATCCCGCGGTCCATCCCTATTTCGCCGACATCGCTCACCTGCGGGTATCGGCCCATCTATTGATTCGCCGCAACGGCGAGTGCGTGCAGTTCGTGCCCTTCGATCGGCGCGCCTGGCATGCCGGACGCTCCTGCTGGATCGACAGGGGGCGGGTGCGGCGTGCGCTCAACGATTTCACCGTGGGCATAGAGCTGGAAGGCGATGAGATCCATGCCTACCGTGACGCGCAGTACCGAGCTCTTGCCTCGGCCACGCAGGCGTTGATGGTGCACTACGCTGAGATGAAACCAGCGCGTGTCACCAGCCATGCGAGGGTGGCGCCACTGCGCAAGAGCGACCCGGGACCCGCTTTCGACTGGGCCTATTTCGCCCAGTGTTGCGAGCGCCTGACCCCGAGAGTCGAGTGATTTCTGAGCGTTGCGGTTAATCATACGGTAGTTTTATTACATCGCAGGTATTTTCGACTGAAACTATTGAGGAGTGCCGTAAGAGCTTGTGTTGCAATGCAATAATGGAATTATGGAAAAAAATTCCATTCTATTCCGATTGGCAGAAGAGGCGCTTTACGGTATGTTCTACGCCATTCGTTGTATACGCTTCTGTAAAATGACTACAACAGCCGCGTCGCGGCCTGACATTCCCCTGATCGTCAGTAGTGCAACCCGCCCCAGGATGTATCGCCAGGGGCTAGCCTGACATCACATTGTCACTCGGAGAGACGTCTATGAGTCTGGAGGCAAGAGAAGATTTCGATCCGGTCGAAACCACGGAATGGCTGGATTCCCTGGAGTCGGTCCTGGATCGTGAGGGCGAGGAACGCGCCCGGTTCCTGCTGTCACGCCTGGCCGACCGGCTGCGCCGTGACGGCATGCAGGCACCCTTCTCGGTGACTACGCCGCATCGCAACACCATTCCGGTGCATCGCGAAGCGCCTATGCCGGGCGACCTGTTCATGGAGCGTCGTATCCGCTCGCTGATTCGCTACAACGCGATTGCCCAGGTCATTCGCAACAACCGTGCCAACCCTGGGCTCGGTGGCCACATCGCGAGCTTCATGTCTGCCGCCACGCTCTACGACGTCGGCTTCAACCATTTCTTCCGTGCCCCCAACGGCGACTTCGGGGGCGATCTGGTCTACATCCAGGGGCACGTGGCGCCGGGGGTGTATGCCCGGGCCTACCTTGAAGGGCGTCTTACCGAGGCGCAGATGGACAAGTATCGCCAGGAAGTCGATGGCGACGGTCTCTCTTCCTACCCCCATCCTTGGCTGATGCCGGATTTCTGGCAGTTCCCCACCGTTTCCATGGGGTTGGGGCCGATCCAGGCGATCTACCAGGCCCACGTGATGAAGTATCTCGATTCACGTGAGCTGCGCGACATGCAGGACCGCAAGATCTGGTGTTTCATGGGCGACGGCGAGTGCGACGAGCCGGAATCCCTCGGTGCCATTCATCTGGCCAGCCGCGAGAAGCTCGACAACCTGATCTTCGTCATCAACTGCAACTTGCAGCGCCTCGACGGTCCTGTCCGTGGCAACGGGCGCATCATCGACGAGCTCGAGGGCGTCTTCCGCGGCGCCGGCTGGAACGTGCTCAAGGTGGTCTGGGGGCGGCTGTGGGATCCGCTGTTCGAGAAGGACAAGAAGGGCATCCTGCAGAAGCGCATGGATGAGGCGGTCGACGGTGAATATCAGAACTACAAGGCCATCGACGGCGGTTATACCCGTGAGCACTTCTTCGGCAAGTACCCGGAAACCGCCGAAATGGTCAAGGACTTGTCCGATGAGGACATCTGGCGCCTCAACCGCGGCGGCCACGACCCGTTCAAGGTCTATGCGGCCTATCACGAGGCGGTCAACAACGCCAACGGCCGACCCACCGTGATCCTGGCGCACACCGTCAAGGGCTACGGCATGGGCAGCGGCGAGGGCGAGGCCTCCATGGAGGCCCACCAGGTCAAGACCATGGAGTACGAAGCGCTGCGGAAATTCCGCGATCGCTTCGGCATTCCGCTCTCCGACGAGCAGCTCAAGGAGGTGCCGTACTACAAGCCCGAGGACGACTCCCCCGAGCTGAAGTACATGCATCTGCAGCGTGAGCGCCTGGGCGGCTACCTGCCGCAGCGTCGCAACGACTTCGAGGCGCTGACGATTCCGTCGCTCGAGGACAAGACCTTTGCCACCCAGCTGGCGGGTTCCAAGGGGCGCGAAGTCTCCACCACCATGTCGTTCGTACGCATCCTCAACGGCCTGGTGAAGGACAAGAAGATCGGCCAGCAGGTCGTGCCGATCGTGCCCGACGAAGCGCGGACCTTCGGTATGGAGGGCATGTTCCGCCAGCTCGGTATCTACACCTCCGAAGGACAGAAATACGAGCCCGTCGACAAGGGCCAGATCATGTTCTACCGCGAGGACAAGAAAGGGCAGATCCTCGAGGAGGGCATTACCGAAGCGGGTGCCATGTCGGCCTGGATCGCCGCGGCAACCTCGTACAGCAATCACAACCTGCCGCTGCTGCCGTTCTACATCTACTACTCGATGTTCGGTTTCCAGCGGATCGGCGACCTGGCCTGGGCGGCAGGCGATCTGCAGGCGCGTGGCTTCCTGGTCGGCGGCACCGCCGGGCGCACCACGCTCAACGGTGAAGGTCTTCAGCACCAGGACGGCCACAGTCACTTGCAGGCGGCCACGATTCCGAACTGCCGCAGCTATGACCCCACCTACGGCCACGAGGTCGCGGTCATCGTCCAGGACGGCCTGAAGCGCATGTTCGCCGACAAGGAGAACTGCTTCTACTACCTGACGGTGATGAACGAGAACTACGAGCATCCCGAGCTCGAGAACGTTCCCGTCGACGACATCATCAAGGGCATGTACCAACTGCGGGAGCACAAGGGCGACAAGGGGCACGTTCAGCTGCTCGGTTCCGGCACCATCCTGCGCGAAGTGGAAGAAGCGGCGCGGATGCTGGAAGAAGAGTGGGGCGTCGGCTCGGACGTATGGAGCGTTACCAGTTTCAATGAGCTGCGTCGCGAGGCGCTGATGCTCGAGCGCGAAGCGTTCATCAACGCCGCCGACGAACCGGTCAAGCCCCACGTGACTCGCTGTCTGGAAGGACGCAAGGGTCCGGCCATCGCTTCCACCGACTACATGCGTCTGTTCGCCGACCAGGTACGTGCCTGGGTGCCGACCGACTACCATGTATTGGGGACCGACGGCTACGGCCGTTCCGATACCCGCGAGAAGCTGCGCCATTTCTTCGAGGTCGATCGCTACTTCGTGACCGTGGCCTCGCTCAAGGCTCTTGCCGACCGCGGTGAGCTGGATCGCAAGGTGGTCGCCGAGGCGATCAAGAAGTACGGCATCGATCCCAACAAGCCCAATCCGCTGACGAGCTGATCCGGTGGCCAGGCGGGCAGCGGCCCGCCTGTTCCAGGCATGATTTGGAAGGAGCGCGACCTTGAGTAGCGAAATCATAAAAGTTCCAGACATCGGCGGCAGCGAAGACGTCGAGATCATCGAAATCGCCGTATCCGAAGGGGATGTCATCAAGCCCGAGGACACCCTGATCACGCTGGAGTCCGACAAGGCCAGCATGGACGTGCCATCGCCCAAGGGCGGCAAGGTGGTCCGGGTGCTGGTGAAAGAGGGCGATACCGTCTCCGAGGGTGACGAGATCGTCGAGCTCGAGCTGGAAGGCGACAGCAGCGCCGATGCCGGTAGCGACGAGAAGAAGAGCGAGAAGCCCGAGCCCAGGCGCGAGGAAGCGGCCCTGCAGGCAGCCCGTGCCGCCGAGGAGAAGCCGGCGGCGAAGAAGGCCAGCGGCGGCGGCAAGCGCACCGTCGAGATCAAGGTGCCCGACCTGGGTGGCGCCAGCGATGTCGAGGTGATCGAAGTGCCGGTCTCCAAGGGGGATGAGGTATCGGAAGAGGATACCCTGATCACGCTGGAGTCGGACAAGGCCTCCATGGATGTCCCGAGCCCGTACAGCGGCAAGCTGATCGAACTCACCGTCAAGGAGGGCGATACCGTCTCCGAAGGCGATGTGATCGGCACCATGGAGATTGCCGGCGAAGGTGACGACGATTCAGGCGAGACCGAGCCTGCAGCCGACGAAGCCACCGCTGAGCCTGCGGAGCAGGCCGAAGCGCCGGCCGAGGAAGAAGCGGCGAGCGGCGAGCCCGAGCGCAAGGAGATTCGCGTTCCCGATCTCTCCGGCTCGAGCGACGTGCCGATCATCGAGATCGGCGTCAGTGCCGGCGACGAGATCGATGAGGAAGACCCGCTGATCACCCTGGAGTCCGACAAGGCCTCCATGGACGTGCCGAGTCCCTACAAGGGCAAGCTGATCGAGCTCACCGTCAAGGAGGGCGATACCGTCTCCGAGGGTGACCTGATCGGCTATATCGAGGTGGCCGGCAGCAAGCCGGCAGCCAAGAAGGCCGACAAGCCCGACGAGCAGAAAAAGCCGTCATCTTCGGCCAAGGCCGAAAAGCCGGCATCGACCCCGGCCGGAACACCGAGCCCCGAGGCGCAGATGGCGGCCCATAAGCCGCGCGACGGCAAACTGGTACACGCCGGTCCTGCGGTACGCATGCTGGCCCGTGAGCTAGGCGTCGACCTGGGCCTGGTCAAGCCCAGCGGGCCGAAGGACCGGGTGCTCAAGGAGGACGTGCACGCCTACGTCAAGCAGGTCATGGCAGGCAAGAGCCAGGCCGCGACTTCGGCACCGGTGGCCGGTGGCGCCGGCATTCCGCCGGTACCCGATCAGGACTTCAGCCAGTTCGGTGAAGTGGAAGAGAAGGCCATGGGTCGTCTGCTCAAGATGGGGGCGACAAACCTGCATCGCAGCTGGCTCAACGTGCCTCATGTCACTCAGTTCGACGAGGCGGACATCACCGAGCTCGAGACCTTCCGCAAGTCGATGAAGGCGGAAGCGGAGGCCCAGGGCGCCAAGCTCACGCCATTGCCGTTCCTGATCAAGGCTTGCGCCTTTGCTCTGCGCAAGTACCCGCAGTTCAACGTCAGCCTGAAGAGCGACGGCGAGACCATGGTGTGGAAGAAGTATGTCCACATCGGCATCGCCGTCGATACTCCCGATGGCCTGATGGTGCCGGTGATCCGTGACGCCGACCGCAAGTCGCTGATCGAGCTGGCCAAGGAGAGCGTTGAGTTGGCGGGCAAGGCGCAGTCGAAGAAGCTCAAGCGCGAAGAGATGACCGGCGGCTGTTTCACCATCTCCAGCCTGGGCTCCATCGGCGGCACCGCCTTCACGCCGATCGTCAACGCGCCGGAGGTTGCCATTCTCGGCGTTTCCAAGGCGCAGATGAAACCGGTGTGGAACGGCGCCGATTTCGAACCGAGGCTGATGATGCCGCTGTCACTCTCCTACGATCATCGCGCCGTGAACGGCGCCGATGCGGCGCGCTTCACCGCCTTCCTGGCAGCGGCGCTGAGTGACATCCGGCGCATGCTGTTGTGAGCACTGCCTGAAGCTGTGCCGACGGCGCCCTTCGGGGCGCCGTCGGTGTTTGGGCGCTTCACTTTAGGATGGGAATACCAAAGTGCAACCCGGACTTAATTGGCTGAAAATGAAACAGCTTTTGTCAGGTTGGTGCGGTGTGGCGACAGTGCGCGGTTGTCTGCCGTCGTCGCCGCGGTTATGGTTCATGACATTCCCTTTACCCACTCGATTTATTTACTCTCCAAGGAGCAGCTAGATGCGTTTGATCCTGTTGGGCGCCCCGGGGGCCGGCAAGGGCACCCAGGCTCAGTTCATCTGCGAACGCTACAAGATTCCGCAGATTTCCACCGGCGACATGCTTCGCGCGGCGGTCAAGGAAGGCAGCGAGCTGGGTCTCAAGGTCAAGGAGATCATGACCAGCGGTGGTTTGGTGTCCGACGACCTGATCATTGCACTGGTCAAGGAGCGTATCGCTCAGCCCGACTGCGAGAACGGCTTCTTGTTCGACGGTTTCCCGCGCACCATTCCTCAGGCCGATGCCATGAAGGAAGCCGGGGTCAAGATCGATCACGTGCTCGAGATCGCCGTCGAGGACGAGGAGATCGTCAAGCGTCTTGCCGGCCGCCGCGTACATCCGGGCTCGGGGCGGGTCTATCACGTCGAGTACAATCCGCCGAAGGAAGAGGGTAAGGACGATGTCACCGGCGAGGCGCTGATCCAGCGCGACGACGACCGTGAATCCACGGTGCGCAACCGTCTGGCCGTCTACCACGAGCAGACCGCGCCGCTGGTCGACTACTACCAGCAGTGGGCCGAAGAGGCGCCTGAGGCGGCGCCGGCCTATCATCGCGTGGAAGGCGTGGGTAGCGTCGACGATATAACCCGGAAAGTGACCGAAGCGCTCGACGCCTGAACGGCATTCCGCAATGATTCGAGAAAGGCCCGCCTCGGCGGGCCTTACTCGTCAAGCCTTACGCGTCAGGGCATCGTCCCGCGTCCTGCGGCGGCGTATAATCACGTCTTCATGCTTCGAAGCGAACTGTTCCTATGCCGATCCTGCTGGCCCTCGATGCCTCCTCCAGCGCCTGCTCTGCCGCCGTGTTGCTCCAGCGCGCCGATAGTGAACCGCGGCTCGTTTCCCGGTTTGCCCTGACTCCGCGCGAGCATACTCGCCGGTTGCTGCCCATGGTCGATGAAGTGCTGGCGGAGGCGGGTATCACGCCCGCCGAGTTGGACGCCGTGGCCTACGGGCGCGGTCCGGGTTCCTTCACCGGGCTGCGTATCGCCGCCGGTACGGCCCAGGGGTTGGCCTACGGGCTGGGCTGCCCGCTGCTCGGGGTCTCCACGCTCGAGGCGTTGGCCTTGGCGGCGCATCGACGCCATGGGGTCGAATACGTCGCCACGGCAATGGACGCTCGCATGGGCGAGGTCTACGCCGCCGCCTGGCGCTGTTGCGACGGCACGGTCGAATCGCTGCTGGAAGAGACCGTCATCGCGCCGCAGCGGCTGCAGCTTCCGGCCGCTGAGCCGGGCTGGTATGGCATCGGCTCAGGCTGGGGGCTATGGGAGTCGATGGCGCCCGAGGTGCAGGCAGCGCTAACCCGGCGCGACGTCGAATCGGAGCCGGCCGCCGAGGAACTGGTACTGCTGGCGGCGCACCACTATGCCGCTGGCCAGCGTACTGCACCCCATGAGGCGCAACCCATATACCTGCGCGATCAGGTCGCGTGGCAGAAGGGCGGATGAACGCTACGCATGGCGGTGCACTCGTCCTGCGACGTGAAGAGGGCGCGCTGGTGCTGGCCGGCGATCCGGCGCTTTACGGCAAGCCGCTAAGGGTCGACTTCGCTGAGGGTCGCGCCGCGCATCGGCGTCGCTTCGGTGGGGGGCGCGGGCAGTTGATCGCCCGGGCCTGCGGCCTTGCGTCAGGCGTCACTCCCAGCGTGATCGATGCCACCGCCGGATTGGGCCGCGACGCCTTCGTGCTGGCCAGCCTGGGTGCCGAGGTGCTGCTCGTGGAGCGTGTGGCCGAGATCCATGCGCTGCTGGAAGACGGCATGGCGCGCGCCGCCGGGGATACCGAAACGGCGGAAATCATTGCCCGCATGCGGCTGGCACACGGCGATGCCACCCTCGAGCTCGCGGCGTTGGTGGCCGCCAGCGGCATCGCGCCGCAGGTGATTCACCTCGACCCCATGTTCCCACATCGCGAGAAGTCGGCGCTGGTGAAGAAAGAGATGCGGCTGTTTCGCGAGCTGGCTGGCAGCGACGACGATGCGCCACGCCTGCTGGAAGCCGCACTGGACGTGGCTACCCACCGGGTAGTGGTCAAGCGGCCGCGCAAGGCGCCGCCCATTGCGGGGCCGGCGCCTCAGCACGTCATCGAGGGCAAGACCAGCCGCTATGACCTGTACGTTCATCGCTCCCTAAAGGCCTAAATCTACTCCCAATCAGGAAAGTGATTTCAAGGGTTACTGGGAAGCGATTCGCTCGCGCAGGCATTGATTCAGTGTTTCCCTACCCGTGGCTGACGAGCTGGAGCCTGTGCCTTAGCGCCGGATCGTAAAGCTCGCCGGTTCGCTGGGCGGCACTACGCAGCCGCTCATCGAACCACAGTTTCTCCTCCCGCTCCCAGATCCAGCCTTCGCCTTCCAGGCTGACGATGAGGCTGGCGAACAGCGTGCGGTCGAAAAATTCCGGTGCGTCGCGACCGGATAGCAGCGCCAGTCGCTCGGTCAGCTGCTGGCTACGTTCGGCCAGGGCTTCGCGCCCCAGCGTGCCGGGAGGCTGGGCCAGCAGAATGGCCAGCAGTAGGTAGCCGCGCTCCAGCGAAGGCTGCATCAGCCTCGCCAACAGCCGCAGCTGTTCGCCTGCTTCCAGCTCGCTGGGGCGCTGCCAGTTATCGTCCACGTACTCCAGCAAGCCCTCTTGGCATAGCGATTCGAGCATTACCGGCAGCGACACGGATAACTTCACCGGTGAGAGGAACAGCTCGCGGGCCAGTATCGGCCAGGCCGGTCCGAGCTGGGCATGCAGGCTGTCGAGGTCATGACGTCGGGCGTGGCGAAAGGCAAAGGCGGTCAGGCCCGCCAGGGCGAAGAGGTGCAGCACGTTGTTGCGATACCACACCAGCAGATTGGACTGCTCTTTCGTAGCGACCAGGATATCGCCCAGCGCATGTGGACGACGCTCGATCATACCCAGCGACACCACCTGATCGATCCACGTCGAGGGGTCGCCCTGGGGCAGACTGGTATGTTCCCCGCCCGGGCAGTGGCGTTGCAGGGCGGCCAGCAGTCCGAGCTGACGCTTCATCAGGCTCACCTCGATGGCGTGATGAGGTGTCGCCAGCAGCGCCAGCGCCACCAGGTTGACCGGATTGAGTGCCGCCGCGCCGTTGATACGTCTGGCAAGTTCGTCGCCGAGTGCCGGAACTGCCCGGTTGAGCCAGGGCGGCTTTGCCTGACTGGCATCATCACGCCAGCCCATGGTGGTGTCGTCGAGGAAGGCGCCCAGGGACAACGGTTCACCGATGTTGACCGCCACCTTGCCGAACGGCTGGCGCAGTTGACCGATAACCCGCAGTAGGGCCCAGGGGCTCTCCTTGCGCTTCTTTCCGCCGCGCATTTCACGCTGATAGCTGGCGTTCTCGATGATGCGTTCATAGCCGATATAGACGGGAATGAACGCGAGTCGGGGCGGGCTGGTGCCGGCGGCACTGCGCAGGTAGGAGCGTAGCGTCATCGATAGCATGCCGGGGCGGGGCGACAGCATGCGCCCACTGCGTGAACGGCCGCCTTCGATGAAATATTCCAGCGGGTGGCCACGCTCGAGCAGGCGGTGCAGATACTCGTTGAAGACGGCCGCATACAACGGCTTGTCGCGAAAGCTCCGGCGCATGAAGAAGGCACCGCCGCGGCGCAGCAGGGGGCCGACCAGCAGCATGTTGAGATTGCGTCCGGCGGCGACATGAGGCGGCATCAGGCCGTCGCGATACAGCACGTAGGAGAGCAGCAGATAATCGATATGGCTGCGATGGCAAGGCACGTAGACCAGCGTGTGGTCGCCGGCCAGGGCCTTGACCCGGTCCAGGCCCCGTACTTCGACGCCATCGTAGAGACGGTTCCACAGCCGCCTCAGCAAACCGTCCATGAAACGCAGCACCGGGAAGGTCATGTTCGAAGCGATTTCACGCCCATAGCGCAGGGCGCGTCGTTCCAGCCGTTCGACAGAGCGCTTCTCGCTCACCGCCAGCTCGCCGATCACCCGGCGCACTTCAGGGCTCGCGGCCACCCCCTCTATGAGAGTGCGGCGGTGGGAGAGGTCGGGGCCGAGCACCCGCGTGCGCATGCGCCGAAAGTGAATGCGCAGCAGCCTGGCCCCCTTACGGTTGGCCACGGCGGGCCCGCGTTCGTCGAGCAGGTCGCGCAGCTGCAGCGGCGCACCGAAATGTACCTCGACACTCTTGCCGTTTATCAGCACCGCAAGTCCCCGGCGTAGCCGCCCGGTGAGTTGCCAGCTGTCGGCTGCCAACAGCCGCCAGAAGCCAAAGCGCTTGCCGGGCGCGCGCCCCCAGAACACGCTCACCGGGAGGACCTGAATATCGGCTTCGTCATGCTCGGCGAGGTATTCCAGCGCCTGGCGGAAGGGCGCTTCAAAGGTACGCCCACGACGCCACAATCGCCGTGGCCTGACAGGCAGCGCCACGCTGGCAGGCAGTTCCAGGCCAGGCAGGCCGACTCTCGCCTGTGCCGGCGGCAAGCCATGACGCTGGCACAGAATTTCGAGCAGCAGAGCGTCGGAGAGTGCAGGGTGAGGAAATACGTAGAGCGTGGGCCGCGAAGGATCGAGGGCCAGTTCCGAGGGATCGGGTTCGATCATCCTGGGCTCAACCCAGGCCTTGAGAAAGCCCTTGAGCGGAGCGCGCAGCGCGTTGAGCAGAGATTGGGCCAGGGCCATCCGATTGCCTCGATATCGAATCAGGCCCCAGTATAGCCGTGCCCCCCGGCCCGGGTCAGGTGCGGCTTTCCCTGGCGCAGTAAACGTGCGTCAATCGAGCCAGACAGGGAGAGGGAGGCATGCCATGCATGGGGTATGGCGGGACGGTAACCGGTTCGAGCTGCTGGCGGAGTCGTCGCGCTTCCTGCCGGCAATGTTCGTTGCCATCGAAGAGGCACGTCGCTCAATCCTCATCGAGCTTTACCTGATGGAGTCGGGCCGGCTGGCCACCGCGCTGATCGATGCGCTGTGTCGGGCCTCCGGTCGCGGCGTGTCGGTGGCGCTGATGCTCGATGCTTACGGTGCCATGGGGCTTTCCGGAGAGGACCGGCGTCGCCTGGAGCAGGCCGGCGTGGCACTGCGCTTGTTCAATCCGCTGGGTATGCGTTCGCTGACGCGTAACCTGACCCGCGATCACCGCAAGCTGATGGTGATCGACGGCGGGGTGGCCTTCACCGGCGGTTTCGGCGCAGTCGACGAGTTCCTCGAGGCCTGGTACGAGGTGGCGATACGAATCGAGGGGCCCGTGGTGGCCGACTGGGTGCGGTTGTTCTCGCGACTGTGGGATTCGCCGCTGACGCGGGGCGCCGGCGAGGCGGCTCTGGTGCGCCATCTGGAACTCGAAGTCGCTCCACGCGACGACTATCAGAGCATGCGTGGCCGGGTGGTGTGGGGACAGGGCTATCGCTACCAGGCCATTCGCCATTCTCTTTATGAGCGGGTGTCGGCGGCGCAGCGCCGAATCTGGCTTTGCACACCCTACTTCGTCCCCACTTTACGCTTGCGCATGCGTCTGGCTCGGGCTGCCCGGCGCGGTGTCGACGTGCGGCTGCTGTTGCCCGGTCGGGACCACGACCACCCCTGGGTGCGCTATGCCGGCCAGCGTTTCTATCGACGTTTGCTGCGCGCCGGGGTGCGAATCTTCGAATTCCAGCCCACCTTCATTCACGCCAAGTTCTCGTTGGTGGACCAATGGTCGAGCCTGGGTTCGTGCAACTTCGATCACTGGAGCCTGCACTGGAACCTGGAGGCCAACCAGGAAGTGGACGATGCCCGTTTCGCCGGTGAGGTAGCGTCCCTGTTCGAGCGCAACTTTGCCGCCAGCAGCGAGATCACCTATCGCGAGTGGTTGCAGCGCCCGCGCTGGCAGCGTTTCAAGGAGTGGCTGTTCGGCAGTTTAGATGCCTGGCTGACACGGCTGAGGTGAGGGGCTATTGCGCTCATGGCGCCCCTTCTCGATGTCGCTAATCAAAAGACTACCGCTTGCCGCCGGGCTTGACCTTGCCGGGGCCACGGCCGGCAGGCTTTTTCTTGCGCGGCATGGGTTTGGGGGTCTCGGGCGGCACGCGGTAATGCAGATAGAGGTCCAACACCAGGTCCGGCAGTTGGGTGACCAGCGACTCCAGGCGCGCCGTGTCCGCCGCCATCTCGGCCATGTCCGGTTCGTCGTCGAACAGCCCGGATAGCGCCATGAACGGTAGCAGCAGCGTGGCTACGGTCTCTTCGTCCTGCTCGAACCAGGCCGCCTCATCGAGAAAGACGCCCTCCATGAAGCCGGCGCACCAGTCGCCGACCGGCGTCTCCTCGGGCGGCAGCCCTTCCAGCGTCAGGTCGAAGGGAAGTTCAGGCAGCCCTCCCTGCTCCAGCGTGTCGATCCCGTTGCGACGCAGCTTTTCCAATAAACCCAGGATTTCTTCGCGTTCGCCGGCGTCAGTAAACGCCGGTTCGCCGTGAAACAGCTCGGCCACCCAGGTGGCGGATTCCATCTCGCGCGGCGCCACGGCAAGCGCGACGAGAAAGCCATGGGCCGAGATCAGATCCAGCGCATCGGCATCGACGCTCTCGGAGTCGAGGAACTCATCGAGGCGATCGAGCTCGTCATCCTCGAGCAGGGGCTGGGGCAGGGGAGTATCGGACATCGGGACTCTCGCATGGCATCGTGAAGGCGGTGTGGCCGCTCAGGGGCTGGACACCGCCGTGGCGGGACGTCATTTTAGCACCCATGAGACGACCCGTGCTTCCCGAACCCTCCCCCGAACGGCTGGCCGGCCTCGACGACGCAGCCCTCCACCAGGCTCTGCTGGAGCGGGTGGAAGCAGCCTGGAAGCTATGTCGCGGCTACCATCCCGAGCTGCCCAAGCCCAAGGTTTGGTGCGACCTGCGTGGCAAGAGCGCCGGCCAGGCGCACTATGGCCGGGGTGGGCTGCGCTTCAATCCAGTGCTCTTGCGCGAGAATCGCTGTGCATTTCTGAGCGAGGTCGTACCGCATGAAATGGCGCACTGGCTGGTCCGTCACCTGAGCGACGGTCACAAGGCCAGGCCCCATGGGCACGAATGGCGTACCGTAATGGAGAGACTGTTCGGCCTCGCTGCCAATGTGACGCACAGCTTCGATACCGGCCGGGCGAGCCCCAGGCCGCATCGTTATCACTGCGGCTGCCAGGCGCACTTCTTCACGTCCCGACGCCATTCCCTGGTCCACAACGGGCGCAGCTATCGCTGTCTTGCATGCGCTCAGACCTTGGTCTATCAGCCCTTTGTAGCGCATGAAGAGGGTGCTACAAATGTATGATTACAAAAGAAAAAACCGTGATACCAAGGTCTAAGGGGAAGGCCTGTCCTGAGGGTATATGCTGTTGGGCGAATCTGATGCCGGCGCATTCAATAACAAGGCAGCCGGTAACATCCACCGAGAGGGTGTATCTCCTGGAAGAGGCCAGCCAATGACCGAGCAGCAAAAAGTCTATCCGGTACGCGATGACGTCGCCGCCAACGCCTGGATCGATCGCGAGAAGTATCAGGCCATGTACCAGCAGTCCGTCGACGACCCCGAGGGCTTCTGGGCTGAGCAGGCCAAGCGTATCGACTGGTTCAAGGCGCCGACCAAGATCAAGCATACGCAGTTCGACACACACAATGTCGATATCCGCTGGTTCGAGGATGGTACCCTGAACGCCAGCGTCAGCTGCCTCGACCGCCATCTGGAGACACGTGGCGACCAGACCGCCATCATCTGGGAAGGCGACGACCCCCAGGATTCCAAGCATGTCAGCTACCGTGAGCTGCATGCCAGGACCTGCCAGTTGGCCAATGCGCTCAAGGAACTCGGTATCGGCAAGGGCGACGTCGTGACCCTCTACATGCCGATGATTCCCGAAGCGGCCGTGGCCATGCTGGCCTGTGCCCGAATCGGTGCGGTGCACTCCGTCGTGTTCGGCGGTTTCTCACCCGACGCTCTGGCTCAGCGGGTCATCGGTGCCGACTCCAAGCTCGTGATCACCGCCGACGAGTCGGTGCGCGGCGGCAAGCACGTGCCGCTCAAGGACAATGTCGATGCCGCCCTCACTCGCCAGGGCACCGAGGTGTGTAAGAACGTGCTGGTGGTCAAGCGCACCGGCGGCGAGATCGAGTGGAACGATAGCCGTGACGTCTGGTATCACGATCTGGTCGACAAGCAGGCCACCGACTGCCCGGCCGAGGAGATGAACGCCGAGGATCCACTCTTCATCCTCTACACTTCCGGTTCCACCGGCGCGCCCAAGGGGCTCAAGCACACCACCGGCGGCTATCTGGTTTATGCCAGCCTGACCCACCAATACATCTTCGACTATCAGGACGGCGAGGTTTACTGGTGTACCGCAGATGTGGGCTGGGTCACCGGTCACAGCTACATCGTCTACGGGCCGCTGGCCAACGGCGCCACCACGCTGATGTTCGAGGGGGTGCCGAGTTACCCGAGTCACGGCCGCATGGGCGAGATCGTCGATAAGCACAACGTCGCGATACTTTACACCGCGCCGACCGCCATTCGTGCCCTGATGGCCCATGGCGACGGCGTTATGGATTCCAGCAAGCGCGACAGTCTGCGCCTGCTGGGCTCGGTGGGCGAACCGATCAACCCCGAGGCGTGGGAGTGGTATTACCGCGTGATCGGCAATTCCAAGTGTCCCATCGTCGATACTTGGTGGCAGACCGAAACCGGCGGCATCATGATCACCCCGCTGCCGGGGGCCATGGACCTCAAACCGGGTTCCGCCACACTGCCGTTCTTCGGCGTGCAGCCGGCCCTGCTCGATAGCGAGGGCAACGAGCTGAAGGGGGCCGTGGAAGGCAATTTGGTAATCAGCGATTCCTGGCCCGGCCAGGCACGCTCGATCTGGGGCGACCACGATCGTTTCATCCAGACCTACTTCTCCACCTACAAGGGCTACTACTTCACCGGTGACGGCTGTCGCCGCGATGAGGACGGCTACTACTGGATCACCGGTCGCGTCGATGACGTGCTCAACGTCTCCGGCCACCGCATGGGAACCGCCGAGATCGAATCCTCGCTGGTGGCTCACGAAGCCGTAGCCGAAGCCGCCGTGGTGGGCTTCCCTCACGACATCAAGGGTCAAGGCATCTACATCTACGTCACCCTGAACGATGGCGTCGAGCCCAGCGATGAACTCAAGAAGGAGCTGACTCAGTGGGTGCGGAAGGACATCGGGCCGATCGCCTCGCCGGACGTCATCCAGTGGGCACCGGGACTGCCCAAGACCCGCTCTGGCAAGATCATGCGTCGCATACTGCGCAAGATCGCTGCCAACGAAACCGACGGCCTGGGCGATACCAGCACCTTGGCCGATCCGAGCGTGGTAGATGATCTCATCGAGAATCGCGCGATCAAGTGATAAAACCGCCGGCCTTCGGGCCGGCTTTTTCGTTTCAGCCGGCGGCGGCGATGGCCTTGGCCAGTTCGGCCTTGGTCATGCGGCTGCGACCGGGAAGGTCGAGCTTCTTGGCGCGCTCGTAGAGTTCCTCACGTGAGAGGGTGTCCAGCTTGGCGACGCGGCGCTTGCCCGATGGCGGCTTCTTCTCTGAATGGCGCTTGGGTGAAGGCTTGCGTTCAACCGATTTGCCTTTCTTACCGGCAGGGCCGGTGTCACTGCGAGCTTCCTGCCCGGGTGGGCGGCCTTCGGCCAGGCTCTGCTTGAGTACCTGCATTAGATCGATCACTTCGCCGCCCTGTTCCGGCTCGACGTCGGGTTCGCGCTCATCCTCACCCAAGGCGATGACATCCTCACCGCGCTCCAGCTTCTCCTCGGCTCGCGCGACGATTCGCTGGCTCTGCAGGTCCTGAAGCTCTTCGCGCTCGAAGTCATCTTCCGCTAAAGCTTCGATGGCCCTTTGCATGGCCTTGACTCGCTGCTTGTCGGGTTTGGTTGATTCGGGCAGAGCGATGTCCTCGGGGGCACGTATTTCCTCGGCAAAGCGCAGCGTCTCGGCACGCAGGATACCCTTTTCGGCAATGATCGCGACCAAGTACTCCTTGCCGCGCATGACGAAAGTGGCGATACCGGCTCGCCCAGCGGCCTCCATGCTTTGGGCCAGCAGGCGGTAGGCCTTGGTCACCCCCTTGTCGGGTGTCATGAAATAGGCGCGCTGGAAATACATCGGATCGATCTCGTCGAGGCCGACGAAGCGCTTGAGATCGATCTCCTGTGATTTTTCCGGGGCCAGCGAGTCGAATTCCCGGTCCTCCACCACCACGAACTCGTTCTTCTCGACTTCGTAGCCGCGCACCAGTTCGTCGTAATCGAGCACGCGCTCCTCCTTCTCGCAGAAGTAGCGTCTGGCCAGCGGCGTGCCCTGCGCATCGACCATACGCAGCGACACCGGCTTGGGCCGATTGGCCGGGTAGAGGTTGACCGGCAGGCTGACCAGCCCGAAGGTGATAGTGCCCGACCACAGCGGGCGTGGGCCGCTGGCGTGGAAGCGCTTCTTCTCTTCGCCTTGAGCCGACTCGTCCTTCTCCTTGGTCTTGCGTTTGTCCTTCGGCTTGGGCTTGGCTTTCGATGTTGGGCTAGGCACGCTTACGCTCCTTCTTGAGGCTGGCCTCGAGCGCCTTCGATAAGTCGTCGGAAGCTTCGCGGCGGCGAATCGGCGTGACCTTGACGCTCTTGCCGCGTCGCTTCGCCTCGATCAGCTCCAGTACCCGCTCACGATACTCGTCGTGGTACTCCTCGGGATCGAACTCAGCTTCCAGCATGCCGATCAGTTGCCGTGCCATGTCGAGCTCCTTGGCGTCCAATGCCTTGCCCTTGGGTGGCTCCAATGAATCCGCCGGAACCACCTGCTCCTCGTGGCGAAGCGACATCAGCATGGGCACACCGCGATGCAGTCGCAGGGCACCGACGTAGCTCTTCTTGCGCATGACCCAGCGTGCCAGGCCTTCCTTGCCACTGTTGCCCAGTGCTTCGGTAAGGGCGAAGTAGAGCGATTCGCTGCCATCAGGGCCGAGATAATAAGGCCGGTCGTACCAGCGATGATCGATGATTTGGGGTGACATAAAGCGGATCACCTCGATGTCTCGGCCCGACTCCGGTTCCAACGCTTCGAGCTCCTCCTTGTCGAACACCACCAGACTGCCTTCATCGGTACGGTAGGCTCGGCGAGTATCGGCGTAGGGTACGACCTCGTCGGTTTCAGGATTGACCATGGCCTGTTTTACAGGCGAGCGATCCTTCTCGTGCAGCAGGCGGAAATGCACGCTGCGGTCCTGGACCGCCGAGTAGAGCTTGACCGGAACCTGGACCTCGCCGAAGCGGATCACGCCCTTCCACATCGCTCGGGCCGCCATCAGTTTTCCTCCTGCTGGGCGGTACCTTCGTCACGGTGCGCTTCGTCGTGACAGTCGGGACACACCGTATCACGGCTCTCGAAGCGCGCCGCCACGCACGACGGGCAGATCGGCCTGTCGCAATAAATGCAGTGGTAGCCCGCCTCGTAATAGAAGGTTCGGTGGCAGAACTGGCAGGTCTCGGGTCCGGATTCAAGCCACCAGGGCGCTTCGCTCATGTCCTTTCCCTCGCTTCTTGCTGCGGCCTACTTCACGCCGACGCGCTTGAGCAGGTCGGCGTCCAGGGGGCGCGCCGCCTCGGCGAAGTCCGCCCAGGGGTCCTGACGGAGAGCCGAGAGCCGACGGCGCAGGTTTTCGACGTTGTAGCGATCGGCACGCAGCGCGGCATTGAGCTCATCCCAGCGAATCGGTACCGCCACCGGGGCGTTCTCGCGGGCACGCACCGTGTAGGAGGCGACTGCCGTGGCGCCACGGCCGTTGCGCAGGTAGTCGATGAAAATGCGCCCCTCGCGCTTGGCCTTGGACATATTGGTGGTCAGTCGCTGAGGGTCGTCCTTGGCGTGGGCTTCGGCGACTCCCTTGGCGAAGGCTTTGGCCTTGTCCCATTCGGCGGCGGGCTCGATCGGCACCACAAGATGCAGCCCCTTGCCGCCGGTAGTGCGCACGAAGGGTGTGAGCCCCAGCGACTCGAGACGCTCGCGCAGGGTGCCGGCGACACGCAGAATTTCCTTCCACGCCATCCCTTCGTCCGGGTCGAGATCGAACACCAGGTTGTCGGGCTGCTCGAGATGGTCGATGCGGCTGCCCCAGGGGTGGATCTCGAGGGCACCGGCTTGTACCAGTCCCACGAGGTCGGCGGCGGTTTCGACATAGACGTACTCGGCGCTGCCCTTCTTCTCGGGCACGTCAATGCGCGGCACGCTGTCGGGAATGGCGCTGCGCGGGTGTTTCTGAAAGAAGCATTCGTCGTTGCGCCCTTGGGGGCATCGCACCAGCGACAGCGGCCGCCTGATCAGGTGGGGTAGGACCCACTCCTGAATCTGGTCGTAGAAGCGGGCCAGGTCGAGCTTGGTCAGGCCCTGCTCGGGAAACAGAACGCGGTCGGGGCTGGTGATGCGCACCCCGAGCAATGAGGTCTCGTCCTTGCGCTTGCGAGGCGGTGCCTTATCCGCCTTGCTATCCTTTTCCGGCGCGATGTCTGCGGCCTTTTCCTTCGTCGGGGTCATGCGTATCTCCTCAGGGTTGCGATCCTCACGCAGGCCACGAAAGGCGGGATGGCGCAGACGGCCGTCGCGCGTACGCTCGGTGAACTCCACTTCGATTACCAGCTCGGGGCGCACCCAGTGTGCCGAGCGGCTGTCTGGCACCTGGCCATGGAAGGGCGAACGCTTCACTTCGAGCTCCTCAAGGGTTGCGCTCAGCTGCTCGAGCAGGCGATGGTTGAAACCGGTGCCGACACGGCCGGCATAGACCAGCCCCTCCTTGCCGTAAGCGCCCATCAGCAGCGAGCCGAAGCCGCTACGCGAGCCGCCGGGCTCGGTGTAGCCACCGACCACGAACTCCTCATGGCTGACGCATTTCACCTTTAGCCAATCACGGCTGCGCTTCTGCTGATAGCGGCTGTCGGCTCGCTTGGAGATGATTCCCTCCAGCCCCATGTGGCAGGCACGTTCGTGGAAAGCTTCGCCCTGAGAGTCGATATGGTCGGAGTAGCGGATGGTGTCCGATGTCATTTCCGCCGCCTCGAGCAGCGAAGCGAGCGTGCGTTTGCGTTCCAGCAGTTCGACGCTCGAAAGGTCATGGCCCTCGAGGTAGGGCAAGTCGAAGACCTGAAACACGAGAGAGGAGGTACGCCCGTTGGAGAGTGCTTCCTGGAGTTCGCCGAAACGGCTGATGCCGTCCTTGCCCATGGCCACCACCTCGCCGTCCAGCACCCCTGTGTCAATTGGAAGCGCCTTCAGCGATCGGGCGATATCGGGGAAGCGGTGAGTCCAGTCCTTGCCGTTGCGGGTGAACAAGTGAACTTCGCCTTTTTCCAGGCGGGCGAGCAGGCGATAGCCGTCGAACTTGATTTCGTGAATCCACTTCCCCTTATCGGGAACCCCTCGGGCCAGCGTGGCCAATTGAGGCTTCACGTCACGGGGCAGCTTGGCCTTGCGAGCGCCTTCGAGGCCCTTCGAGTCGGGTGGCGCAACAGGATCAGTCTGAACCGTATCCTCGGTCGTGCCCCAGGTATTGTCTCGGTCCTCGGCAATTTCCTGCATGCTGCGGCCGCTGACGATACTTTCATCGAGGTCGACCGTCAGCGCGGCGTCCATGCATGGCTTGTCGTCATGGCGTTTGATCAGCAGCCAGTTGCGCCCATGCTTGTCCTGACGCTTGCCGCTCATGCGAGTCAGGGTCCAACTGCCCTTGAGCCGCTCGCCGTCGAGCTCGATATCGATACGATCCTGTTTGGGGCGGCCCTTGATCCGCCAGGTGCCGCGATCCCACAGCATCACGGTTCCACCGCCGTAGGATTTTTCGGGGATGATGCCCTCGAATCCGCCATACTCCAGCGGGTGGTCTTCCACTTCTACGGCCAAACGTTTCTCACCGGGCTCGAGGCTCGGCCCCTTGGGCAGCGCCCAGCTACGCAGCACACCCTCCTGCTCCAGACGCAGGTCGAAGTGGTCATGGCTCGCCGCGTGCTTGTGCATCACATAGGCATCACCCTTCGATGCCGCCGTGGCGTTCCCGCCGGCTGGCTCTCGGGTGCGCTTGAAATCCCGTTTGCGGCGATACTCCTTGAGTTTCTCCATCGGCATCGTCCTTGGCCGCTGAACCTCTATGCGAGTCTCTTTTTCAGCCTAGCTCCGCTAGGCTCAAGCGCAACTCTCCTGACGGGTGAGTTAGGTTTGAGTTAGCGGCAAGTGAAGGAGAGTGCCGCATTGTTTCCCGGAGTTCTGAAGAGTAAAGAATCGTCTTCACCATGGAACCTTTCGGCCTTCTTTCTATCCTGATTGAGTAAGGGAATGGGGATAAGGAGAGCCGGCATACCCGCCAAGCTTTTCCAACGGAATCGTCATGGAGTGATGAATGAAAAGGAATATTTTTGTCGTGGCGCTGGAAGACCAGCAGCGCCAGGAGCTGGAAACGTTGCGGCATGCCGAGGAGTTCGAGGTACACAGCCTGCTGTCGGTCAAGGAAGCCGTCGAATCGCCCAGCTTTTCCTTCAATGCCTTGCTGGACGAGGCGCGCCGCAAACTCGATGAATTCGAGGGTTCCATCGATGCCATCGTGGCACAGTGGGATTTTCCGACCAGCGTCATGGTTCCTATCCTGTGCAAGGAGCATCAGATTCCGGCCCCTTCGGTCGAAAGCGTGCTCAAGTGCGAACACAAGTACTGGAGCCGCTTGGAACAGCAGAAGGTCATACCGGAGGTCGTGCCTGAGTTCTGTGGCGTCGACCCCTTTGCCGAGAATCCGCTGTCCCAGGTGACGCTGGACTATCCCTTCTGGATAAAACCGATCAAGGCCTTCTCGTCGCATTTGGGTTTCAGGATCGAAAACGAGGAGCAGTTCAACGCTGCCATCAAGGAAATCCGGGAGGGTATCCGCCAACTGGGCGATCCGTTCAATGAAGCCCTTCGATATGTCGAATTACCCCCCGAAATCCAGAAGATGGACGGCAATTCCTGTATTGTCGAGCAGATCGTCTCGGGAGCCCAGGGCGCCCCTGAAGGAACGGTCTTCAACGGCGAGTTCAACGTGCACGGCATCATCGCCCAACCCAACTCGGTCAGTAAAGACATCCCCTACGATCGGCTGGAATATCCGAGCAACCTTCCTGAGCGCATCCATCGCGAGATGATCGATGTCTCGCGCCGTTTCCTCGAGCATATCGGCTATGACAATGGCTGTTTTAACGCCGAATTCATGTGGGAAGAAGAGACGGACAAACTGTGGCTGATCGAATTCAATACCCGGATTTCACAATCGCACAGTGAGATATTCATCATGGTTGACGGCATGTCGAACCATGAAGTGGCCGTCGATATCGCCTTCGGCGAACGACCTTCCATGGCCAATCGGCAAGGTATCGCAGCCGTAGCCGCCAAGTGCTATATCCCCTATGAGCATCGGGATGGCGTCGTCAAGCGAGTCCCCAGCGAAACGGAGATCGAGGCTCTCAAGGAGCGCTACCCGGGTACCAAGATTCGTATCGACGTCGAGCCGGGCACTCGGCTGGGCGAGCTGCTGCACCAGGACAGCTTCAGCTACCGCCTGGGCACGCTCTATGTGGCGGGTGAGAGTCATGAACAAATCGAGGAGCGCTACAAGGCATGCCTGGAGGCGCTTAAGTTCGAGATCGAACCCATCGTATGAACCCAGCAAGGAGGAATCGTGAGCGTCATTGATTCATTTCCCTATCAGGTTCGTGAAATAGAAAATGTCTTCATCCCCATGCGCGATGGGGCTCAACTGGCAGCCAGAATCTGGCTGCCAGTGGCGGCCGAGCAGAAACCGATGCCGGCAATCATGGAGTACATCCCTTATCGCAAACGTGACATCACCCGTGCTCGTGATGCCGCCAATCATGCCTACATGGCGGGGCACGGCTATGTTTGTGTGCGGGTGGACATGCGTGGCAGCGGTGATTCCGATGGCGTGATTTCCGATGAGTACACTCAGCAGGAGCAGGAGGACGGCGTCGACGCCATCGCCTGGATTGCCGAGCAGCCCTGGTGTGATGGCAATGTCGGCATGATGGGCATCTCCTGGGGCGGCTTCAACAGCCTGCAGGTGGCGGCCAAGCAGCCGCCCGAGTTGAAGGCGATCATCAGCATCTGTTCGAGCGACGATCTCTACGCCGACAACATGCACTACATGGGCGGTTGTCTGCTAGGCGACAACCTCTCCGAGGCCACCGTGATGTTCGCCTTCAATAGCTTGCCGCCGGATCCCCGGATCGTCGGTAGCCGTTGGCGCGACATGTGGTTCGACCGTATGGAGAACAGCGGACTTTGGCTGGAACCCTGGCTCGAGCACCAGCGGCGTAGCGCCTACTGGACGACCAGCTCGGTCAACGAGAACTATGCAGCGATACAATGCCCGGTCTATGCCATTGGGGGCTGGGCCGACGGTTTTACCAATACCGTCCTGCGCCTGATGCAGCATCTCGAGGTGCCGCGCAAGGGGCTGATCGGTCCCTGGGGCCACAAGTACCCGCATCAGGGCCTGCCGGGCCCCGCCATCGGCTTTCTCCAGGAGGCGCTGCGCTGGTGGGATCACTGGTTGAAGGACCAAGACACGGGAATCATGGATGAGCCCATGCTGCGCGCTTGGCAGCAGGACAGCGTACCCCCCGACACCTCCTATGATGAGCGTCCGGGGCGCTGGATCGGCGAGCCCAGTTGGCCATCGGACAATATCAAGCAGCGTCGCTACGGCCTCGGCCCCTCTCAAATTCACATGGCGGAAGGCACCGGCGACCGGCATCAGCGCAACGGCTCGGAGAGTGGCCTGGCGTTGCAGTCGCCGCTCAGCGTCGGTATGGCAGCGGGCAAGTGGTGTTCCTACGCGGCCACGCCGGACCTGCCTGGCGATCAGCGGGAAGAAGATGGTGGTTCGCTGATCTTCAGCAGCCCACCCCTGGCCGACCCGGTCGACATTTTCGGCATGCCGGAAGTGGAACTCGAGATCTCTTGCGACAAGCCTCAGGCGATGCTTGCCGTCCGGCTATCCGACGTGGCGCCGGATGGGAAGGCGACCCGAGTCACCTACGGCTTGCTCAACTTGTCTCATCGCGACAGCGATGCCGATCCCGAACCCCTCGTGCCGCATCGTCGCTACCGTGTGCGAATCCCGATGAATGGAATTGCCCAACGCTTCCCGGCGGGGCATCAGCTGCGACTGTCGATTTCAACCTCTTACTGGCCCCTAGCCTGGCTGCCGCCGGAGCCCGCGCAAGTCGATATCTACCCCAGCAGTAGCGCGCTGATACTCCCCGCCCGTACGCCTGGCGTGGAAGACTCATGCCTCCCCGAATTCGAGGAGCCGCAGGTGGCCACGCCTTTGAAGGTTCATACCTTCGCCGCCAGCACGCACAATTGGTTGCTGCATCGTGACCTGGCAAACAAGGAGTCGACCCTGGAAGTCATCAACGACCAAGGACATTTTCGTATCGAGGATATCGGTACCGAAGTGCGACGCAGTACCCGTGAGTGGTACACCGCCGTCAACGACGACTTCACTTCTGCTCGTGGTGAAACCTATACCGAGCGCTCTTTCAAGCGGGATGACTGGGACGTGGAGGTATACACGCGTACGGTATTGAGCTGCGATGAGAGCCACTTCTTCATTCATGCACAGCTCGATGCCTATGAGGATGACTATCGGGTATTTTCCAAGAACTGGGAGAAGGTGATCCCTCGCGACCATATGTAATCGTAGTACTATTCGAACGTCTCGTAAGCGTCGCAATTCCATTCGATTGCGACGCTTTTTATTTGGCAAAAGGGCTGCCACGTAAAAAAAGCCCCCGGCCGGAGCCGGGGGAAGCGAGGGGCCTACGGAATACTATGCATTAATGGCCGGCAGGTTCAGGTCTTGGCGCGCAGGTCATCGTCTTCGGAACGCTCCAGGAATTGGCGAGTGGTGTCGTCAAGGTTCTGCAACAGCCAGTCGGCCATGGCTTCCTCTTCCTTGAGGATTTCCTCGCAGATACGTGCTATTTCGGGCTTGCCTACTTTATTGGCCGCTTGAATCAACGCCCTGTAGCTGGAGATCTCGAAGTGTTCGAAGGCGTAGCTGGCCATGTTGCCTTTCACTACCTCGTCACTTGCCATCATGCCGCTCATGCCTTGACCGAACGCGGCCAGCTTGCCGCCCATATCCTTCATGACAGAAGTGTCGGTACCCAGCAGCGATAGGCACTGCTCGATCTTCTCGACCTGGCCTCGCGTTTCGGTAATGTGCTGTTCGATGCGCGCCTTGAGCTGCGGATAGTGCTCCAGACGGTCGGCCTGAGTTTCGAGCATCTTTTCCGCCTGCTTCTCCATGGCATGTGCATCGCGCAGCCAATCTTCAAGATGCTTGGGGCTCTGCGGTTGTGTACCCATCGGTTATCTCCTTCAGTTACTTTCATGATTCCGCCAGCATTCTTCACTTCGGCGGGTTGATCTGCTCTTCCTGAGCGCCGGAATGGGGTGGTGTAGTCCTCAGTTTGCAACTGATTGCCGGGTCGCTTCCCGACAATCTGGATTGAGCCTGTAAGGCTCGTCTCAGCGCTTGCCACCCTTACGGCCCGCTTCTGAGGCTTTCTGACGATCATTGGCGAAGTTGCCCCCGCTGTTCTGGCCGCCTTTCTGACCGGCTTGAGACGCTTTTTGCGGATCGTTGGCAAAGTTGCCGCCGCTGCGCCGAC
>NZ_JAFIFK010000097.1 GCF_020832045.1 Halomonas sp.
ATTGGCGCAGGCCCGCGGCCTGGTCCCATCCCATCAACTTGACTCCCTTTCACCAAGGCCAAGGTGGCGAATGGCATCGCGCACCAGAAATAGCTGTATCAATGCTTCGAGCAATGCCACGTCGCGGCGACGACGCTTGCCACCGCTAAGTCCGAGCAACTCGGCCCTGAGATCCATGGCCTTCTCGTCTTCGGCAAGATCGAGATGAGCAGCCACCGTGGCCAGACCGCTGGCCATCAGCAGGCGCACGTCAGCACGCATCTCGCCGATCTCACTGGCGTCGAGACGCTGCCAGGCACGCCGTGTGAGCTGAGGCAGTACGTCGCTTTGTAAAAGCGAAAGCAGCAACGGCTGCACCTCTTCTCCGAGTCTTTCAGGCGTGACCCAGAAGCGTCTTACGAGGATCTTGCCGCTTTCCTCATCACGAACCTGGCCAAACCAGGCCCTCACTTCGAGAGCAGCCGAGTCGCGGCGGCTTCCTTTGAACTTGACGCCGACAGGCAAGGAGGCAAATACCAGCCGCGCCGCCTCGCCACGAAAACGACAGCGCACCTGACCCACGGACTCGGCTACCGCTTCGAGCCCACTCAGTGTTTGGCGCTCTCCCGCTAATTCGACACGCAGGCTACCCCTGACCTGGCTGCACCATGTCAATCGCTGACGCTCAAGCCACTCGCCGGCATCGCCATCTGGAAGTCCATTGAGGAGATGAAGAGCTATCTCGTGCTGCTCCAGCGCCGCTTCAAGACGTGCCTGCTGCCCTGCCACCTGACGGTGTTGAAGCAAAGGCAACGCCAACCAAGCGCCTTCCGCGCTGAGTGCCACATCCGGCATCGCCCAGCTCTCCCCCGCAACACGCCGCCTTTCGTTCCAGAGCATGCCCAGCGCCTGCCCCGGCCAGGGATATTCCCCCAGCAGCGTATCCAGGCGCTGCGCCTGCACCGAGATAGGCAGGCCCAGCATGTTCCACACCGACTCGAGCCCACCGAACGCCGGCAATCGCTGGCGCAACGCCTCCAACACTGTAGCCAGACGACGTCCCTGGCCCAGCAGATTCCCGGCGCCCCGTGCCACACCTTCGCTGGCCGCTGGCCTCGACACCGCACGGGGCAACGGGACGCGACTGGCAAGACAGTGTTCGATGAGTTCGGCAGGTTCGGCCAGCGCCATATCTTCCGGCACACGCTGCCCATGAGAGACGAACAGCAGCCTCAACCCGTGGCGCATGATGATATCGAGTGCCGGTGCCAGCCTGCCGGCTTCGTCCTGCTTGGTGATGATGCAGTCGTGCAGCTCGCCGCCGGCGGCTTGAGCCGCCTGACGGTAGCGCACTACGACCTCTTCCAACGTTTCCGGCTGGCTGGCCGCATTGAGCAGCAGCACCAGCCGTACCGATGTATCGCCGCCGCGCAGGTGACCCACCTGCTCGATGACGCGCTGGTCACGCTGACTCATGCCCACGGTATCGATGATGATCCATGACTTGCCCTTCACCCGCGCCAACAGATCGGAAACCGGCTGATCGGCATTCAGGGCGTACATGGGGACATCGAGCAGTCGTGAATAGATGCGCAGCTGCTCATGCGCGCCGATACGAAAGCTGTCCGTGGTGACCAGCGCCACCGGGCGAGTGCCGTGACGCATGACATAGCGCGCCGCCAGTTTTGCGGTGGTGGTCGTCTTGCCCACGCCGGTGGGCCCGATCAGGGCCACGATACCGGTACGATCCATGAAAGCCGCCTCATCCTCCAGCCCGACGAGGCGCTTGGCCAGCTGACGCGAGAGCCAGGCCATCGCGCGGTCATCCCCTTCATGGGCGAGCGCGAGCTCCTCCGGCAGTGTCGAGAGGACATCTTCCGCAAGCGACTGGCTGAAGCCGGCCTCCAGCATGATGCGCATGATCGGCTCGCCAGCAGAAGTCCCGGAGGCTGGCGAGGTGTCTTTCTCACGCGAGAGCAGCATGCGCATGTCACGCATCTCTTCCAGAAGCCTTGCGCTCATGGCTTCGAAAGCCTGGGCCGGATCCGAGCTCACAGGTGCCGCCTGCCTGGCGGGCGGCGGCTCCTGTCGCACCACCTCGGCAGGTTCCGAGGTTGCTGCCGATTCGGCCATGGCCAGGATCTCGACTCCCTGCTCAGTTCGCCGATTGGCCAGAATCAGGGCTTCGTCTCCCAATGCCGTACGCACTTGGCGCATGGCTTCACGACTATTGGCTCCTACGAACCGCATGACACTCATCGTTTATCGACCTCCCACTAGCGTCGTGACGCGCAGTGTCCGATCATCGGGTATCTCCGCCTGCGACATGACCACCAGGTGGCGCATGCGTCGGCGCAGGAAGCGGGCTATCAGCGGGCGCAAGCTGTGCTGCACCACCAGCACCGGCGGCTCGCCGCTGGCTTCATGCCGTTCAAGGGCCTGCTCGGCCTGACTCATCAACGTTTGCGCCAAACCAGGCTCGAGCGCACCGTTCCCATTCATTGCCTGCAGCAGCACTTGCTCGAGCTGGGCATCGAGGCCGATCACGTTCAGCGTATCGCGTCCTGGGAACCACTGCTGTGTGATAGCGCGCCCCAAGGCGATACGAACCAGAGCGGTCAGCTCGCTGATATCCTGCTGATGCGGCGCATGCTCTGCCAACGTATCCAGGATAGTGCGCATGTCGCGTATCGAAACATCTTCCTCCAACAGGTTCTGCAGAATTCGCTGCAGTGCCGTCAGAGTAACCGCCTTGGGAACCACATCGTCCACCAGAGATTTTTGATCGTCACCCAGCTTGTCCAACAGTTTCTGGACTTCCTGACGTCCCAGCATTTCGGGGGCGTGACGATGTAACAGGTGGTTGAGGTGGGTGGCAATCACCGTGCCGGCATCGACCACGGTATATCCGTACACCTGAGCATGCTCGCGCTGGCCGGCATCGATCCAAATGGCCGGCAGGCCGAAGGCGGGATCGGCGGTCGGCGTGCCCTGCAACTGGCCGGTCACCTGGCCGGGATCGATGGCAAGCCACTGCCCCGGGAATGCCTCGGCGCGGCCAATCTCGGCTCCCTTCAGGGTAATCAGGTAGGCGTTGGCACCCAACTCCAGATTGTCGCGGATATGCACCACTGCCGGCAGGAACCCCACCTCCTGGGCGAACTTCTTGCGGACGCTCTTTATACGCCCCAGCAGCTCGCCGTCCTGACGCTGATCGACCAGGGGGATCAACCGGTGACCGACTTCCAGGCCGAGTGTATCTACCAGCTGAACATCGTCCCAACTGGCCTCGGGCGCTTCGGGTGCCGGTGGCGCTTCGGTCTTGAGCTCCGCTTCCACCAGACGCTGCTCCTTTTGCCGCGTCAGCATCCATGCCAGGCCGGCCAGCAGGCTGGTGAAAATCAGGAATACCAGATTGGGCATGCCCGGCACCAGTCCCAGCAGACCCATGACGATAGCCGCCAGCACCAGCACCTGAGGGTTGACGAACAGCTGGCTGATCATCTGCTGACCGACGTCCTGGTCGGTATTGACGCGGGAAACGGTCACGCCGGCAGCGGTAGAGATGATCAAGGCGGGAATCTGGGCGACGAGACCGTCGCCGATGGTCATCAGGGTATAGGTACGTGCTGCGTCACCAAAGCCCATGTTGTGCTGAAGCATGCCGATCAGCAGTCCGCCGATGATGTTTACTACCATGATCACCAGACCGGCCATGGCATCACCGCGAACGAATTTACTGGCACCGTCCATGGAGCCGTAGAAATCGGCTTCCTGGGCCACCTCGGCGCGCCGCTTGCGGGCGTCCTCTTCGCCGATCAGACCGGCATTGAGGTCGGCATCGATGGCCATCTGCTTACCGGGCATGGCGTCGAGCATGAAACGTGCCCCGACTTCGGCAATGCGCCCCGCGCCCTTGGTGATGACCATGAAATTGATGATGACGAGGATCAGGAATACCACCAGACCGACGGCAAAGTTACCACCGATGAGAAACTGACCGAAAGCCTCGATCACTTTACCGGCAGAATCGCCGCCCTGGTGGCCTTCCATCAAGATGACCCGGGTCGAGGCAACGTTGAGCGACAGCCGCAGCAACGTGGTGAACAGCAGTACGGCCGGGAAGGCGGCAAAATCCAGCGGCTTCTGTGTGAACATGCTGACCAGCAGCACCATCACGGCCAGCGCAATGTTGAAAGTGAACAGCAGATCGAGCGCAAACGGCGGCAGCGGCACGATCATCATGCCGAGGATCATGATGATCAGGACCGGGCCGGCCAGCAGCTTCATGCGGCCATCGCCCAGCCAGTCCCGACGACCGATGAGTTGACTCAATGGATTCATCGACCCGCTCCGCCGGGCACGGAAGGCCCTTGATCAGTGGACGTATCGGTAGCGGGCACTTCCAGGCTCTCGGGTATGGTCAAATTCTCGGGTGTAGGCGGCACCTCTCCCCCTTCTCGTGAAACGTGCTTGAGACGGAAGGCCCAGGCCAGCACTTCCGCTACCGCAGTATAAAGATCCAGCGGGATCTCGTGATCCAGATCGACGTGATGATACAGCGCGCGGGCCAACGGGGGGGCTTGCAAAAGCGGTACGCCGGCCTCGGCACCAAGCTCACGGATGCGTGCTGCCACCAGATCGGCGCCCTTGGCCACGACACGAGGAGCACCCATGCGCTTCTCGTCGTATTGAAGAGCCACGGCATAGTGGGTGGGGTTGGTGATGATCACATCAGCCTCCGGTACCTTGCTCATCATGCGCCCCCGCGCCATAGCCTGTTGCTGAGCGCGTATGCGCGCCTTGACGTGCGGGTCACCCTCCGACTCCTTGTGCTCGCGCTTGACCTCTTCCTTGGACATTCGCAGCTTCTTCGCATGACTCCAGAGCTGATAGGGAACGTCAATCAGAATCACCACCAACAGGGTCAGCACCATCAAGCCACAGGCCTGGGCTGCCATCATCAGCGCCCGGGCCAGCGCCTGGGTAATCGGCTGGTCCATCAACGCCAGGAATTCCCCGCGGTTGAAGTAGAGGTAGGTCATGCCGACCCCACCAATCAGCGTCGACTTGGCGATAGCCTTGAACAGCTCGACCAGCGCCTGAGTGCCGAACATGCGCTTCAGGCCCTTGAAGGGGTTGAGCTTCGACATCTGCGGCTTGAGCGACTTGGCCGATATCAACCAACCTCCCAACAGAGCCGGCGCCACCAAGGCCACCACGGTCAGTAACAGAAACAGCGGCAGCATGGTATACAGCGTTCGTGTTCCGAGATCGAGAACGTTGGTGAGCATGGGACCGGTTTCGAAGGCCTGCTGGCGCTCGAACAGGAAAGCCTGCTCCATCACCAGCCCCAACTGATCGTAGAGCATGGCCCCCATGGACCACATGCCGACCACGCCTCCCAACAGCAGCATGAAGGTGGTCAACTCACGGGAACGAGCGACCTGACCTTCCTCGCGCGCCTTGTCAAGGCGTCGAGGCGTGGCCTCTTCAGTCTTTTCCTGATCGCTGCTTTGGTCGGCCATAGTCTCCGCACACTTTTCCGCACGGTGGCCATTGTGGCGTTATTGAAAGGAGGGCGATACGCCAAAAAGCGCCGATGATCGTGGCTTTATCGGCCACGACCGTCGGCGCTCAGCTGGGTAGCAAGGGGAAATCGCTTAATTGCTGGGGCGGCGTGGCAGCCGCTCCTTCGCTCAGAAGCCCAGTTGGTCGAGCAGATCGTCGACCTGATCCTGATTGGACATGACGTCTGCACCCGCTTTGATCTGGGGACCATTCAAAAGCCCCTCTTCCCTGCGGCGCGCATCATTTTCCCACTGGTCATTGGCCTTGCGCTGCATGTCTTCGCGGCTCATCCCCTCGGGAACGTTATCGATCAGCACCTGGACAAGCTGATGCTCAATCTCGCGAATGACATCCATCATCTTCTTGATCACCTGGCCTGTCAGATCCTGGAAATCCTGGGCCATCATGATTTCGAGCAGCTCCTTCTGGGTAGCCTGGGTCTTGTCGGGCACCTCGGCCAGATAGGAGCGAGTCTCCTTGACGAGGGTACGTGCCTCATCTAGCTGCTTGGGCTCGGCGAACCACTCTGCCCAGCGCTTGTCCAGCGACTCGGCACCACTGCTGATGGAGTCCTGCAACGGCTGGGCCCGATCGATGGCATTGAGTGCACGCTCAGCTGCCTGCTCGGTCATGGTGGCCACATAGCTCAGCCGGTCCCGTGCATCGGGAATGGCTTCTGCCGCCTTCTCGATTTCCTTGTCCAAGCCCAGTTCACGCATGTTTTCACGCAGCATACGTGTCAACTGACCGATGCGCTGGACCAGCTCCTCACCGGCGGCACCTGACGGATGTGCCTGGTCAGACTGCTCGTTTGCGCTCATCTTATTCTCTCCTCCGCAGACAGGGCTGGCCAGCCGGCGTCACTTACCTAGTTTCTCGAAAATCTTGTTGAGTTTCTCTTCCAGCGTGGCGGCGGTGAAGGGCTTCACCACGTAACCGCTGGCTCCTGCCTGAGCGGCGGCGATGATGTTCTCTTTCTTGGCCTCCGCCGTGACCATCAGCACCGGCAGTTCTTTCAGAGCAGCATCGGCACGGATCTGCTTGAGCATCTCCAGCCCGTCGAGATTCGGCATGTTCCAATCGGAGACGACGAATTCGAATGAACCGGAGCGCAGCTTGCTCAGCGCCTCCTGACCATCCTCGGCCTCTTCCACGTTGGTGTAGCCCAGCTCCTTGAGCAGGCTGCGCACGATTCTACGCATGGTGGGAAAGTCGTCCACCACCAGAAAGCTCATGTTCTTGTCGGCCATCAGGGTTCCTCTCTTCTAACAGGCAATGATCTTGACTGACGGTCGCCTGGACCGTCGGGCTCTTTGAATAACTCAGAATTCTTCCCACTCGCCTTCGGCAACCGGCTCTTTCTGCGACTTGCGACGCGGCTTCGGATCTAGCTCGGCCAAGTCGCGTGCCGGGGCTCGTGACGAAGTCAGCGCCGGCACACTGCTACGAACTGTCGCTTTTACCGTCCCACCGGTCGCACCTGGGCTGCCATGGCGCTCTTCATGCTTGGGCTCACTCTGCATGTCCCCCACCAGCCGGAACACGGCAACCGCCTGCTCGAGACGATTCGCCTGCTCTTCGAGAGAAGCGGCGGCAACGGTAGCCTGCTGCACCAGGGAGGCATTTTGTTGCGTCACCTGGTCCATCTGCCCGACTGCTTGGCTCACTTGCTCGATACCATCGCTCTGCTCCTGAGAAGCTGCGGATATCTCATCCATGATGTCGGTGACCCGGCGCACCGCTCTGACCACCTCGTCCATGGTTTCGCCGGCCTGCTCGGCCAGGACCGAACCTTCCTTGACCTGCGCTACCGAACCGTCGATCAGTTCCTTGATTTCCTTGGCGGCAGTCGCACTACGGCTGGCCAGGTTACGCACCTCACCGGCCACCACGGCAAAGCCGCGCCCCTGCTCACCAGCCCGCGCCGCCTCAACCGAGGCATTCAGCGCCAGAATATTGGTTTGAAAAGCGATTGAATCGATGACGCTGGTGATGTCGCTGATCTTCTTGGAACTGGCGGAGATACCGCCCATGGTCTTGACCACGCGATCGACCACTTCACCTCCGCGCTCGGCGGTGGACGAGGCATCCAGCGCCAGACCGCTGGCCTGACGTGCATTATCGGCATTCTGCCGTACGGTGGCGGTGATTTCTTCCATGCTCGAGGCCGTCTCTTGCAACGAGGCTGCCTGCTGCTCGGTACGCGAGGAGAGGTCAGTATTGCCACTGGCTATCTCGCGCGTACCGATATGGATGGAACCACTACCATCACGCACCTGCACGACGATGCGCGTCAGGCTCTGCTGCATATTGCGCATGGCATTGAAGAGCTTGCCGATTTCGTTGCGACTGCCCTCAGGAATCTTGCCGGTGAGATCGGCCTTGGCGATAGCCTGGAGGTGCTTGACTGCCGAGTTGAGCGGTCGGATCACGGTTGTACGCAAGCCTGCATATACCAGCAATAGAACGATAGCGGTCAGTACCAGCGCTGCCAGTTTGATCAAGCCAAATCGCTGGGACTGGGCCTGAAACTGCATGCTCATGGCTTGAGCGCTACTGAATCCGTTTGCGACGAACTCCGTCATGTTTTCGGCCAAGGCGGCGCTCGGCTCGATCAATTCATTACGCAGATTTCCGAACCCTGGAGTATTGAGCTCATCCAGTGCCACATGCTGCTCGCGCACCAGGCCGAGTACCGTAATGAAATTCTGCTCGAGCTGCTCCGCCAGCTCCCGCTCCTGGTCCGATTTAGGCGCGGCAACGAAATTACCAAGGCGCACTTCGGCGCGATCCATGCGGTTGGCCGCCATGTCGAGCTGGGCGTTCGCCTCTGCCATCCTACCCAGCATAATCTGGTTGGAGGCGATTTCGAGACTCACCCGCGCCACGTTGAGCAGCGCATCGGCACGATTGATTTCATTGAGCTGCTGCGCGTTGATACGATCGAGATCCGCCATGATGCGGCTCGCCTGCTGCTCGGACACGTAAGAGAGCAGTGACACCAAGCCGATCAGCACAGCGAAGCTGATCAGTACAGCCAATACTGAAGCATGAATACTGATGTTGCGTATGAAGCGGATCATTTTGGCGTTCCTCGCGATAGCAGGTAAAGTTCCTGTTTCTTGTTGTTATTTATTAGAATAGTTTAATGGATCAAACACGTTGGGCGCGCCCGGAGGCCGCCACCAGCTCCATGAGCCGTTGCGGAATGTCATCGAGCCCGATCACCTCGACAGCCCCACCCACGGCAATGGCCTCTCTAGGCATACCGAAGACCACGCAGCTTGCCTCATCCTGAGCCAGGGTCGCCGATCCGGCCTGACGCATCTCCAGCAGGCCGGCGGCGCCATCCTTGCCCATACCCGTGAGAATCACACCGATTGCGTTACGTCCGGCCTGAGTCGCCGCCGAATGAAACAGCACATCCACGGACGGGCGATGCCGATTGACCGGCGGGCCGTCATCGAGCTTGGCGATATAGTTGGCGCCGCTGCGTGCCAGCTTGAGATGCGCATCGCCGGGGGCGATATAGGCATGCCCTGGCAATACCCGCTCACCGTCACTCGCTTCCTTCACGGTAATGTTGCACAGGCGGTTCAAACGCTCGGCAAAAGAGCGGGTAAAGCCACCCGGCATGTGCTGTGTAATCAAAATCGCGGGGCTATTGGCCGGCAAGGGTTCGAGCACGGCACGGATCGCCTCTGTGCCCCCCGTGGAAGCACCGATGATGATCAGCTTTTCGCTCGACACGAAGGGCGCCTTCAGTGCTGCACGAGGCGCCGCCTGAACCTGGCGTGCCTGGCGAGGCCGCGACTTGGCGGCAGCGCGTATCTTCTCGGCGATATCGTTGGCGTATTCCATCATGCCATTGCGAATACCCAGTGAAGGCTTGGCGACGAAATCGACCGCCCCAAGCTCAAGGGCACGCAAGGTGATCTCCGAGCCGGCCTGGGTCAGCGAGGAGACCATCAGCACCGGCATCGGGCGTAACCGCATGAGACGCTCGAGAAAATCGAGACCGTCCATACGCGGCATCTCGACATCGAGCGTCAAGACATCGGGGTTGTGCTGCTTGATAAGGTCTCGTGCAACGAGCGGATCTGGAGCGACAGCCACCACTTCCATGTCCGGCTGCGAGTTGATGATCTCGGTGAGCAGATCACGAATCAGCGCCGAGTCATCAACGCACAACACCTTGATCCTGTTCGATCCCAAGGCAAGGTCTCCTGTCACGTAAGGGAGTCTTTGCGACCCAAGGCAAAAAGCACATGCCCATTTCATCGGCGTGGATGGCAAAAACTTTAGGCTCTTCCTGAAAAGTGGCGAGGTTTCGCCACTTTTGGACTGAGGCTAGGCCAAGGTGTAGACGGTCTGGCCCCGCAGGCGAAACACCTTGGTGATGTAAGAAAAATTCTCGGAATGGCCGGCAAACAACAAACCGTCGGGCTTGAGCAAGGGGGCAAAGCGCTCGAGTATGCGCGTCTGGGTCTGCTTGTCGAAGTAGATCATGACATTGCGGCAGAAGATGGCATCGAATGGCCCCTTGAGTGGCCACTGTGGCGCCAGCAAGTTCATTTGCGTGAACTCCACCATATTGGAGATTTCCGGCCGTATCCTGGCCAAGCCTTCATGCTGGCCCCGCCCCTTCTGAAAGAAGCGACGCACTCGGTCTTCGTCCAGCTTGCGAACCTGCTCGACGGGATAGACTCCTGCGCGAGCGCGGGTCAAGGCTTCCGTATCGATGTCGGTCGCCACTACTCGCGCCTCGCTGGCACGAGCCCCGAGACTTTCCTGGAGGGTCATCGCGATCGAGTAGGGCTCCTCACCGGTCGAGGCGGCGGCACTCCAAACACGCACCGGTCCTGTGGCCTTGCTGACGTGATCGGCCAATAGCGGAAAGTGGTGCATCTCACGAAAGAACGCAGTGAGATTGGTGGTCAGCGCGTTGGTGAACGCCTCCCACTCCTTGGCATCTGGCTGACGGGCAAGCTTTTCCAGGTACTCGCTGAAGCGAGTCAGGCCATGGTGGCGCAGGCGCTTGGCGAGGCGGCTGTACACCATCTCGCGCTTGTGCTCCGCCAGCACGATACCGGCGCGCTGATAGATCAGCTGCCGAATCTTGGAAAAGTCCTCGTCGGTCAGGATCAGGTCACGCTCGAGGTGCCCCAGGCCTGACCATTGCCCCGGTTCGGAGCCGGGTGGGCGTATCTGTGTCAAAACGTCTCCCACTCTTCATCGACTGCTGCCTTGCCAGACTTGGCGGCAACCTGCTTGCTGGGCAATGGGTCACGCGACGACGCCGCGAACACGACACCGGAACGCCCGGGTCTTCTATCCACGGTGCGCTTCTGCTCATGGTTGGGTACTTGCTCGGCCCCGGCGCCACGTAAACGGAAGACACGTATGGCGCGGTCGAGCAGCTCGGCCTGGCGCTGCAGGTCGCTCGCCGCACGAGCGCTCTGCTGCACGCGCTCGGCGTTCTGCTGCGTGACCTGATCCATCTCGGTAATCGCCTGGTTGATCTGGCCGATACCGCTGCTTTGCTCTTCTGAGGCTGCCG
>NZ_JAFIFK010000006.1 GCF_020832045.1 Halomonas sp.
CGCCGCCGCCGCCTTCGCCAGCCAGGCCAACGCCGGCGGTTACCAGATCAACGAGCAGAGCGTAAGCGGCCAGGGTTATGGCCACGCGGGCCGGAGCTCCAACGTCAACGATGCCACCATCGTTTTCGGCAACCCGGCGGGAATGTCGTTTCTCGACCGGGCTCAGATCACCGCCGGCGGAACCTATCTGAACGTCAACACCGATATTGACAACGCCACGGCTACTCGTAACGGAGTGCCGGTTCACACTGATGGAACAGCGGAAGGAGATATCGTTCCGGGTACGTTGATTCCCTTTGCCTTCTATGCGCACCCTGTCAATGAACAGCTAGCCTTCGGCTTCGGTGTCTATGCCCCGTTCGGATCAAAGACCGAGTATGAAGATAGCTTCGTCGGACGTAACTTGGGTAACTATACCGAGCTTCGCGTCATCAGTGCCCAACCCACGGTTTCCTATCGTTTCAACGATCAATGGTCCATTGGGGCAGGCATCACCTTTAACCGAGTGGACGGCGAATTGCATCGTCAGGTGCCTAATAGCGGGAATCCGGCAACCGACCTGGATGCGCGAATTGAGGGTGATGACGATGGCTGGGGTTACAACCTGGGGGTGATCTTCCAGCCTGTCCCGGAAACTACGCTGGGCCTGACCTATCGCTCCAAGGTGGATTACACTCTTACCGGCGACTTTCGTGCGAGAACGACCAACGACTTGCCTGGTGGAGTCTTAGGGCCGAATCCGATTCCTGCCGGGACTGAGCTCAGCGCTAGGGATGCGAAACTGGATCTAACTACCCCAGAAACGGTCAACTTCTCTATTACCCAGCAGATGACCGATCGCCTCAAATTGATGGCAGGGGCCTCATGGACTCGCTGGAGCCGTTTCGATGAAATCCGAGTGACCGATCCCAACGATGCGGATGGTCCGCCCATTACGTTCGAGCAGCAGGATTACTCCAATGCTTGGGCCTATGCCTTGGGTGGCGAATACCAACTCAACCCGCAGTTGGCACTGCGCGCTGGTGTAACGCTCGACTTCACGCCGACCAGTGACCAGTTCCGCAGTGCGCGCATCCCGTCCGACGACCGTCGTATCTTCTCCGTTGGCGCAGGTTGGAGCCCGACGGATGATCTTACCTTGGACTTTGCCTACTCCTATCTGACGGAGCGCAGCACACAAGTTGATCAGGAACGTCAGGATGCGAATGGGCTAATCACTTCCACCTACACGGCTGACTACAAGAACGAGGCTCACGGCTTCGGCGCTCAGCTGACCTACCGCTTCTAAGCACAGCAGGCGCATGCAAGCGACCCGGCTTCGGCCGGGTCGCTTGCATCTGGATCATACATAGTGCCTGCGGTGATGCGCCCCTGTAGCAAGTTCGCTACAATAAGCGCCTTTTCCGTGCCGTATGCCGAAGGGGCCTCATCGCCTCGGGTGGCGGCCGATTTCCCTAGCGAATCAGGCGAGCGAGCCCATGCTGGAAACCAACCCCATTCACAACCTCATCAAGGACCTGTCCGAGCGGACAGACGTCCTGAGGGGGTATCTTTGACTATGCCGAACGCAAGGATCGGCTAGAGGAAGTCTCCCGCGAGCTGGAAGACCCCAATGTGTGGAACGACCCCGATTACGCCCAGAAGCTGGGTAAGGAACGGGCGTCGCTGGAGCTCATCGTCGAGACCATCGATGCTCTCGATCAGGGGCTGGCGGACAGCCGCGACCTGCTCGAGCTAGCCGAGATGGAAGAGGACGAGGACACCGTCGCCGAGGTGCAGAAGGAGCTCGACGGGCTTCAGGAGAGCCTGGCGAAGCTCGAATTCCGCCGCATGTTCTCCGGCGAGATGGATGCCAACAACGCCTATCTCGATATCCAGGCGGGTTCGGGTGGCACCGAGGCTCAGGACTGGGCCAACATGCTGCTGCGCATGTACCTGCGCTGGAGCGAGCACCACGGCTTCAAGGCCGAGATCGTCGAGGTGTCGGCCGGCGAAGTGGCGGGTATCAAGTCGGCGACCATTCACGTGCAGGGCGACCACGCCTTCGGCTGGCTGCGCACCGAGACCGGCGTGCATCGCCTGGTGCGCAAGAGCCCGTTCGACTCCGGCGGTCGTCGTCACACCTCCTTCGCGTCGGTGTTCTTGTCACCGGAGGTGGACGATAACTTCGAGGTCGAGATCAATCCCGCGGATCTGCGTACCGACACCTATCGCTCCAGCGGCGCGGGTGGCCAGCACGTCAACACCACTGATTCGGCGGTACGTATCACTCACGAGCCCACCGGTATCGTGGTGGCCTGCCAGAGCCAGCGCAGCCAGCACGCCAACCGCGATTTCGCCATGAAACAGCTCAAGGCGAAGCTGTGGGAACACGAGATGCAGAAGCGCAATGCCGCCAAGCAGGAGGCGGAGGATGCCAAGTCCGACATCGGCTGGGGCAGCCAGATCCGCTCCTACGTGCTCGATGACCAGCGCATCAAGGACCTGCGTACCGGCGTGCAGACGAGCAACTGCGACCGCGTGCTGGATGGCGACCTGGACGCCTTCATCGAAGCCAGTTTGAAACAAGGGCTATAGCCTGCTGCGCTCGCGCGGCTCGAGCCGCGCTTACTACACCGCACATTGTGACTGCTAACAGGTAGCGAGATGGCCAATCAGAGCTCTTCCCCGGATAGCCCCCAGATCGACGAGAACCGCCTGATCGCCGAGCGCCGGGCCAAGCTGGCGGCACGGCGTGAGCGCGCCGCTGCCACCGGCGGCAGCGCCTTCCCCAACGATTTTCGCCGCGACAGCCTGGCGGCCGAACTGATCGCCGAGCTGGGCGAGAAGGACAAGGCGGAGCTGGAGGCGCTGAACCGACCGGCAGCGGTGGCCGGGCGCATCATGCGCAAGCGCGGACCGTTCCTGGTAATCCAGGATCCCAGCGGTGTGATACAGCTTTACGTCGACAAGAAGGGCCTCCCGGAAGAGCTGCTCGAGGAGATCAAGGGGTGGGACATCGGCGACATCGTGGCCGGCCGTGGCCCGGTGCACAAGTCGGGCAAGGGCGATCTCTACGTGATGATGGAAGAGGCCAAGCTCTTGACCAAGAGTCTGCGCCCGCTGCCCGACAAGTTCCACGGCCTGACCGACATGGAGGCGCGCTATCGTCAGCGCTACGTCGATCTGATCATGAACCCCGATTCGCGTCAGGTCTTCGAAACCCGCGCCGGGGTGATTAGCGCCATGCGTCGCTTCTTCGAGGAGCGCGGCTTCATGGAGGTGGAGACCCCCATGCTGCAACCGATTCCCGGAGGCGCCACGGCGCGGCCTTTCATTACCCACCACAACGCGCTGGATATCGACATGTTCTTGCGCATCGCGCCGGAGCTCTATCTCAAGCGCCTGGTGGTGGGCGGCTTCGAGAAGGTCTTCGAGATCAACCGCAATTTCCGCAACGAGGGGCTGTCGACGCGGCATAACCCTGAGTTCACCATGGTCGAGTTCTACCAGGCCCATGCCAACCATCATGATCTGATGGACCTCACCGAGGAGATGCTGCGTACCATCGCGCTCAAGGTGCTGGGGACCACCACCGTGGTCAATACCGTACGCAATGCCGAGGGTGAGATACTCGAAAGCTACGAGTACGACTTCGGCCGCCCGCTCAAGCGTATCAGCGTGTTCGACTCGATCCTCGAATTCAACCCGGACATCCACGCCGAGGCGCTTTCCGACGAGGCAGCCGCGCGGCAGATCGCCGAGCGTCTGGACATCGACGTCAAGGATGGTTGGGGCCTGGGCAAGATTCAGATCGAGATCTTCGAGAAGACCGTCGAACATCGCCTGAAGGATCCCACTTTCATCACCGACTATCCCACTGAAGTGAGCCCGCTGGCGCGGCGCAACGACAGCAATCCGTTCGTCACCGAACGCTTCGAATTCTTCGTCGGCGGCCGCGAGATCGCCAACGGCTTTTCGGAGCTCAACGACGCCGAGGATCAGGCCGAGCGCTTCCGCGCCCAGGCGGCGGAGAAGGATGCCGGTGATCTGGAGGCGATGTACTACGATGCCGACTACGTTCGCGCGCTGGAGTACGGTATGCCGCCCACCGCCGGAGAGGGAATCGGTATTGATCGTCTGGTGATGCTTTTCACCGACAGCGCCTCGATCCGGGATGTATTGCTGTTCCCGGCCATGCGCCCTGAGGCTGAGTGAAGGGGCTGCGCTTCGGCCAGGCAAGCCGCTGAAGCGACGGGGGACATGCCTTCGAGGAGACGCACCGAGCCCATCCTGGGAGCTACCGGCACCATTCATGGCGCCGGACCTCCTCTCCGGCATTCCCCCGTCGCGTTACCTCTTCTGACAGATCAAGCCCGGGCTTCTCTGCCAACCGGCGGAAGTATTGGTAAGCGGCGGCGCTAGCGCCCATAATGATCACCGTTTCGACGTCGAGGAGACCGCGATGAAACTGCTCAACCGCTCCGCCCTGAGCGTCAGGCCTACCCGGCACTTCGTGGACTGGATCAATGCCCTTGAACCCACGATGGGGGACGACGACCTCACCCTGGACGACGTCGAGCGTGAAAGCACGGTCTATCTGATTCCCGAGATGGACACGCCGGAGGCGCTGGAAGCCTTCGTGCGCGAGCGCTACCTGGAGATTCTCGAAACTGAATTGCGCGCCTGGGAAGAGGATGAGCGGCAGTGGCCCGAAGCCCTGGACTGGGCGCTGTTCCAGCGTTTCGTGCAGGTCGAGCACAGCTATCTCGCCATCGATCTGGACGACGAGACGGCGTTGGAAATCTCCGAGGTCGACGATTCGCTACTGCTGGAAACCGACCAGGATTGACCGCTTTGACTGAACCGCTTCATGAGAAACCGGCTGCGGCCGGTTTTCTCGTTATGCTCCCGCAGTAATGGAAACAGGATGAGCCGACTCTTCTCTACCCGCCCCGGCGATGACGGCCTGCCGGGACCCGAGCGACGACTGGCGGTACTGGCGCTGATTCTGGGTACGCTGATGGCCGTGGTCGACGTCACCATGGTCAACATCGCGCTGCCTTCCATTGCGCGTGACCTGCAGATTTCCGATGCCCGGGCCGTGTGGGTCACCAACCTCTACCAGATCGTCTGCGCTGCCTTCCTGCTGGTGTGTGCCTCCTTCAGTGAAATGGTCAGCCGCCGCCGGCTCTACGTGGCAGGACTGGCGCTGTTCGTGTTCGCCTCGCTGGGTGCGGCGCTCTCGCGTAGCCTGGAGTGGCTGCTGGTATTTCGCGCCCTGCAGGGGCTAGGCGCGGCGGCCACGCTCTCCATCGGCCCCGCGCTCTACCGCTCGATCTTTCCCACGCGGCTGCTGGGTAGCGCGCTGGGGCTCTCCGCGCTGGTGGTGGCGGGAGGCTACGCCGCCGGCCCTGCACTGGGCGGTCTGGTGCTGTCGGTAGCGGATTGGCCTTGGCTGTTTGCCCTACACCTGCCGCTGGGGGTCGTCTCGCTGTGGCTAGCGTGGCGTGCCTTGCCCCGGGAGAAGGGGCGACGTGGCGGTTTCGACGGTCGCGGCGCCCTGGGGTCGGTCATCATGCTCGGCAGCTTCTTCATGGCCATGGACACTTTGGCCCATGGCGCACCGCTGTGGCAGGCAATTGCCTGGCTCACCCTCAGCGTCGTGGTGGGCTATCTCTTCCTGCGTCGCCAGCGCCGCGCCAGCCACCCTCTGTTGCCCCCTGCACTGTTTCGGGTGGCGCGCTTTCGCCTGGCGGTATCCGCTTCGGGGCTGGCTTTCGTCGGTCAAGGGCTAGCCTTCGTTGCGCTCTCTTTTCTCTATCAGCAGGAGATGGGGTTTTCGCCGTTGCACACCGCCTGGCTGTTCACGCCCTGGCCGTTGGCCATCATGCTGGTCGGACCCATTGCGGGGCGCTTGGCCGATCGCATCAATCCCAGCGTCATGGCAAGTCTGGGGCTGGTGCTGCTGATGTTGGGGCTGGCTTCATTGGCAGTGCTACCCATGGATGCAGGCCTGACCGACAGCCTCTGGCGCACGGCGCTGTGCGGCATCGGCTTCGGTCTGTTCCAGCCGCCCAACAATCGCGAAATGATGACCAGTGCGCCGCGCGAATTGAGCACCAGCGCCTCGGGCGTGCTGAGCACCACGCGGACCGTTGGGCAGTCTCTCGGTGTGGCACTGGTGGGCGCCTTCATGGCGGCCAACGCGCCGGTTCAGGTCACCCTGTGGGTCGGCTGTCTGGCTTGCCTGCTCGCTCTGGTGGCCAGTCTGGCGCGGATGTCATCGGCTGGCGCCGCCCAGGCAAGTGCGGCCGGCGAGCCCCCCTCGGGCGTGCAGTCAACGAGCAAGCGAGTACAATGACGCCATACCCATGATCGAGGAGCCCACATGAGCATTCAGGCGGTCATCGAAGAGAAGCTGCAGGCCCTCGAGCCCACCTTTGTGACGGTGGAGAACGAGAGCCATCGCCATGCCGTGCCGGCCAACTCCGAAACGCATTTCAAGGTCACGCTGGTTTCCGAGCACTTCCGGGGGCTGATGCCGGTGAAGCGGCATCAACGCATTTATGCGCTGCTGGCCGATGAGCTGGCCGGGCCGGTACATGCCCTGGCCCTGCACCTCTACACCCCGCAGGAGTGGGCCGCCCGCGGTGAAGCGCGCCCCGACTCGCCCGACTGCCGCGGTGGCGGCGCGTGACCACAGAGCCACAGCGCCTGCAGTATCTCGAGGCGATGGGGTTGACGGCCTGGGTGGCCCGCTATCGGCTGCCCAACGCCAAGGAGAGTGAAGCCTGCGAGTGGACCCTTCCCGAACGGCCGGCGCACTCGCCACCTGCGGAGCGCCTGCATGCGCTGCTGGACGAGACCGAGGCAGCTCAACGCCAGGCCCCTGCGCCACCACCGGCCATAGAGACCCCACGCGCAAGGCCGCCTCGACGTGCCCGCCAACTCTTAGGCATCGAGCCCGATGGCGAGGCCAACGAATCGCCGGCTGATATGACAGCGACGAGTGGGGATGCGAGCAGCAGCGGCGCTCAGGACACCGCGGAGGTGGGCGAAGCGCAGGAGCCTCTGCGCTTCACGCTACAGGTGACCTGTCTTGCTGGACGCTGGCTGATATTCGTGCCGCAGCAGATGCCGCCGGAACCCTCTCAGGCCGAGCTGTTGGCCAATCTGCTTAAGGCGGCGGCGCTCGATGTGCTCCAGCCGCAGGACTTCGAGCCGTTTCGCTGGCCGCCGATGGAGGGCCTGTCGGCCGAGGCGCCTCTGGCAGAGGCGCGTGAGGGCCTGCGGGCCTTCATCGAAGGCACCCGACGGCGCGGATGGTCGCCTGAGCGCGTGCTGATCTTCGGTCAGGAGCCCACGTTGGAACGGTTGGTAGGGGCACCGCAAGAGAGTGTCGAATGGCTGGGCCTGCCCTGTTGGCAGGGGCCTTCCCTGGGCGGACTGGCTCAAAGCGCCGAGGCCAAGCGCGACCTGTGGCCCACCTTGCTGGAATGGCGGCGGGCCTGGTCGACTCCTGGCGAGAGCGATGGGTGAGGTCAGCATACGGCAGCTATCACCCGCAGATCTGCAGCAGCTGCAGGAGCTGGAGCGACAGCAGCCATGGCCTTGGTCGTCCGGACAGCTGTCGGCGACGCTTGAGGATGCCGACAGCAGCGTCTTCGGTGCCGAGCTGGAGGGTACGCTGGTGGGGCACGCCGTGGTGGTCCGACTACCTTTCGAAGCCGAGCTGCAGGCGATGCTGGTTACCACCGCCATGCGCCGTCGCGGACTGGCGCTGAGGTTGCTGGAGGCAGTTATCGACCAGAGTCGGCGCTGGGACAGCGAGAGGCTGCTGCTCGAAGTGCGGGCGGGCAATGTGGCTGCCATCGGGCTATATCGGCGTGCCGGTTTCGATGAGGACGGGCGGCGGCCTGGCTATTATCCGCCCTTGCACGACACAGCCGACGCGAACAGGGAAGATGCCGTCCTGATGTCGCGTCGGCTCTAGAGGGTAAGGCGCGTGCGGGAGAGCTCAGTTTCTCTCGGTATCCACTTCATCGAACTTGCCCAGCAGCGCGGTCAGGCGACGCTCCCACTCTTCGCGTTCTTGTTTCAGACGGCTATTTTCCTCGCGCAGCTCTTCCGCCTCCATCTTCAGCAACTCCAGGGCCTCGACGGCACTGGCCACTTTCTGTTCGAGCCGGTTGAAGAGTTCGGTGCTCATCGTGTTCTCCTGAAATAAGTCCTGTCGGGGCGGGCGCCTGCCCGCACTGAATCCGTTGCGCAGCGTAACGCCGAGGGCCGAGGCTCGGCAAGCGTAGCCGAACGACAACGCAGCTCTCAGGCGCCTAGGCTCACCTGGCGTCGGTAGAGCCGGCCGGTGCTGTCACCGGCACGAACTTCGCGGTGCAGCGACCAGCGCTTAGGGATATCTACTTCGAGGCCCGTTTCGGTCTCCAGATAAATCCATGCATCTTCGGTGAGCCAGCCCTGCTCCAGCCGCTCACAGCAAAGCCCCGCCAAATCCTGGCGAAAAGGGGGGTCGACAAAGACCAGCGAGAAGGGGGGGGTATCCGTCGGAGCGTTGGCGACGAGAGCAAGGGCGTCGCCGGAGTGCACCGTGCCTCGATCGCCTGCGCCCAGGGTTTGCAGATTATTGCCAAGCGCCAGGGCCACCTGCGGGTCACGTTCGACGAACAGCGCCTCGGTCGCCCCTCGTGAGAGCGCCTCCAGGCCCAGCGCGCCGGTACCGGCAAACAGATCCAGTACCCGGGCGCCCGGCGTGGCCGCGGCCAGCCAGTTGAACAATGTCTCGCGGACCCGGTCGGGCGTGGGGCGAAGCCCGGGGCGATCGAGTACCGGCAGCAGGCGGCGACGAAACTCGCCGCCGATGATGCGCAGGCGGCCATTGCCCTTGGACGAGTGGTTGTCAGGGCGGGAGCGGGATGAGGGGCGTCGTCGGGTCATGGTGGCGAATTGTACCCGTCGGCTTGTCCACAGTCATGATGCGCAGTGTTAGGATGTAGCGATCATTCACCCGTGAGGCTGAATTCCCCCATGTTCGGTTTTTTCAAGCGCAAGAAGCAGCAGGACCAGCAGCAAGACGACCCGAAGGAACAGCCGTCGGCACCGCCCGAGGAATCGGCAACGCGGGAGGAGCCTGTCGAGCTCGACGGAACGTCGGATGAGGTGGCGTCCAGGCAGCACGGCCGCGAAACCGCTCCCGCCGAGCCCGATGTCGTCGAAGCCCCGGGCCCCGAGGCGCGCGCCATGGCAGGGCCTGCGGCGGACGAGGCGCGTGAGCGAACCGAAGCGATCGATGGGGTCGACCAGGAAGAAGAGAACGCCGTGCTTCGCGAAGAAGCCCTCGCCCCGGTTTCCCAGCCCGCCGACACTCAGCCCGAGCCCGAGCCCGAGCCCGAGCCCGTTCGCACGCCGCTGCAGGAAAAACCCGTCGCCGAGAAGCAGGGCTGGTTTGCGCGTATCCGCTCGGGGCTGGGCAAGACCCGCGCCAACCTCACCGAGGGCATCGCCGGCCTGTTCCTGGGCAAGAAGCAGATCGATGACGAGCTGATCGAGGATCTCGAAACCCAGCTGCTGATGGCCGATGTGGGCATCGAAGCGACCACCGAGATCATCGACCGCTTGACCGAGCGCGTCTCGCGCAAGGAGCTCAAGGACCCCCAGGCGCTCTATCGCGCACTGCAGGACGAGCTTGCCACCATGCTCGACGCCGTGGCCACGCCGCTGTCGCTGCCGGCCAAGGGCGAAGGTCCCTTCGTGATTCTGGTCGTGGGCGTCAATGGCGTGGGCAAGACCACCACCATTGGCAAGCTGACCCAGCGTTTCCAGCGCGAGGGTCGCAGCGTGATGCTGGCCGCCGGCGATACCTTCCGCGCCGCAGCGGTGGAGCAGCTCAAGGTATGGGGTGAGCGCAACCGAGTGTCTGTCATTGCCCAGCACACCGGTGCCGACAGTGCTTCGGTGATCTATGACGCCGTCGCGGCAGCCAAGGCGCGCAAGGTCGATATATTGATCGCCGATACCGCCGGGCGGCTGCACAACAAGGGGCACCTCATGGAGGAGCTCAAGAAGGTGCATCGGGTGATGGGCAAGCTCGATGGCGGGGCGCCTCACGAAGTCATGCTGGTGCTCGACGCCGGTACCGGCCAAAACGCGCTGTCTCAGGCAAGTACCTTCAACGAGGCGGTGCCGGTCACCGGCATCACCCTGACCAAGCTCGACGGCACCGCCAAGGGCGGCATCATCTTCGCTCTGGCCAAGCAGCTCGGCACGCCGATTCGCTTCATCGGTGTCGGTGAGGGCCTGGATGACCTGCGCCCCTTCGAGGCCCGCGATTTCGTCGACGCGCTCTTCGACCAGGGCGATGAGGGAGATGCCGCCTCGTCATGATCCTCTTCGAGCACGTGGGGAAGCGCTACGGCGGGCGTTTCGAGGCGCTGGCCAACATCGATTTCAGCGTACAGCGCGGCGAGATGGTCTTTCTCACCGGGCATTCAGGCGCCGGCAAGAGTTCGCTGCTGCGTCTGATCATGCTGCTCGAGCGCCCGTCCCGTGGGCGGATACTCGTAGCGGGGCATGACATCGGTCGTCTTCACCCCAGTCAGGTGCCTTTCTACCGACGCCAGATCGGGGTGGTGTTCCAGGATCACCAGCTATTGCTTGACCGATCGATTTTTCACAACGTGGCACTGCCGCTGGAAATTCGAGGTTTCGATCCGCGTGAGGCTGCGCGTCGAGTACGGGCCGCACTGGACAAGGTGGGCCTGCTGCATCGCGAAAAGGCGCTGCCCGTTGAACTCTCCGGCGGCGAACAGCAGCGGGTGGGTATCGCCCGGGCAGTGGTCAACAAGCCTTCCCTGCTGCTGGCCGATGAGCCCACAGGCAACCTCGATCCGCAGCTCTCGGCAGACATCATGGCACTTTTCGAGGACTTCAACCGTATCGGTACCACGGTGATGATCGCCAGCCACGACCTGGCGCTGATCGCTCGCCTGCGTCACCGGGTGCTGCGTCTGCGCGAGGGTCGTCTGGTGGCCGATGAGGAGGCGGCATGAGCCGTCAGCCTCGTACGGGCCGCACGAGCCGTCGCCAACCGCCCGCGCCGCCGCGCGGTGCACGCAGCCAGCGTACACGCTCCTCGAGCCGTTTCCGCGGTTGGCTGCGCCACCATCGTGCCATGTGCCTGGACAGCGCCAATCGATTGCTGCGGGCTCCCATCGCCAGTTTGCTCACCATGCTTGCCATCGCCATCGCGCTGGTATTGCCGGCTGCACTTTGGTTGGCATTGGACAGCGCTCGGCTGCTCGACGCCGAGCTCGAAGAGAGTGCCACGCTGACCGTCTACCTGGATCACGCTATCGGCGAGTCCCAGGCCGGTCGCATCGACGAGGCAGTGGCGGCCCATGAAAGCGTGGCGCGCACCCGGCTGGTCAGCGCCGCCGAGGGTATGGCTGAATTCCAACAGGCGCTGGGGCTGGCCGACGCGCTGGGTCGGCTCGAGGACAATCCGCTGCCGGCCAGTATCGTCGTGGTACCGCTCGACCCTGCGCCCGATGCCGTACGCCAGCTTGGCTCCGAGCTCGAGGCGCTTAGCGGTGTCGACGAGGTGCGCTTAGACCTGGCCTGGCTCGAGCGGCTTCGCCACCTGGCCGAGCTGGGCAGCCGCCTGGCCCTGGCCCTGGCGGTACTGTTCGGTCTGGGCGTGCTGCTGGTGGTGGGCAATACCATTCGCCTGGCAGTGGAGAGTCGCCGCCAGGAAATCGAGGTCGTGATGCTGATCGGCGCTACTCATGGCTTCGTGCGGCGGCCTTTTCTCTACAGCGGTGCCTGGTACGGCCTGGGTGGCGGCCTGCTCGCCTGGGGGCTGCTGGCGCTGGGCAATCAGTGGCTGACGATGCCGGTCAGTGCGCTGGCGGCCAGCTACGGCGCTACCTTCACCCTGCCCCGTCTGGGGCCGGAGGGCTCGGCAACGCTGCTGTTGTGCAGTACACTATTGGGCTGGCTGGGTGCCTGGATCGCCGTGAGTCGCCATCTTGCGGAGGTTCGGCCGAGATGAGGCGCCATGGAGTTACGGCTGCGTCGGCCAGGGAACGAAATCGAACATTAGTCGTCCAATCCAGCGGTTGCCATAGTACATTCGGGTTTACTGTATATAGGTTTTCAGGGAGACAACCTGCAATGAGCACCAGTCTTCTGCCGGTGGGGCAGCTCTCACCGGGACATGACCTCAACGGGTACATCCAGGCGGTCAACGGCATTCCCATGCTCACCGCCGAGGAAGAGCGCGAACTCGCCTTTCGCCTTCACGATGAAGGCGATTTGGAGGCGGCGCGTCGCCTGGTGCTGTCGCATCTGCGCTTCGTCGTGCACATCGCGCGCAGCTACTCCGGGTATGGCCTTCCCCAGGCCGACCTGATCCAGGAGGGCAACGTGGGCCTGATGAAGGCCGTCAAGCGCTTCGACCCCAATCAGGGCGTGCGGCTGGTTTCCTTCGCGGTTCACTGGATCAAGGCCGAGATTCACGAGTTCGTGCTGCGTAACTGGCGCATCGTCAAGATCGCCACCACCAAGGCTCAGCGCAAGCTGTTCTTCAATCTGCGCAGCGCCAAGAAGCGCCTGGCCTGGCTCAACAACGACGAAGTCGACGCCATCGCCCGGGATCTTGACGTCAAGCCCGAGGTGGTTCGCGAGATGGAAGGGCGTCTGGCAGCTCACGATGCCGGCTTTGATGCATCGCCGAACGAAGACGAGGATTCCAGCTACCAGGCGCCGGTCCATTATCTCGACGATGACGGCTCTGACCCCGCTGTGCAGCTCGAGGACAGCGACTGGGAGGACGATGCCAACCGTCGTCTCAAGCTGGCGCTGGAAGCGCTGGACGAACGCTCCCGTGACATCCTTCAGCAGCGCTGGCTGGCCGACGACAAGGCCACGCTGCATGAGCTGGCCGATGTCTATGGCGTTTCCGCCGAGCGTATTCGCCAGCTCGAGAAGAACGCCATGAAGAAGATCCGTCAGCAGTTGGGCGATGCCCTGGCCGCCTGATCGCTAGTCGTTCTACCAGTCCCGAAAAAGCCCCGGCCTGCGAAGGCCGGGGCTTTTTGCGTCGCGGGCCCGGCGCTCAGGCGATGCGGGTTACGGGCTCACGCATCATCTGAGCCGACAGCAGCATCCACTGGTCGTCCCAGTGTTCGGTGGGGCGTCGCTGGAAGTCGCTGCGCACGTACTGTGAGATGCGTCCCTCGGCTACGGCCATCAGCAGGTTGGCGGTGGCCGATACCGGCAGCACGGTGCGGCGTCGCTCGCGCAGCTCGGCTTCGCGCAGGACCTGCTTGAGCTGAGTCTCCACGCGCTCGAAGAGCTGATGAATACGTAGCCGTAGCCGGGCGGTCTCACCGGTCAACACATCGCCTTCGAGCAGGCGCGAGAGTCCCGGGTTCTTCTCGGCAAAGGCCAGTATCAGGATGAGAATCTGTCCGCAGCGTGGCACAGCCTCGTGCACCTCCTCGAGAATGCGAGTGATGCGCTCGAACAGGGTTTCCTCGATGAACGAGATAAGCCCCTCGAACATGCGTGCCTTGCTCGGAAAGTGGCGGTAGAGAGCGGCTTCTGAGACCCCCACCTGGCGCGCCAGTGCCGCGATGGTGATGCGCTTGCCGCTATCTTCTTCCAGCATCTGGGCGAGCGCCTGCAGGATCTGCTCGCGCCGGCTGGTTATCTGTGTAGCCTGCGTCATTTTTGAGTTTGTCTTCTGTTATTCATGGCCAGCGGCATCCGCCCGGTGGTGGCGGGCGGAGGACCGTTCAGGCGTTGTCGTTCCCTAGTCGGTCGGCATCGGTGATCAGGGTGCCGACCCCCGCGTTGGTGAATATCTCCAGCAAGGTGGCGTGGGGTACACGACCATCGATGATATGGGCGCTGCGTACGCCGCCTTTGACGGCTTCCAGGGCGCAGCGGATCTTGGGCAGCATACCACCATGGATGGTGCCATCGGCGATCAGAGCATCCACCTGGGCGGTGGTCAGGCCGGTGAGCACTTCGCCTTCGGCATTCATCAGGCCGGCCACGTTGGTCAGCAGCATCAACTTCTCGGCCCCCAGCGCTTCGGCCACCTTGCCCGCTACTAGATCGGCGTTGATGTTGTAACTGTTGCCCTTGGCATCGACGCCGATGGGCGCGATCACGGGAATGAAATCTCGCTCGGCGAGCATCTCGATCAGTTCCGTGGAGACATGCTCTACTTCACCCACGTGGCCGATGTCGATGATCTCGGGGGCGGTCATCTCCGGCGTCTTGTGCTCGACCTTGAGCTGGCGCGCGCGGATCTGGGCACCATCCTTGCCGGTAAGGCCGATGGCCTTGCCGCCGCACTGATTGATGAGGTTGACGATGCCCTTGTTGACCAGCCCGCCGAGAACCATCTCCACCACGTCCATGGTCTGCGAATCGGTGACCCGCATGCCATTGACGAAGCGCGACTCGATCTTCAGCTTGGCCAGCAGGTCGCCGATCTGCGGTCCACCGCCGTGTATCACTACCGGATTGATGCCCACCTCCTTCATCAGCACCATGTTACGGGCGAAGGAGTCGATCAGGGTGTCTTCGGTCATGGCGTTGCCGCCGTACTTGACGACCACGGTCTTGCCGGAAAAGCGCTGGATGTAGGGAAGTGCCTCGGAAAGCACTTCCACTACCAGGCGCGGGTCACGAGTCGTTTCGGTCATGGTCCTTCCTTAATGAACGAAGCGCTGCCGTCAGCTTGGCAGCGTCAGCGCCGGGTCGACCTTCTGGAGGGCGTCGGCGAACTGCTTACGTATGCGGTCGAGCGCCGCGTCGCTCTTGCCCTCGAAGCGCAGCACCAGTACCGGCGTGGTGTTGGAGGCGCGACACAGGCCCCAGCCGTCCGGGTAGTCGACGCGGATGCCGTCGAGGGTGGTCTTGACGCCATCGTCACCGAAATCCCCCTCGCGGGCCAGCTTGGCCACCAGGTCGAACTTGTTCTCGTCGGTCACGTGGACGTTGATCTCGGGCGTGCCGATGTCCTGCGGATAGCGGGCGAAGAAGGCATCGGCGTCTTCGTCTTGCTTGGACAGGATCTCCAGCAGCCGGGCGGCGCCGTAGATGCCGTCGTCGAAGCCGTACCAGCGTTCCTGGAAGAAGATGTGGCCGCTCATTTCGCCGGCGAGCTGGGCGCCGGTCTCCTTCATGCGCGCCTTGATCAGCGAGTGGCCGGTGCGCCACATTTCCGGTGTACCGCCGGCCCGCTCGACGACGCCGGCCAGGTTGCCGGTGCACTTGACGTCGAAAATCACGCGGGCGCCGGGGTTGCGCGAGAGCATGTCTTCGGCAAAGGCCATCATCAGGTGGTCTGGGTAGATCAGCTTGCCGCTCGGCGTGACCACACCGAGACGGTCGCCGTCGCCGTCGAAGGCCAGGCCGATGTCGGCACCGGTCGCCTTCACCTCACGGATCACGTCCTGCAGGTTCTCGAGCTTGCCGGGGTCGGGGTGATGGTTGGGGAAGTTGCCATCGATCTCGGCGAACAGCGGTACGGTCTCGGCGCCGAGCATCTCGATCAGCTTGGGGCCCAGCTCGCCGGCCACGCCGTTGCCGCAGTCGACTACCGCCTTGAGCGGGCGCTCCAGCTTGATGTCGCCGACGATGCGCTCGAGGTAGGCGTCACGCACGTCCTCCTGGCGTACGCCGCCCTGACCCTCGGTCAGATCCCCCGACTCGATGCGCCGGTAGAGCGCCGTGATCGCCTCGCCGGAAAGTGTCTCGCCGCCCAGCACGATCTTGAAGCCGTTGTAGTCAGGCGGGTTGTGGCTGCCGGTGACCATCACCCCCGAGGCGGTGCCTTCGAGCACGTGAGTGGCGAAATAGAGGACCGGCGTGGGCACCATGCCGATGTCGATTACGTCGCGTCCGGAAGCGTTCAGGCCGCGCATCAGCGCTTCGCTGAGTCGCGGGCCGGAGAGTCGACCGTCGCGAGCCACCACGACGGTGGATTCGTTGCGGGCCGCGGCTTCCGAGCCGATGGCCCGGCCGATCATCTCCACGGTCGCCTCGGTCAGGGTATCGTCGACGATACCGCGGATGTCGTAGGCGCGGAAAATAGAGGCCGGTACGGTGCTGTTCTTGACTTGGCTCATAGCGGTTCCTTGTCAGACAGGTGTGAATTCATGTGCCAGGTTGCGTAGACCCTGCCGGGCGGTCCCGCTCCTTGGGCTGATCGGCAGGGGTGTCTCGTATGTCAGTGGCGTCCCGAGCTGCCGAAGCCCCCTTCGCCGCGCAGGCTGGCTTCGAAGCCGTCGACGATGTCGAATTCGGCTTGTACCACCGGCACCAGGACATACTGGGCGAGGCGCTCGAAGGGCTCCAGGACGAAGGGGGTGTCGCCGCGGTTCCAGGTCGAGATCATCAGCTCGCCTTGGTAGTCCGAATCGATCAGCCCCACCAGATTGCCCAGCACGATGCCGTGCTTGTGGCCCAGGCCCGAACGCGGCAGGATCAGGCCGGCAAGCCCCGGGTCGGCGATATGGATGGCAAGTCCGGTGCGGATCAGCTCGCATTGCCCGGGCTCCAGGGTCAACGGTGCATCGAGCAGGGCACGCAGGTCCATGCCGGCGGACCCCAGGGTGGCGTAGCGGGGCATGTGGTCGCGCAGCCGCTCGTCGAGGAGCTTGACCTCCAGGCGCGGTCGTGTGGTCTGACTGGCTTGCTGGGACTCGGGCATTGTCGTTCCGTCGGATTCGCTGATGGCTGGTTCGTGTCAGGGTACGGGCTGTGAGGCCAGGCGACTCAGCGCCTGCTCGAGAACGGCTCTGGCAAGCTGGAGCTTGGGCTGTGGCGGTAGGGTTTCGCCACCTTCGGCTTCACCGTCGCGCCAGATCAACAGAGCTGCGTTGTCATCGGCGCCGAAGCCGAGGCCTGCGGCCGACACGTCATTGGCGACGATCATGTCCAGCCGCTTGCGTATCAGCTTGTCGTGGGCATAGGTTTCCAGGTCGCGGGTCTCCGCAGCGAAGCCTACCACCATGGGACGCCCGCCCGCCGCATCGCGCATGTCGGCGACAGCGGCAATGATGTCCGGGTTCTTGATCAGCCTGAGCGTCAGGGTGTCCTCCCCCTCGGTCTTCTTGATCTTGTGTTCGGCGGTTGCCTCGGCGCGGTAGTCGGCCACCGCGGCGCAGCCGATGAAGATGTCGCTGTCGATAGCCAGACGACGGCTCGTCTCATGCATCTGAAGGGCAGTCTCGACATCGATGCGAGTCACGCCTTCGGGGGTGGCCAAGTTTACCGGGCCGCTGATCAGCGTGACGCGTGCGCCGAGCTCCACGGCGGCGGCGGCCAGCGCAAACCCCATCTTTCCCGAGCTGTGGTTCGAAAGGTAGCGCACCGGGTCAAGGGGCTCGCGGGTCGGGCCGGCGGTAATCACGATATGCCGGCCCTGGGCAGGCAAAGCCTGCGTCGGTGACTCCGATGCCACGGCTTCGGCGGGTTGCTCGATCAGCGCTGCGACGATCTCTTCCGGCTCGAGCATTCGCCCGGGTCCGACATCGCCGCAGGCCTGATCGCCGCTGGCGGGCCCCAGCAGACGCCAGCCGTCCTGGTTAAGGCGGTCGGCGTTGCGCTGCGTAGCGGGGTGTCGCCACATGGCCTGGTTCATGGCCGGAGCCATCAACTTCTCGGCTTCGCTGGCCAGGCACAAGGTGCTGAGCAGGTCGTCGGCCATGCCCTGTGCCAGGCGTGCCATGAGGTCGGCGGTGGCAGGCGCGATCAGGATGATGTCGGCCCAGCGGGCCAGCTCGATATGCCCCATGCCGGCTTCGGCTTCGGGGTCGAGCAGCGAGGTGCGTACCGGCTCGCCGGTCAGCGCCTGCAGCGTCAGGGGAGTGATGAAGGCCTGGGCTCCCGCGGTCATCACCACGCGTACTTCGCAGCCCGCTTGCTTGAGCAGGCGGGCGAGCTGGGCGCTCTTGTAGGCGGCGATGCCGGCACTGATGCCGAGCAGAATGCGCCGGCCGGCGAGCCGATTGGCGGACAGCCTCATCATGGCGATTTCCTGAACTGAAATCCGACCGCCTACCTTACCACTGCCGTTGAAGTTGCGCAGCCGCAGCCTTTGGTGAAGGTCGGTTACAATGGCAGCCTTACCTAATCAAGGAAGCGTAGCAAGGAGACAGGGAATGTCGATTCGCGACTGGCCCGAGGGCGAGCGCCCGAGGGAAAAGCTGCTGGCGCTGGGGGCCGAGGCGCTATCCGATGCCGAGCTGTTGGCGATCTTTCTTCGCGTCGGTGTTGCGGGGCGCTCGGCGGTGGACCTCGCGCGCGATCTGCTCACGGCATTCGGGGGGCTGCGCCAACTGCTGGAAGCCGACCAGTCGCGGTTCTGTGCGGAGCGCGGTCTGGGCATGGCCAAGTTCGTACAGCTCCAGGCCACTCTTGAACTCTCCAAGCGCCACTTGGCGGCGCAGCTCGCCCGCGGTAACGCCTTGACCTCGCCCACCCTGGTACGCGCCTACCTGGCCTCACAGCTGCGCCACCTGGGCCATGAGGAATTCGCCGCACTGTTCCTCGACACCCAGCACCGGGTGATCCGCTTCGAGTCGCTGTTTCGCGGCACCCTGGACAGCGCCTCGGTCTACCCTCGCGAGGTGGCGCGCCGTGCGCTGGAGCTGGGGGCCGGAGCGATCATCTTTGCCCACAACCACCCCTCGGGCGTGGCCGAGCCCTCGGATGCCGACCGCCGCATCACCGATCGCCTGCGCGAGGCGCTGGGCCTGTTCGAAATCCGCGTGCTGGATCACTTCGTCGTCGGCGACGGGGAGGTGGTGTCCTTCGCCGAACGAGGCTGGCTTTAGGTGAGGGAACCGGCTGCGCTCGGTTCGCTGGTGCTGGTGGTGGAAGTGCGGCTGCTCATGAAAGCTTGCGGGGATAGGGGGCAAGGGGTGTAGAATACGCGGCTACTTGTTGCCTGTAGGGGTGCACTCTGCTATAAAGTGCAGCCTTTGAATTCCCTTGGGTCAAATGACAACGGGGTCGTTCCCGGTTTGCCCGACAGGTTTTGAACACTCAGGTTTGACCACCTGGCCAAGCGGTTGGAGGCTCCCATGTCCAAAGTATGTCAGGTTACCGGCAAGCGTCCGGTAACTGGTAATAACGTTTCACACTCCCAGCGCAAGACCCGTCGTCGCTTCTTGCCGAACCTGCACACCCATCGCTTCTGGGTGGAGTCCGAGAACCGCTTCGTCAAGCTGCGGGTCTCCTCCAAGGGTATGCGCATCATCGACAAGAAGGGCATCGACGCGGTGCTCAGCGACATTCGCAAGCGCGGCGAAGCCGTCTAAGCGACCAGATCAGGGAGTAAGCAGTCATGCGTGACAAGATCAAGTTGGTGTCCAGTGCCGGTACCGGCCACTTCTACACCACCGACAAGAACAAGCGGAACACCCCCGACAAGCTCGAATTCAAGAAATTCGATCCGGTCGTCCGCAAGCACGTGATGTACAAGGAAGCCAAAATCAAGTAAGCCGGTCAGACGGCCGCCCATACGGTGGACGTCCACGGCGACTTGACGGTTTCCAGCCGCAGGTAACAAGACCTGTCCTCCTGAACCCGGTGAATGCCGGGTTCAGGCGTATCTATTTCTCGGATATTTCTCGCCATGCCCGAGCTACCTGAAGTCGAGACCACCCGGCGCGGTATCGCTCCCCACGTGGAGGGACGCGAGATCGTCGAGGCGATTATACGCCAGCCACGCCTGCGCGTGCCGGTGCCCGACGATTTGATCGAACGCCTGGTAGGCTCGCGCATCGGCACCCTGACACGCCGTGCCAAGTACCTGCTGGTGCCCTTCGAAGGCGGGTCTGAGGGTAGCCTGATCTGGCATCTGGGTATGTCGGGTAGCCTGCGTATCGCCCGGCTGGGCGATCTACCCAAGAAACATGACCATATCGATCTGGTGTTCGACGACGGCGCTATCCTTCGCTACCACGATCCGCGTCGCTTCGGCTTCGTCGATTGGCTGGCCGCCAGTGCCGAGCTTGATCCGCGGCTGTCGAACCTGGGGCCCGAGCCACTGTCAGACGCCTTTGACGGCGAACGTCTCTACCGGCTCTCACGGGGGCGCCGCATGGCGGTCAAACCGTTTTTGATGAATAACGCGGTAGTCGTGGGCGTGGGCAATATCTACGCCAGCGAGGCTCTGTTCCTGGCCGGTATCGACCCGCGCCGGGCTGCCGGTCGCATCTCCCGCGAGCGCTACGAGCACCTGGCTGCGGCCATTCGGGAGGTGCTTGCCGCTGCCATCAACCAGGGCGGCACCACCCTGCGCGATTTCGTCAGTGGCACCGGTGAACCGGGCTACTTCAAACAGCAGCTGAACGTGTACGGCCGCCACGGCCAGGGCTGTCGGCGCTGCCACGGCGAGCTGCGGCTGGTGACGCTGGGCCAGCGGGCCAGCGTTTTCTGTCCCGCCTGTCAAAAATGATCTTCATTCCACGAGACGAACCATGACCCAGACCCTGCGCCTAAAGAAGAACGCCGACCGCCGCCTCAAGGCCGGCCATCTGTGGCTCTACTCCAACGAGGTGGACATCGAGGTCACACCGCTCAAGGGCTTGGAGCCGGGGGCTCAGGTCGTCGTCGAGGCCGCCAACGGCAAGGCGATGGGGGTGGCCTACGTCAACCCCAACTCGCTGATCTGTGCGCGAGTGGTGTCGCGCGACCCTGAGATGCGTCTTGACCGCTCGCTGCTGGTGCACCGCTTCAACCAGGCCCTTTCGCTGCGTCAGCGCCTCTATGCCAAGCCGTTCTATCGACTGGTGCACGGTGAGGGCGATCTGTTGCCGGGTCTGGTGATCGACCGTTTCGACGACGTGCTGGTGGTGCAGCTCAACACCCTGGGCATGGAACGCTTGGCCGAAGAGGTCGTCGCTGCGCTGGACAAGGTGCTTGCGCCGCGCGTCATCGTGTTCAAGAACGATTCGTCAGGGCGTCGCCAGGAGCAGCTCGAGCGTCAGGTCACCGTGGCCAAGGGCGAGCTCGACGGCCCGGTGCTGATGGAGGAGAACGGGGTACGCTTCAATGTGCCGGTAGTGGATGGCCAGAAGACCGGTTGGTTCTTCGACCACCGCGCCAACCGCGCCTGGCTCAACGGCCTGGTCGCCGGTAAGCGCGTACTGGACATGTTCAGCTACGTCGGTGGCTGGGGTGTGCAGGCAGCAGCCAATGGCGCACGCGAGGTGCTGTGCATCGACTCTAGCGCCCAGGCCCTGGAGCGAGTAGCCGAGAACGCGGCCCTGAACGGCCTTCATGAGCAGGTCGCGGTAGGCGAGGCCGATGCCTTCGAGGCCCTCGCTGCGCTCAAGGCCGACGGCGAGCAGTTCGACGTGGTGATTCTCGACCCTCCGGCCTTCATCAAGAAGCGTAAGGATATCCCCAACGGTGAGCGCGCTTACGCCAGGCTCAACCGAGAGGCCATGCGTCTGCTGGGGCGCGATGGTCTGCTGCTTTCCGCCTCCTGCTCCATGCACCTGGCCCCCGAGCGACTGGTGGAGGTGGTGCGCGGTGCGGTACGTCACCAGGACCGCCACGGGCAGATCGTTTATCAGGGCCACCAGGCGGCTGACCATCCGGTGCATCCGGCAATCCCGGAGACGTCTTATCTGAAAGCCCTGGGCGTCCGCGTCTTCCGGGATTGAAATGAGCGGCTATGTACGCGTCTTCGCTCACTCCAATGCGCTGCTGGTCAGTCACGTACGCAACGTGCTGGCCGCGGCGGACATTCCCGTGGAGCTGCGCAATATGGTCCTGGGCGGAGGTGCGGGTGAGCTGCCGCTGGGTGAGTGCGAGCCCGAGGTGTGGGTGGCACCGCACAACCGCGAGCATGCCGAAGCATTGATTCACGCAGCCATGTCTGGTCCCGGCGAAACGCCGGGCTGGCACTGCCCGAACTGCGGCGAAACGCTGGAAGGTGTCTTCGATACCTGCTGGCGTTGCGGCACGACGAAAGCCTGAATCCGTCATGAAAGAACCCGCACGGAGAGCACTATGTCACTGGAGTGGGATCTGCCCGATCCGTTCGTCATCGAACTGGAAGTAGGTGCCTCGGCCATCGACGAGTACGGCCACGCCAACAACACCGAGTACCTGCGCTGGATCGAGCAGGTGAGCTGGGCCCACTCGGCACATCTGGGCCTGGATCTGGCCCGCTATCGTGAACTGGACCGGGCCATGGCCGTACATCGGCATGAGCTCGACTACCTGGCGCCGGCCTTTCAGGGGGAGCAGCTTGCCCTAGCCACCTGGATCGTCGGTTGCGATGGCCGCCTGACCCTGACCCGGCGCTTCCAACTGATACGGCCCGCCGATGGCCGCACTCTGCTGCGCGCTCGCACCCGCTTTGCCTGTATCGAGCTCACCTCGGGCCGGCCTCGGCGTCTCCCCGAGGAGTACGTAACGATTTACGGTGGAGCGCTCGTGGTCGAGTGAGGCCGTGATTCTGCTGAATTGGCCTTGAGGATGGGTTTTTGCCGTTCTTTATCGTTGGCGCTTCGTGTATGGACTGACTGTGCTGTAATGGTCGTGACGAACCCCTAACAAGAGTGCCGCAGGAGGGGCCCCCATGAAGATCGCCGTGCCGAAGGAAATCAAGAACCATGAGTATCGCGTCGCCCTGACTCCTACGGGGGCACGGGAGCTGGCGACGCGGGGCCATTCGGTGACCGTTCAGGTGGGCGCCGGCGAAGGCGCGGGCTTCTCCGATGCCGACTACGAGGCAGCGGGCGCCTGGCTCGACGGGAACGTGGATACCCTCTGGGGTGAAGCCGAGCTGATCCTCAAGGTCAAGGAGCCCCAGACGGATGAGGTGGCACGTCTCTCCCGCGGGCAGACGCTGTTTACCTACCTGCACCTGGCTGCCGAGGAAACGCTCACTCGCGGCCTGATGGCGAGCGGGGCCACCTGCATCGCCTACGAAACCGTCACCGACCGTGAGGGCGGCCTGCCGCTGCTGGCTCCCATGAGCACAGTGGCAGGGCGCATGGCGATCCAGGCCGGGGCCCATAGCCTGGAGAAGGCCCAGAGTGGCTCAGGCGTGCTACTGCCCGGTGTGCCCGGCGTCGCCCCGGGCAAGGTCGCGGTGATCGGCGGCGGCGTGGTAGGCGAGAACGCCGCCCGCATGGCACTGGGGTTGGGTGCAGAAGTCACCGTGCTGGACAAGTCGATTGTGCGTCTCGAAGTGCTCGACGACCGCTACCAAGGCCGCATTAAGACCGTCTTCTCCACCGCCGATGCCATCGATGAGGCGGTACGCGAGAGCGACCTGATCGTCGGTGCCGTGCTGATCCCCGGCGCCGCCGCGCCGAAGTTGATCACCCATACGATGCTCGCCGACATGAAGCCTGGCAGCGTACTGGTGGATGTGGCCATCGACCAGGGCGGCTGCTTTGAAACCAGCCGGGCCACCACCCACGCCGAGCCGACCTATATGGTCGACGGTATCGTGCATTACTGCGTGGCCAACATGCCGGGTGCGGTGGCACGTACCTCGACCCAGGCGCTGACCAACGCCACCCTGCCGTTCGTCATCGCCCTGGCCGACAAGGGCTGGAAGCGGGCGCTGGCCGACGATGCCCACTTCATGCCCGGGCTCAACGTCCATGATGGCCAGGTCACCTACCGCGCCGTGGCCGAGGCCTTTGGCCTGGAGAGCGTCGATCCCGCTAGCCTGGTGTAGCAAATGCCTGGCGAGCGAATCGGTGCGGTGCGCGGCGCCGGGGCGGTCGCCTTGACCGCCCCCTCGCGTTACCATAGCGGGCATTTCCGCTAGCAGAGTCCGCCTTCCATGAGTGCAGCATCCCAGCAGACACGCGTTCTCACCGGCATCACCACTACCGGTACCCCGCACCTCGGCAACTATGTCGGCGCCATCAAGCCCGCCATCGCCGCGAGCCAGGACCCGAGCGTACAGTCCTACTACTTCCTCGCTGACCTGCATGCACTGATCAAGTGCCAGGACCCCAAGCGGGTGCAGGAGTCGCGCCTGGAGATTGCCGCTACTTGGTTGGCATTGGGTCTCGATACCGACAACGCCATCTTCTACCGCCAGTCGGATATCCCCGAGATCCCCGAGCTGACCTGGATGCTCTCCTGCGTCTGCGCCAAGGGACTGATGAATCGCGCCCACGCCTATAAGGCGGCGGTGGCCGAGAACGAGTCCGCCGGAAATCAGGACCCGGACAAGGGCATCACCATGGGCCTGTTCGGCTATCCGGTTCTCATGGCCGCCGACATCCTGATGTTCAATGCCCACAAGGTGCCGGTGGGGCGCGACCAGATCCAGCACATCGAGATGGCGCGCGATGTGGGGGGGCGTTTCAATCACCTGTTCAAAGGCGAGTATTTCACCCTGCCCGAGGCGGTGGTGGACGACGAAGTCGCAGTGCTCAACGGGCTCGACGGCCGCAAGATGTCCAAGAGCTACAACAACACCATTCCGCTGTTCGTCTCGGAAAAGAAGCTGCTCAAGCTGGTACGCAAGATCAAGACCAATTCATTGGAACCCGGTGAGCCCAAGGATACCGAGGGCTGCACCCTGTTCCAGATATATTCGGCCTTCGCCACCCGCGAGGAGCGCGAGGCGATGCGCAGCGAGTATGCGAATGGCATCGGCTGGGGCGAGGTCAAGAATCGTCTGTTCGAACACCTCGACGCTCAGCTGCGCGAGCCGCGCGAGCGCTACATGGCATTGATGGAGGACCCGGCGCATATCGAAAGCGTGCTGCAGAAGGGGGCCGAGCGTGCCCGCGCCGAAGCCGCGCCATTGATGGACAAGCTGCGCTATGCCGTAGGGCTGGGGCGTTTCGTCTGAGGAACGCCACGGGTGACCGAGCAGGGCGCCTTAGGGCGCCCTGTCTCGTTTAGGGCACGGCTGGCAGACTTCCGTTGAAGTTGCCAAGCTGCAGGAGCGAATCGAGAGGAGGAGTTTCATGGCCACTGCACTGGAAGCGAAACGGCCGCGACGGATTTCGCTGACGCTGGGGGCGCTATTGCTGGCAGGCGCCCTGATGGTCGGCCTGGCCTACGGCACGCGCCTGGGCCTGTTGATGATCGTCGGGGCGCTGCTGGGCGTGTCGCTTTATCATGCCGCCTTCGGCTTCACTGCCGCCTGGCGTGTGTTCATCAGCGAACGACGCGGGCGTGGGCTACGCGCCCAGATGGTGATGCTGGCCATCGCCGTGCTGCTGTTCTTCCCGGTGCTGGGGGCGGGCAGCCTGTGGGGGCAGGAGGTGAGCGGCTTCGTCTCGCCCATTGGCGTCTCGGTGGTGTTCGGCGCCTTCCTGTTCGGTATCGGCATGCAGCTGGGCGGCGGCTGTGCTTCGGGCACCCTTTTCACCGCCGGGGGTGGCAACGCGCGAATGGTCATTACGCTGATCTTCTTCATCGTCGGCTCGGTGATCGGCAGCGCCCATTTCTCCTGGTGGATGGGGCTTCCGGCCTTCCAGCCGGTATCGCTGGTGCAGACTTTCGGTGCGGGCGGCGGTATCGCCGTGAGCCTGGCCCTGTTCGCTGGCATCGCCGCACTGACGATAGTGTTGGAGAAGCGTCGCCATGGCCGGCTGGAGGAGACACCGCGTGCCAACTTCAGTCATGGGCGCTGGCTCACCGGCCCCTGGCCGCTGCTGCTGGGGGCGGTGGCTCTGGCGTTGCTCAACTTCGCCACCCTGGCACTGGCCGGGCGCCCTTGGGGCATCACGTCGGCCTTTGCCCTGTGGGGTGCCAAAGTCTACGAGTTCATCGGTGGCGACGTAAGTCAGTGGGGCTACTGGCAAAGTTCGGCCAACGCCGCCGCACTGCGCGCCAGTGTATGGAGCGACATCACGACGGTGATGAACGTGGGCATTATTCTAGGGGCCATGGTGGCGGCGACTCTGGCGGGACGCTTCGCCCCGACTCTGCGCATTCCGCTTGGCTCGGCGGCGGCGGCGGTGGTCGGCGGGTTGATGCTGGGCTATGGTGCCCGGCTGGCCTTCGGCTGCAACATCGGCGCTTATTTCAGTGGCATAGCGTCAGGCAGCCTGCACGGCTGGGTGTGGCTGGTGGCGGGTTTCGCCGGCAACGCTTTCGGCGTGCGTCTGCGCCCGATGTTCTTCGACCGCTTGCCCGGCGATAACACCCGGGCCAAGACGAGCTGATGCGCCATGGCGGTGGAGGCATGGTAGAGTTGGCGCCAAGGCGCCCACAGAGCGCTGGGGAAGCGTAGTGCATCCGACTGCGCCTCCCTACGGCCCGGTTCCAGTCACCGTATCGAGATCAGAGATGCCCGAAAGCAAACGTCCACTCTATATTCCCTACGCTGGTCCTTCGTTGCTCGAAATGCCACTGCTCAACAAGGGCAGTGCTTTTTCCCGAGAGGAGCGACTCGAGTTCAATCTGATCGGTCTGCTGCCGCAGAACGTGGAGTCGATCGAGGAGCAGGCCGAGCGCGCCTACCGCCAGTATCAGCAGTGCTATAGCGACCTGGACCGGCATATCCATCTGCGTGCGATCCAGGACGACAACGAGACGCTCTATTACCACATGGTCATGGAGCATCTCGAGGAGATGCTGCCGATCATCTACACCCCTACGGTGGGTCAGGCCTGCGAGGAGTTCTCCAATATTTATCGGAGTCACCGCGGTCTATTCATCAGCTACCCTGATCGTGACCACATCGACGACATCTTGCGCAGTGCCACCAAGGGCAAGGTCCGAGTGATCGTGGTGACCGACGGTGAGCGCATTCTCGGGCTCGGCGACCAGGGTATCGGCGGCATGGGCATCCCTATCGGCAAGCTGGCGCTCTATACCGCCTGCGGCGGCATCAGCCCTGCCTACACCTTGCCGATCATGCTCGACGTGGGCACCAACAACCAGGCGCTACTCGACGACCCCATGTACATGGGCTGGCGTCACCCACGTATTTCCCAGGAGGAGTACGACGCCTTCCTCGAGGACTTTATCGCCGCGGTGAAGCGCCGTTGGCCCAACGTGCTGCTGCAGTTCGAGGACTTCGCCCAGGCCAATGCGGTACCGCTGCTGGAGCGCTATCGCGATCAGCTGTGCTGCTTCAATGATGACGTGCAGGGCACTGCGGCGGTTGCCGTGGGCACCCTAATGGCGGCCTGCCAGGCCCGCGACGAGACCATCGCCGACCAGCGCGTGGTATTCGTCGGCGCCGGCTCCGCCGGCTGCGGTATCGCCGAACAGGTCGTCGTCGCCATGCAGGCCGAAGGCTTGTCCGAGAAGGAGGCGCGGCGGCGGGTCTTCATGGTCGACCGCGAAGGGCTGGTCACCAGCGATCAGGCTTGGCTGCGCGACTTCCAGCGGCGTCTGGCCCACGACCCGGCACTGGTCGAGAGTTGGCAAAATCAGTCATTGCTGGAGGTGGCGCGCCACATCAAACCCACGGTGCTGATCGGTGTCTCGGGGCAGCCGGGGCTTTTCTCCGAAGATGTGGTCCGTGCCATGCATGCCGGATGCGAGCGGCCTGTGATCATGCCGCTCTCCAACCCCACCTCACGCGCCGAAGCCACACCGGCAGACGTGATCGAGTGGACCGACGGTCAGGCTCTGGTGGCGACCGGCAGCCCCTTTTCGCCAGTGGTTCACGATGGCAAGACCTACCCCATCGCCCAGTGTAACAACGCCTACATCTTCCCCGGCATCGGTCTGGGCGTGGTGGCCAGTGGCGCCAAGCGTGTCACGGACGCCATGCTCATGGCGGCCTCTCGCGCGCTGGCCCGCGAGGCACCGCTGGTGAAAGAAGGCAAAGGATCCTTGCTGCCGGCACTGTCGCAGATCCGCGAACTGTCCAAGGCCATTGCCTTCGACGTGGCCGCCCAGGCCCAGCAGGAGGGCGTGGCGTTGCGCACCGACGGCATCAAGCTGCGTCAGGCCATCGAGCGCAGCAGCTGGACGCCGGAATATCGCCGCTACCGTCGTCGCTCGTTCTGATAGCGCACTAAGCCATGTAATGACAAAGGCCCTGCCGGTTTCCCGGCAGGGCCTTTCGCGTGAGAGCAGGTTGGTGGGATTAGCCTACACGGCGCCTATCATCCGCCGTAGCACGTAATGGAGAATGCCGCCGTGACGGTAGTATTCCAGCTCGTTGGCGGTGTCGATGCGGCATAGGACGTCGATGCTCTTTTCACCCTTGTCGCTCTTCACCCTGATTGTGACCTTGCCGCCAGGGGTCAGGTTGGCCAACCCTTCGATGGAGATCGTCTCGTCGCCGGTCAGACCCAGGCTCTGGCGATTTTCCTCTGCGGAAAACTGCAGCGGTACCACGCCCATGCCGATCAGGTTGGAGCGGTGGATACGCTCGTAGGATTCGGCGATGACGGCGCGCACGCCTAGCAGCCGCGTACCCTTGGCCGCCCAGTCCCGCGACGAGCCGGTGCCGTACTCCTTGCCGGCAACCACGACGAGCGGCGTATCCTGCTCCTGGTACTTCATGGCGGCATCGTAGATCGCCATCTGTTCGCCGGAGGGGACATGCCGGGTTTCGCCGCCCACCACGCCATCGAGCATCTCGTTTCTAATGCGCACGTTGGCGAAGGTGCCGCGCATCATCACTTCATGGTTGCCGCGGCGTGAGCCGTAGGAGTTGAAGTCCACCGGCTTGATGCCGTGCTCCTGCAAGTAGCGGCCAGCAGGGCTGTCGGGCTTGATCGAACCGGCCGGCGAGATATGGTCGGTGGTCACCGAGTCGCCGAGTATCGCCAGGATGTGGGCGTCCTTGACGTCTTCGATGGGATCCGGGTCGCGGCGCATGCCCTCGAAGAATGGCGGGTGCTGAATGTAGGTGGAGTTAGGCGACCACTCATAGACCTTGCTTTGCGGTACCTGGAGTGACTTCCAGATGTCGTCGCCTTCGAAAACCTCGGCATACTCCTTGCGGAACATCTCCGTCTTTACCTTCTGTACCGCATTGGCAATATCGGCCTGGGAGGGCCAGATGTCCTTCAGGTAGACAGGGTTGCCCTCCCCGTCCTCGCCCAGAGGGTCGCGGGTCAGGTCGAGGCGCACGTTGCCGGCCAGGGCATAGGCGACCACCAGCGGCGGCGAGGCGAGCCAGTTGGTCTTCACCAGTGGATGGATGCGCCCCTCAAAGTTGCGATTGCCCGAAAGCACCGCGGCCACGGTGATGTCGCCCTCTTCGACCGCCTTTTCGATAGCCGGCGGCAGTGGGCCCGAGTTGCCGATGCAGGTGGTACAGCCATAGCCCACCAGGTTGAAACCCAGAGCGTCGAGATCGCTCTGCACGCCGCCGGCCTCGAGATACTCGGTCACCACCTTCGAGCCGGGCGCCAGCGAGGTCTTCACCCAGGGTTTGGTCTTGAGCCCCTTGGCATGGGCGTTGCGTGCCAGCAGCCCGGCGGCCAGCATGACGCTGGGATTGGAGGTGTTGGTACACGAGGTGATGGCGGCAATGACCACGGCGCCGGGGTTGAGCATGAACTGCTCGCCGTCCAGCTCCACGTTCTGGCTGTCGTGATGGTGGTAGCTATCGTGCACGCCCACCGCCGTCTGGCCGCCCTCTGAATAGAGGCGCCCCTTCTCTTCGCTGGGGGGCGTCTTGCCGCTCCTCTCGCCCTCCATCAGCTTCTCGAAGGTGGCTTTCATGTCGGTCAGTGCGACCCGATCCTGAGGCCGCTTGGGACCGGCAAGGCTGGCTTCGACATCACCGAGGTCGAGATGCAGGGTGTCGCTGAAGACCGGCTCGTCGCCGGGCTCCCGCCACAGCCCCTGGGCTTTGCTGTACGCCTCCACCAGGTCGATATGCTCATCCTCACGCCCGGTAAGGCGCAGGTAAGCGAGCGTTTCGTCATCGACCGGGAAGAAGCCGCAGGTGGCTCCGTATTCCGGTGCCATATTGGCGATGGTGGCACGGTCGGCCAGGGGCAGATCCGCCAAGCCGTCGCCGTAGAACTCGACGAACTTGCCTACCACGCCGTGGCTTCGCAGCATCTGGGTCACCGTCAACACCAGATCGGTGGCGGTGATGCCCTCCTTGAGCCTGCCGGTGAGCTTGAAACCCACGACCTCCGGTATCAACATCGACACCGGCTGGCCGAGCATGGCCGCCTCTGCCTCGATGCCGCCTACCCCCCAGCCGAGGACGCCTAGGCCGTTGATCATGGTGGTGTGGGAGTCGGTGCCAACCAGCGTATCGGGATAGGCGAAGGTCTTGTCGTTCTCCTGCTTGGTCCACACCGTCCGGCCCAGATACTCCAGATTGACCTGGTGGCAGATACCGGTGCCCGGCGGCACCACGCGGAAGTTGTCAAACGCGTCCTGGCCCCAGCGCAGGAATTCATAGCGCTCCTGGTTGCGCTCCATTTCGATGGCAACGTTGTCCTTGAACGCGCTGGGATTGCCGAACTTGTCGACCATCACCGAGTGATCGATCACCAGATCCACGGGCGACAGAGGGTTAATGCGCGAGGGGTCATCGCCGAGCTTTTCCACGGCAGCACGCATCGAGGCCAGATCCACCACGCCGGGTACGCCGGTGAAGTCCTGCATCAACACTCGCGCTGGGCGATAGCCGATCTCACGGTTGGAGCGTCCGTCCTGCTGCCAGTCGACCAGGGCTTGCATGTCCTCGCGCGCCACGCTGGGGTCTTCGGCAAAGCGTAGCTGGTTTTCCAGCAGGATCTTCAGGGTCTTCGGTAGCCGGTCTATGTTGCCCAGGGTCTTGGCTGCCTCGGGCAGGCTGTAGAAGTGGAAGGTGGTACCGCCGGCGACCAGGGTCTGCAGGGTATTCGGCGTCTCGTCACGGCTCATGAAGGCCTCCTGTCACGGTAGGGAACGGTCCTTTTCATCGGTCTCATGCCTAACACATGGTCATGATAGGTCCCCCTTTCAAGCGCTGCCCAAGGTTTCTATGCTGAAAAGGTCGGTTGCGTAGCGCTGCCATGCCGGTGGGCGGAGCTCGTGATACCAAGGGAGCCCGCGCCATGTACGAAGATCAGCTTGATAGCCATACGGTCCACTGCCCCTATTGCAGCACGGCCTTCGACCTGCTGGTGGACATCTCTCAGGGAAGCCAGGAAACCTGGGAGGACTGCCCCTTCTGCTGCGCGCCGATTCAGCTCAAAATCGAGATTTCACCTGTCACCGGCGATCTGGAAGACCTGAGGGTGGGGCGCGACGATGACGTGCTGTGAAGGAAGGCGAGAAGGGGGAGTGAGCGAGCTGATATAATGGCCGCCACCTGCCCCGGACCGGGGCGAAACATGCCAAGCCTCATTCCGTTTTCGAGCTGCGAGGATCTCTTCATGAGCGAAGCGCGTCACGAACGCCTGATCATTCTGGGCTCAGGCCCGGCCGGCTATACCGCTGCCGTGTACGCGGCCCGAGCCAATCTCAAGCCGTTACTGATCACCGGCATCCAGGCTGGCGGCCAACTGACCACGACCACCGACGTGGACAACTGGCCCGGCGACGATGCCGGCGTTCAGGGCCCGGAGCTCATGGAGCGCATGAAGCGTCACGCCGAGCGTTTCGATACCGAAGTGCTGTTCGACCATATTCACGAGGTCGACTTGCGAAACCGGCCCTTCACCCTGAAGGGCGACAGTGGCAGCTATACCTGCGATGCCCTCATCGTGGCCACCGGTGCCAGCGCCCGCTATCTGGGGTTGCCCTCGGAGCAGCAGTTCATGGGGCAAGGGGTTTCGGCCTGTGCCACTTGTGACGGTTTCTTCTATCGCAACAAGGAAGTGGTGGTGGTGGGAGGCGGCAATACCGCCGTGGAGGAAGCGCTCTACCTTTCCAACATCGCCTCCAAGGTGACCCTGGTGCACCGGCGCGACAGCCTGCGCGCCGAGAAAATCCTGCAGGACAAGCTGCGTGAGAAGGCCGCGAGCGGAAACGTAGTGCTCGAATGGAATCACGTGCTGGAGGAGGTGCTGGGCGACGCCAGCGGTGTGACCGGGGTGCGTATCCGCTCCACCGTCGACGACAGCATGAAGGAACTCGAGGCGCCAGGCGTGTTCATCGCCATCGGTCACAGCCCCAACACTGGCATCTTCGAAGGCCAGTTGGAGATGCACGACGGGTACATCAAGGTCCAATCCGGTCTCGAGGGCAACGCCACCGCCACCAGCATTCCCGGTGTGTTCGCCGCCGGCGACGTGATGGACCACGTTTACCGCCAGGCGGTGACCTCCGCCGGCACCGGCTGCATGGCGGCCTTAGATGCGGAGCGCTACCTCGACGATCTTTGATGAAGCGCGTATTCATTGCTGCGCTCGACATCCTGGCCGCCGGCGGTACTCAAGATCCTCATTTACTGCCGTGTAAACTCCGGTCTTTCCGTTCCGGCGGCGGCCAGCCTGTCATCGCTCGCGACATGAATACATCGCTTCCTCATCTTCAATAGTGCGGCGGCACCTCATCCTGCGGTGACGGTGCCGCCATGTCCGCTTCCTGCAGCGCCTGCTGCTGATCGCGTAGCTTCTCTTGCATCAACGAATTGATCCTTTCCAGCTGGGCCAGCCGTCTGTCCTGGGCGGCAACGGCCTCGTCGAGCGTGTCCAGCCAGTGTTCCTGGAAGGCGATACGGCTTTCCAGCGCCTCGAGGCGAGCGGCGAGCGCATGCTCGGGGCTCATGCTAGAATCGTCGCGCTGCGTGTCGCTGTTCATCGTGACACCTTCATTGGGCGATGGGGCTCGGGTCGTGTCGTCATTGAGCATCCTGTTTCACACATTCCACATAACAAGTGAGCAATACGGATCCATGAATCGCAAGGTCATCTTTCGCTGTACGTTGATCAGCCTGCTGTTGGCGCTGCCGGCACCGTTGTTGATCGTTCTGTTCGTTTCGCTGACTGGCGACGAACTTGCACCACAGCTGTTCGCCCTCCTCGAGGTCGACGGCGTGGCCTCGGTCTATCTCGCTGTGGCGGCAGCGGTATTCGTTGCACTGCTGATCGCCACCCTCGTCATTCAGTCTTTCAACCCCAGGTTGGCGGTGCTGGCCGACGCGGAGAACGATGACCGCGAGATCGGTGAGGTCAAGTGGTTCAACGTCAACAAAGGGTACGGCTTCATCAAGCGCGAGAGCGGAGAGGACGTATTCGTCCATTTCCGCGCCATTCGCGGTCGCGGACACCGTACCCTGGCCGAAGGGCAGAAGGTGCGGTATTACGTGATCGAGAATGAACGGGGGCTGCAAGCCGACGACGTCACTGTGATAACTTGAGCGAAGCGCCTGCGCTCGACCAGGCGTTGTTGAAAGCTGGTCAGCCTCAAAGAACATCGCCCCGCTTCGGCGGGGCGATGTCGTTTCGGGTCACTGGCCGGAGTCGGGCCAGTCGATGGCGCCTTCGCTGCCATCGGGCAGTACCTGCCAGAAGCGGTCTGGCTCGTCGCCGGGCTGCCAACCGCCCAACGAGCAGCGCACTTCACAGCCGAGCGTGGCGGCCGCGTCGCGAGCGCAGTCGCAGTCGCGTGGCCATGGGGTGTGCGGGCTGTCGAGCCACAGGCTGGCAAAGCCGTCGGCCGCTTTCTCCACCAGTAGAACCGGCACCTCGTGCCCTTCGTATTGGCCGCGTGACTGCCACTTGTTACGTCCGGCAGCACGCAGCGGAGCGGCATCCAGCTTGTCGCCGAGCCAGGCGTTGATGGCCTCGATCGGCGCCTGACGCAGGTAGACCTCGATATCCGGATAGCTCAGCTGGCTGTCGTGCTGATGTGGCATGGTGAACTCTCTTGGCATATTTCAGGGCTGGGCGGTACCGTTGACGAAGAGCTTCTTCAGAATCGCTTCATAGATTCGGCTCAGGTCGTCCAGGTCGGCGGCGCGTACGCGTTCGTTGGTCTGGTGAATGGTGGCGTTGCGTGGCCCCAGCTCTACCACCTGGCTGCCCAGTGTGGCAATGAAGCGCCCGTCCGATGTGCCGCCGCTGGTGGAGAGCTTGGGCCGTCGGCCGAGAATGGTTTCGACGCCATGCAGTGCAGCGTCCACCAGTTCGCCTTCCGCAGTCAGGAACGGTTCGCCGTTCAGCGTCCAGTCGAGCTGGTACTCGAGCCCGTGGGCATCGAGGATCGCCTGGGTCCGTGCCTTGAGCTGCTCATGGGTCACTTCGGTGGAAAAACGGAAATTGAACACCACTTCCACGTCGCCGGGGATGACATTGGTGGCACCGGTGCCGGCGCGAATGTTGGAGAGCTGGAAGCTGGTGGCCGGGAAGAAGTCGTTGCCGCTGTCCCAGTGCTCCTTGACCAGCGCATCCAGGGCCGGCATGGCCTGGTGGATAGGGTTGCGCGCCAGATGAGGGTAGGCCACATGGCCCTGGATACCCTTGATGTGTAGCAGGCCACCCAGCGAGCCGCGCCGGCCGTTCTTGATCACGTCGCCCAGCATGTCGGTGGAAGAGGGCTCGCCGACAATGCAGTAATCGAGCCGTTCGTGGCGTTCACGCAACAGCTCGACCACCGCACGGGTGCCGTCCACTGCGGGCCCTTCCTCGTCGGAGGTGATCAGAAAGGCGATGCGGCCGTGGTGGTCGGGGTGAGCGCTGACGAAGCGCTCCACTGCGGTGATCATTGCCGCCAGGCTGCCTTTCATGTCGGCCGCTCCGCGGCCGCGCAGCATGCCGTCATCGTCGATGCTGGGTTCGAAGGGTGGTGTGTCCCAATGCACGTGCGGGCCGCTCGGCACCACGTCGGTATGACCGGCAAATGCCAGCACGGGTCCATGGTGACCGTGGGTCGCCCAGAAATTCTCCACGTCGCCGAAGGGCAGGCGCTCGATATGGAAGCCGAGCCGTTCCAGGCGCTCGATCATCAGCGTCTGGCAGCCCAGGTCGTCCGGGGTGACCGAAGGGCGTCGGATCAGCTCCATGGCCAGGGCCAGGGTAGGGGACAGGTCTTGCGTCGTCTCGGACATACGGTGTACCGGGTGGCGGCGGGGGCGCCGCAAGGGCGCCCCCTTTACGCTTCAATTGTGGGCGTGGAGTGCTTCGTTGAGGGCAATGGCGCTCTTGTTGGTCAGGCACTCGATGCGTCCGTTCTGCGAGTTACGGCGCAGCAGAAGATCGCTCTGGCCGGCCAGCTCGCGGGCCGCCACGGTCTTGACCTCCTGGCCCTGGTCGTCGAGCAGGGTGACCTTGGCGCCGGCGGTAATGTAGAGCCCCGCCTCCACGGTGCAGCGGTCGCCCAGGGGAATACCGATGCCGGCATTGGCGCCGATCAGGCAACCCTCGCCAACCTTGATGACGATGTTGCCACCGCCGGAGAGGGTGCCCATGGTGGAGCAGCCGCCGCCCAGATCCGAGCCCTTGCCCACCAGCACCCCGGCGGAGATACGCCCCTCGATCATGCCGGGACCCTCGGTGCCGGCGTTGAAGTTGACGAAGCCCTCGTGCATGACGGTGGTGCCTTCCCCGAGGTAGGCGCCCAGGCGCACTCGGGCGGTATCGGCGATACGCACCCCGCTGGGCACCACGTAGTCGGTCATCTTGGGGAACTTGTCGATGCAGTCCACCGACAGCGTGCGACCCTCCAGGCGCGCCTTGAGACGTCTGGCGGGGAGCTCCTCGATGTCGATCGGGCCTTCGCTGCTCCAGGCCACGTTGCGCAGCAGACCGAACATGCCGGTCAGGTCGACGCCATGCGGCTTGACCAGACGGTGCGACAGCAGGTGCAGCTTGAGGTACACCTCGGGCGCGCTCTGCGGTGCCGTGTCGTTGGCGAGAAAGGTGGCGACCAGCGGGCGCTGGCTGGCAGCCAGTGCCTCGGCCAGTTCGGCCTGGGCCACATGGCCTGCGCCCTTGAGCGCCTCGGCGATCTTGGCACAGTGCTCCGGCAGGAAACTGACGGCGCCGTTGCCTGCGGGGATGTCGAGCACCTTGCCGACGGCTTCCACCAGGCTGGCATCCGGTTTGAACAGCGGTGCCGGGTAGTAGATCTCCAACCAGTCGCCCTGGGTATTCTGGGTGCCGATTCCGAAGGCAAAACTCAACATGGGGTGTCCTCGTGTCGTGATGGAAATGGGGTCAGCCTTTGAGGTCGTCGTAGTCGCCGTCGCGGTAGCCGACGCGAATGTCGTCGCCGGTATCGAGCAGCGGACGCTTGAGCAGGGTGGGGTTGGCCATGATCAGCGCACGAGCCTTGTTGGCATCGACGTCCTGCTTGTCCTCTTCGGCCAGATTGCGCCAGGTGGTGCTGCGTCGGTTGAGGATCTCCAGCACCGGTGTTCGCTCGAGTATGTGCTCGAGCAGTGCCGCTGAGAGGCCATCCTCGCGCAGGTCGTGTATCTGGTAGGGCAGACCCTTCTCATCCAGGGCCTTGCGCGCCTTGCGGCAGGTATCGCAGTTCTTGATCACGAACAGGGTCGCCATCATGTCCTCCTTTCGATGAAACGACGAATTCGATAGGCGGCTTCGACAGTGGGTTCGAGTTCGGCCACCAGTGCCAGGCGAATGCGGCCCGCGCCGGGATTTCCCCCTCGCTCGTCTGCGCGCTCCATCCCGCCGCCGACGGCGGGGCGGCCCATATAGGAGCCGGGCAGCACACTGACGTGTTCGGCAGCGAAAAGCGCCCGGGTGAATGCCTCGTCGTCGCCACCCGGCACTGCCGGCCATAAGTAGAAACTGGCCTCGGGTACGGGGAATTCAAGTACCGGCGCGAGAATCTCGCTGACAGCGGCGAACTTCTCGCGATAGGCGTCGCGGTTGGCACGTACGTGAGCCTCGTCGTTCCAGGCGGTGATCGAGGCGTACTGAAGCGGCAGCGACATGGCGCAGCCGTGGTAGGTGCGGTAGCGCTTGAAGGGGGCGATCAATTCAGCGTCGCCCGCCACGAAGCCGGAGCGCAGTCCGGGCAGGTTGGAGCGTTTCGACAGCGAGTGAAACACCAGGCAGCGATGGAAGTCGTGGCGACCCAAGGCGGTGCACGCTTCCAGTAGCCCTGGCGGCGGCGTGCTCTCGTCCAGGTAGAGCTCGGAATAGCATTCGTCGGAGGCGATGATGAAGTCGAACTCGTCAGCCAGCGCAATGAGCTTCTCGAACTCGGCGCGCGGCGTCACCGCCCCGGTGGGATTGCCCGGCGAGCAGAGGAAAAGGATCTGAACGTCGCGCCAGGTAGCGGCCGGCACGGCATCGAAGTCGGGACGAAAGCCATTCTCGACCCGGCAGGGCAGGTAGAGCGGCTGGCCACCGGCGAGCAGGGTGGCTCCTTCATAGATCTGGTAGAAAGGATTGGGTACCGCGACGCGGGCTGGACGCGAGCGGTCGAGTGCGGCCTGGACGAAGGCGAAGATCGCCTCGCGGGTGCCGTTGACCGGCAGCACCTGGCGCTCGGGGTCGAGCCCTGCGAGGTGGAAGCGGCGGCGGGCCCAGCCGGCGATGGCATCGCGCAGTTCGGCAATGCCGGCCGTGGCGGGGTAGCGGGCGAAGTCGAGCTGGTGTTCGTGCAGCGTCTTCAGTGCCCCGTCGAAGGGCGCATGCTGCGGCTCGCCGATGGTCAGCGGAATGTGCGCAAGCCCTTCGGGTGGCACCACGCCGGCCTTCAGCGCGGCGAGTTTCTCGAAGGGGTAAGGCTTCAGAGCGTCGAGATCGGGGTTCATCGGTGTCCAGGCGCCGGGAAGCGGCGTCGTTGTCATGGCTGCAGGCAGACCGATGATTATAGGGAAGGCCCCGGCCGGCCTCAAACCAATACGCGGCAGGTTTCAGCCTGCCACGTCGAGCATGTCGATCAGCCGCTTGCGCAACTGCTGCTGGCGCTCCGGGTCGGTCAACGGCTGGCCGGATTTGTCGGTGATGAAGAAAACGTCTTCCACCCGCTCGCCCAGGGTGGCGATCTTGGCCGCCGAAAGCGAAATGTCCTGCTCCATGAAGATGCGTCCGACACGGGCCAGCAGGCCGGGACGGTCGGGGGCGGTCAGCTCCAGCAAAGTACGCTCGTTGGCCGGGTCCTGTTCGATGATCACTTCGGTCGCGACCTTGAAGTGGCGCAGCTGGCGCGGGGTGTGGCGGGTGACGATCTGCGGGTAGTCATCAGGGTCGTCAAGCTCTTCCACCAGATGTGAGCGTATCTCCTCGATGCGATTCTGGTCGCGTATGGCCCGCCCCATGTCGTCGAGCACGATGAAGGTATTGAGTGTCCAGTCGTTGCTCGACGTGGCGATGCGGGCGTCGTGGATCGACAGACCCAGCTGTTCCATGGCCGCCGCGGTGGCGGCGAACAGATCGTCCACCGAACGGGTGTGGATGAACACCTTGGTGCCGCCATCGGACATGTCGTCGGTGGGCGCACTGATCAGGATCAGCGGCAGCGTCGACCCGCCATGAGCGAGAATGCCCATGGTCTGCCAGACGATCTCGCTGGGGGCGTACTGCAGGAAGTACTCCTCACCCAACTGCTGCCACAGGCGTTCGACCCGCGCCAGATCGGCGCCCACCGTGGCCAGCAGTGAACGTGCCTCGTTGCGCGTTTCGGCGACCCATTCTTCTCGGTCGAGCGGATTGTCCAGGCCGCGGCGCAGGGCGCGCTTGGTCTCGGCGTGCAGCTGACGCAGCAGCGACGCCCGCCAACCGTTCCATAGCGTCGGGTTGGTGGCGTTGATGTCGGCGACCGTCAGTACATAGAGATGGTCCAGGCGGGTCTCGTCGCCAACGTGGGCCGCGAATTCGCGGATCACGTCGGGGTCGGTGATATCGCGTTTCTGAGCCACCATCGACATCACCAGGTGATTCTCCACCAGCCAGCTGACCAGCCGTGTGTCGCGGCTGGAAAGACCGTGGCGCTCGGCGAAGCGCTCCACGTCGCGGGCGCCGAGAATCGAGTGGTCACCGCCACGGCCCTTGCCGATATCGTGATACAGGCCGGCAATCCATAGCAGTTCCAGCTTGGGCAACTGGTGCACCAGCGCCGCCGCCACCGGGAACTCCTCGCGCGCTTCGGTCTTGCGAAATTGATGAATGAACTTGAGCAGGCGCAGGGTGTGGGCGTCCACGGTGTAGATGTGGAACAGGTCGTGCTGCATCAGCCCCACCGCCTGGCCGAATTCCGGTAGGTACTTGCCCAGCACCCCGTAGCGATTCATGCGCCGGAGCTGGCGCGCCACGTTGCCGCTGGAGCGCAGCAGCGACATGAATAGGTGCTGATGCTGGGCGTCGTCGCGGTAAAGATCATCGATCAGATGACGATGGTCGCGAATGAGGCGGATGGTGTCGGCACGCACCCCTTCGACGTCGGGGTGCTCCGCCATTAGCAGGAACAGCTCGAGCAGCGCATAGGGATGGTCGCGGAAGACGGATCGGGTACGCGCCTTGATGTAGCCGCCTTCGATCACGAAACGTTCATTCAGATCCGTCGTTTCCAGCCGCTCGCCACCATGCAGGATGGCCTCGTCGAAGTGCTGCAGCAGCATGTCGTTGAGCCCGGCAAGCGCCGTGACGTGTCGATAATAGCGCTTCATGAACTGCTCGACGGCCAGGCGTTCGGGGGTGTCGCGAAAGCCGAACAGCCCGGCGATGGTGCGCTGGTGGTCGAACAGCAGGCGATCCTCGGCGCGCCCGGTGAGCATGTGCAGGGCGTAGCGTACCTGCCACAGGAAGGCCTGGCCCTGGCTCAGGATGCGCAGTTCGGCGTCGTTCATGAAGCCGTTGGCCACCAGATCCTCGTAGCGCTGGCTGCCGAAGTGGCGTTTGGCCACCCAGCCGATCATCTGAATATCGCGCAGTCCGCCCGGCGAGCTCTTGATATTGGGTTCGAGATGGTACTCGGAGTTGTTGAAGCGATGGTGTCGGGTGATCTGCTCCTGCCACTTGGCCTCGAAGAAACGGTCGGAGGGCCACAGGCGCTCGGGAGCGATGCGCGCCTTCATCGCCTCGCGCAGGACTTCGGGGCCGGCCAGGGTGCGCGATTCCATCAGGTTGGTGATGATGGTGATGTCGCCTTCGGCTTCGCGCTCGCAATCGGCCAGTGAACGGACGCTGTGGCCGATCTCCAGTCCGATATCCCAGAGCAGGGTAATGAAAGCGGTCAGCGCTTCCCGGTAAGGGGTGTCGTCGTCCTGCCCGAGCAGCAGCATCAGGTCGACGTCGGAGTGCGGGTGCAGCTCGCCGCGGCCATAGCCGCCCACGGCAAGCAGCGCGACGCCGTCGTCGGGCCAGTCGTGCAGCGACCACGCCACGCCGAGCAGCTGGTCCAGGCACCAGGCGCGGCCGTGCACCAGGTCGCGAATGTCGGCGCCGGCATGGAAGCGTTCATCGAGCCGCTGCTGGATATCGCGCAGCGCCGCCTTGAACGGAGCGATGGGCGAGCGGGTGCCGGCTAGCTCGCTGCGGAAGGTGGCGGCATCGAACAGCGTCTCGTCGGGCGCGAAGCGATAGTGGTGCAGCAGCATGTAGGGGCTCGACTCAGTGGTCGAGGAAGGTGAGGTCTTCCTCGTGGCGTGCCGTAAGCACTTCGACGCCGGTCTCGGTGACCAGCAGGGTGTGCTCCCACTGGGCAGACAGGCTCTTGTCCCGAGTCACCGCGGTCCAGCCGTCGCGCAGCACCTTGGTCTGATGACCGCCGACGTTGATCATCGGCTCGATGGTAAAGCACATGCCGGCGGCCAGGGTGGCGTCGGCCTCGGGAGCGTAGCCGTCATAGTGCAGCACCTGCGGGTCCTCGTGGAAGGTGGCGCCGATGCCATGGCCGCAGAAATCGCGGACCACCGAGTAGCCGTTGGCCTCGGCGTGCTGCTGAATGGCGCGGGCAAGCTCGGAGAGGCGCACGCCGGGGCGCACCAGGGCAATACTGCGGTACAGGCACTCCTGAGTCACGCGGCAGAGCCGCTCACCCTGGATGTTCTCGCCGACGATGAACATGACGCTGGAGTCGCCGTGGTAGCCATCGGCGGTCTTCACGGTGACATCGATGTTCATGATATCGCCCTTCTTCAGCTTCTTGTCGAAGTCGGGTATGCCGTGACACACGACGTGGTTGAGCGAGGTACAGATCGACTTGGGAAAACCGTGATAGTCGAGCGGGGCCGGCGTGGAGCCCAGCTCGTTGACGATGTAATCGTGGCAAAGTCGGTCGAGTTCGCCGGTGGTTACGCCAGCCGTGACGTGGGGCGCTATCATCTCCAGCACGCTGGCCGCCTGACGGCCGGCCTCGCGCATCTTCTCGATCTCGTCGGGCGTCTTGATGGGTATGTTCATGGAGTCTCGGTTCAGAGGGGTTGAGGCGCCGGCAGCGTGGCAATGGACGGCGGGCGACTTCATCTCGTGGATGAACTATGGTATAAAGCCGCGCGCTTTCCTGCAATCGTCGCCGCTCGAGCTCGGGTGGCAGCGAACGTCAAGAGGGCGTTGGCGGCGAGCCGCGCTAGCGCCACGCGCAGCACGGCTTGAGCCGTTAATTCAACAGCCTTGAAAACACACACGCACCGGCACATGGTCCCGGGTGCTGCCGCGGTTTTTCTCTACCCGGCGGTCGGATCCATGGGGTGCGTGGAGGCCTAACCCGATTTTCAGGAGTCATCCATGGCACACGTCAACATGCGCGATCTGCTCAAGGCAGGCGCACACTTCGGTCACCAGACCCGTTACTGGAACCCGAAGATGGGCAAGTTCATCTTCGGCGCTCGTAACAAGATCCACATCATCAACCTCGAGCACACCCTGCCGGCCCTCAATGAGGTGATCGACGTGGTCGAGAAGATGGCCGCTTCCAACAACAAGATCATGTTCGTCGGCACCAAGCGCAGTGCGAGCAAGATCATCAAGGAAGAGGCCAACCGCGTTGGCATGCCTTTCGTCAACCACCGCTGGCTCGGCGGCATGCTGACCAACTACAAGACCATCCGTCAGTCGATCAAGCGTCTGCGTGACCTCGAGTCCATGCGCGAGGACGGCACCTTCGAGAAGCTGACCAAGAAAGAGGTCCTGATGGCGACCCGCGAGCAGGACAAGCTCGAGCGTTCCATCGGCGGTATCAAGGAAATGGGCGGCCTGCCTGACGCGCTGTTCGTGATCGACGTGGATCACGAGCGCATCGCCATCAACGAGGCGAACAAGCTCGGCATTCCGGTCATCGGCGTGGTGGATACCAACTCCGATCCCGATGGCGTCGACTACGTGATTCCCGGCAACGATGACTCCATCCGTGCCATCCAGATCTACGTCAAGGCGATCGCTGACGCCTGTGCGCGTGCGAAGGAAGGCCGTCCCGACGAGTTCGTCGAGGTCACCGAAGGTGAAAGTGGCGACGCCACTGCCGCTGCCGAGTAACGGCGAAAGCCCCGAGCCGGCGGTGTCAGCTCGGGTGGGCGGTGCCCCAAGGCGGCCGCCCGCCATCGCTTCGCTGCGGCGGAGCGTGACTCCACCGGGCCCAAGGGCCCGGCGCCCTTATTCCCAGGTCGAACCTACCGGGTTCCACTTATTCAAGAGGTGAACACCATGGCAGCGATCAGCGCCTCCCAGGTCAAGGAACTTCGCGAGCGTACCGGACTCGGCATGATGGAGTGCAAGAAAGCACTCACCGAAGCTGACGGTGATATCGAAGTCGCCATCGAAAACCTGCGCAAGAGCTCGGGCCTCAAGGCCGCCAAGAAGGCCGGACGCACCGCCGCCGAAGGCGCCGTGGCGACCCGTGTCGCCGAGGATGGCAGCTACGGCGTGGTGGTCGAGATCAACTCCGAGACCGACTTCGTCGCCCGTGACGACAACTTCAAGGCCTTTGCCGACAAAGTGGCCAACGCTTTCTTCGCCGCCAAGAGCGAAGACGTTGCCGCGGTGATGGCAGGTGAGCTCGAAACCGCTCGTGAGCAGCTGGTACAGAAGATCGGCGAGAACATCGGCGTGCGTCGCTGTGCCGTCGTCGAGGCGCCGGAAGGTGCGCTGGTGGGCGAATACGTCCATGGCGGCCGTATCGGCGTGCTTACCGTCCTCAAGGGTGGCAATGCCGAAGTGGCCAAGGACGTCGCCATGCACGTGGCTGCGATCAATCCGGCCGTGGCACTTCCCGAGGACATGCCTCAGGAGCAGCTCGACAAGGAAAAGGCGATCATCCTGGCCCAGCCTGACATGGCCGGCAAGCCCGAGCAGATCGCCGAGAAGATGGTCGAAGGCCGCCTCAAGAAGTACCTGGCCGAGAACAGCCTGACCGAGCAGCCCTTCGTCAAGGATCCGAACCAGTCCGTCGCCGAGTTCGTCAAGGCGGCCGGCGGTGAAGTGGTCGGTTTCACCCGTTTCGAGGTGGGCGAGGGCATCGAGAAGGAAGAGGTCGACTTCGCCAAGGAAGTCATGGAACAGGCTGGCCGTCGCTAAGGTCAGAGGTTCCAGCTCGATGATGGCGTGCGCGCGAGCGCACGCCTTCTCGTATCCGGCCCATACGCCGGCTGTAGTAGAGTCGCTCCATCCCCGTGACGCCCAGGAGAGTTGCCATGCCCACATCCGATAACGTCGATAATCCCGCCAAGGCTCGTACCGAGAAATCAAAGTACAAGCGCATCCTGCTCAAGCTGTCCGGTGAGGCGCTGATGGGAGAGCATGACTTCGGCATTGACCCCAAGGTGCTGGATCGCATGGCGCTTGAGATTGGCCAGTTGGTGGGTATCGGGGTCCAGGTGGGCATCGTGGTGGGGGGCGGCAACCTGTTTCGTGGCGCCGCCCTTAACGCGGCGGGCATGGACCGGGTCACCGGCGATCACATGGGCATGCTGGCGACGGTGATGAACGCTCTGGCCATGCGCGATGCCCTCGAGCGCTCCAACATTCGCTCGCGGGTGATGTCGGCGATCCCGATGAGCGGCGTGGTGGAACACTACGACCGTCGTACGGCCATTCGCTACCTCACCTCCGGGGACGTGGTATTGTTCTCCGCCGGCACCGGAAATCCCTTCTTCACTACCGATTCCGCTGCCTGCTTGCGCGGCATCGAGATCGATGCCGACGTGGTGGTCAAGGCCACCAAGGTGGACGGCGTCTATGACAAGGATCCGGTAAAGCACGCCGATGCGGTCAAGTACGATCATCTGAGCTACGATGATGCGCTCGACCAGAAGCTCGGCATCATGGATTTGACCGCTATCTGCCTGGTGCGGGACCATGACATGCCGGTTCGCGTCTTCAACATGAACAAGTCGGGCGCCCTGCTGAACCTGGTGATGGGTGGCAAGGAAGGCACGCTGATAGACAGAGGTTGATACCGTGATCAATGACATACAGAAAGATGCGGAAAGCCGCATGAAGAAGAGCCTCGATGCCCTTCATGCCAACTTCAACAAGATCCGTACCGGGCGTGCTCACTCTAGCATTCTCGATTCGGTCACCGTGGATTACTACGGCAGTCAGGTGCCGCTCAATCAGGTCGCGTCGGTCAACATCGAAGACGCCCGCACCCTTTCCGTGGTGCCTTGGGAGCAGAACCTGGTGCCGAAGATCGAGAAGGCGATCATGACTTCCGATCTGGGACTCAATCCGTCGAGCGCAGGTAACGTGATTCGCGTGCCGATGCCGATGCTCACCGAGGAGACCCGCAAAGGCTACATCAAGCAGGCGCGCTCCGAAGCCGAGAACGCTCGCGTGGCAATACGTAACGTACGCCGCGATGCCAACAGTGACCTCAAGGCGCTGCTCAAGGACAAAGAGATTTCCGAAGATGAGCAGCATCGCGCCGAAGAGACGATCCAGAAGCTGACCGACAAGTACATTGCCGAGATCGACAAGCAGCTCGAAGTGAAGGAACACGACCTGATGCAGGTCTGACGAGCAGCGCCGGGCGCGCTGGCTACCAGCCGCTCGGTTCTCATACTGCCATTACGAGACATCATGACGTCAGCGCAGACCTCTGCATCGAAGATGCCACCGAAGCCGCCTGGCGATGGCCTGCCGCGCCACGTGGCGATCATCATGGACGGCAACAATCGCTGGGCACGAGCCCATGGGCTTTCCGGCATCCGCGGGCATCGTGCCGGCGTCGAGGCCGTGCGCTCAGTGATCCGGCGTGCCGCCGAGCGCGGCATCGAGACCCTGACCCTGTTCGCGTTCTCCAGCGAGAACTGGCGCCGGCCCGAGGCGGAAGTCAGCGCGTTGATGGAGCTGTTTCTCATCGCGCTCAAGCGAGAGGTAAAAAAGCTCCATCACAATGGCATCCGCCTCTCCGTAATCGGCGATCGAAGCGCCTTTTCCAGCTCGATTCAGAAATATATCGACAAGGCCGAGGCGCTGACCCGCGACAACCGGCGCATGCATCTGGTGGTCGCCGCCAATTACGGCGGACGTTGGGACATTGCCATGGCTGCGCGTCGCTTGGCTGAGCGTGCCTTGAGCGGAGAGTTGGATCCGGCGGGGATCGATGAGTACACCCTTCAGGACGAGCTATGTCTGTCCGGTGAGGCGCCGGTGGACTTGTGCATACGCACCAGTGGCGAACAGCGAATCTCCAACTTCCTGCTTTGGCAAATGGCCTATGCAGAACTCTATTTCACCCCGCTGCTATGGCCCGATTTCGACGGCGAGGCCTTCGATATGGCAGTGGATGATTTCCGCAGGCGGCAGCGCCGCTTTGGCATGACCGACGAACAGATCGAGGCAGAAGGTGCTTAGACAGCGAGTCATTACGGCAGCGTGGCTGGCGCCGCTGATGCTGGCCGGCCTGTTCGCCCTTTCGGGCGGTCTCTTCGCCACCTTTACCGGCGTCATCGTACTGCTGGCCGCCTGGGAGTGGACCAATCTGGCCGGGGTATCCGACGTGCCCCGTCGTGTGGCGCTGGTGGCAGCCCTGGCGTTGCTGATGGCGCTGCTATGGACCTTCGGGGCCGCCCTGGCGGCATGGCCGCTGTGGCTGGCAGTGGTCGGCTGGGTCGTCAATCTCTTCTGGGTCACTCGCTATCCGGCGAGAAGCGAGCAGTGGCAAAGCACGTCCATGCGCCTGACCATGGGACTGTGGGTGTTGCTACCGGCCTGGATTGGCTTCAACGTGCTGCGCGATACCGGCGGCATCTGGCTGCTCTATGTGCTGCTGCTGGTCTGGGGAGCCGATATCGGTGCCTACTTCAGCGGCCGCGCCTGGGGCAAGCGCAAACTGGCACCGGCGGTCAGCCCCGGCAAGTCCTGGGAGGGGGTGGCCGGCGGCCTCGGCGTGACACTGGCCCTGGCGCTGCTGTTCGCCGTCTGGCAGGGGCTGGGCGTGGCGGCCGGTCTGGGTCTGGTGGTGGCGACCGTGGTGGTGACGCTAATCTCGGTACTCGGCGATCTGCTCGAGAGCATGCTCAAGCGCTTTCGCGGCATCAAGGACTCCAGCAACCTGCTGCCCGGCCATGGCGGCGTGCTAGACCGTATCGACAGTTTGACGGCAGCCGTGCCGCTGTTCGCTCTGCTCTCTCTCGGAGTGCTGTAGCATGAGCGAGCCCCGCCGCCAGCAGGGCGTGACGGTGCTGGGGTCCACCGGCTCCATCGGCACCAGCACGCTCGACGTGATCGCACGACATTCCGAGCGCTACCGTATTCATGCATTGACCGCGCACCGCTCCCGCGAGACGCTGTTGGCCCAGTGTCTGCGCCATCATCCCAGCCTGGCGGTGCTCGACGAGGAGCACGACGCTGCCTGGCTGCGCGATCGCCTCCTGCAGGCGGGCCTGCACACCGAAGTGCGTGCCGGACGCGAAGCGCTCAACGACGTGGCCAGCGATGTCGAGGCCGACGTGGTGATGGCGGCCATCGTCGGTGCCGCGGGGCTGTTGCCGACGCTTGCTGCGGTGTGTGCGGGCAAGCGTGTGCTGTTGGCCAACAAGGAAGCGCTGGTGATGTCCGGCGCTCTGTTCATGGACGCGGTGCTGCGCCATGGGGCCACACTGCTGCCAATAGACTCCGAACATAATGCCATTTACCAGTGTCTACCATCCGAGCACCGCGGCGGCCTGTCTCGTCACGGCGTGACTCAGCTGCTGTTGACGGCCTCGGGCGGCCCATTTCGCGGCTGGTCTCGCGAGCGTCTGGCCACGGTCACTCCGGAGCAAGCCTGTGCTCACCCCAACTGGTCGATGGGGCGAAAAATCTCGGTGGACAGCGCCACGCTGATGAACAAGGGGCTGGAGCTGATCGAGGCGTGCTGGCTGTTCGATGCCCGGCCCGAGCAGGTGCAGGTAGTAGTGCACCCCCAGAGCGTGATTCACTCCATGGCCGCCTACAGTGACGGCTCGGTGCTGGCGCAGTTGGGCAACCCGGACATGCGCACGCCGATCGCCTATGGCCTGGCCTGGCCGGAGCGCATCGAGGCCGGCGTCGAGTCGCTGGATTTGTTCCAGATCGCCCGGCTCGATTTCGAGGCGCCCGACGAGACGGCCTTCCCCTGCCTGCGGCTGGCGCGTCAGGCCATGCAGGCGGGTGGCACGGCGCCGGCAGTGCTCAACGGTGCCAATGAGGTAGCCGTCGATGCCTTCCTTAAGGGTCGCTTGAGCTTTACGGCAATCGGTGAGCTGGTGGAAGACATCCTCGGCGCATTACCGGTTGAGGAAGGCGGCGACCTGGAAACCATCCTCGGAGCCGATGCCCGGGCGCGTCAGGCGGCGCATGAGTGGCTGAAACGGGTTTGAGCCGCTTCTTGCCGACGACGATGTTGCTTTTTTCAAGGAGGCTGTCTTGGGCCTGATCCAAAACGTGCTGGCCGTCATCGTGGTGTTGGGGCTTTTGATCACCTTCCACGAATACGGCCATTACTGGGTGGCGCGCCGCTGCGGTGTCAGGGTGCTGCGCTTCTCGGTCGGCTTCGGTAAGCCGCTGTGGTCCCGTGTCGACCGTCATGGAACCGAGTTCGCTGTGGCGGCGATTCCGCTTGGCGGTTACGTGAAGATGCTGGATGAGCGCGAAGCCCCGGTTCCCGACGACCAGCTCCACGAGACGTTCAATCGCAAGACGGTGTGGCAGCGCATCGCCATTGTCGCAGCGGGACCGCTGGCCAACTTCCTGCTTGCCATCGTGGCCTACTGGGCCCTGTTCGTCGCCGGTACCACGACGGTGGCTCCGGTGGTCGGCGAGGTGGCGCCCGACTCGCCGGCGGCCCGCAGCGGCCTGCAGGGAGGGCAGGAGATCGTCGCGGTACAGGGCAATGCCGTACGCTCCTGGGACGAGATCAACCTGCGGCTGATCGCCCAGATCGGTGCCAGCGGTGAGCTGACGTTCGACGCACGCGACGACGCCGGCTCGAGCGCCCGCGAATTCCGCCTGCCGGTGGAAAACTATCTGGTTCGCCAGGACCCGCCCCAGCCGCTGGCCACGCTGGGCATCACGCCTTGGCAGCCGCGCTTTCCCGCCGTGCTGGGCCAGGTAATGGAAGGTGAAGCCGCTGCCGAGGCCGGTCTTCAGAGCGGTGATGAGATTCTTGCGGTCAACGAAGTCGACATCCAGGAGTGGATGGACTTCGTCAGCGTGGTACGGGCCAATCCAGGCGAGCCGCTGGAGCTCACCGTGGCGCGCGACGACGAGCGTCTGGCGCTGACTCTGGTGCCAGGCTCGCGAGAACTCGATACGGGCGATGCCATCGGCTACGTAGGGGCCGGCGTCGTGGCGGTGGAGTGGCCCGAGGAGTTTCGCCGCGAAATCCGTTACGGCCCCGTGGCCGCAGTGGGCCAGGCCCTGAGCAGAACCGGCGAAATGACGGTGCTGACGGTCGATGCCATTCGCAAGATGCTGGTGGGCCTGATTTCTCCGTCCAATCTTTCCGGGCCGATCACCATCGCTCAGGTGGCAGGTGACACGGCACGCACGGGACTGGAGAGCTTCGTCAGCTTTCTGGCTTATCTCTCCATCAGTCTGGCCGTTCTGAATCTACTGCCGATTCCGGTGCTTGACGGGGGGCATCTGCTTTATTATTTCGTCGAAGCGGTTCGTGGCCGGCCGGTATCGGAGCGAACCCAGGCACTGGGATTACGCATCGGGCTGGCACTGGTCGGCACACTGATGTTGATGGCGCTCTATTTCGATCTGATGCGTCTCTGGTAGCGAGCGCCCCCGGCAGGGGGCATAGGGAGGCGGAGCCACGCTCCGCCTTGTCAGTCACCCGCACATATGTATATGGTGCCTGTCTGGACAGGCAGGCGGATCAACGCGAGCGAAGCGACTGCATGAATATCAAGACCCTCGGACTGGCGGCTCTGCTGCTGGCCGGTTCCACTACGGTGCTGGCCGAACCTTTCGAAGTAACCGACATTCGCGTGGAGGGGCTGCAGCGGGTATCCGCCGCCTCCGTCTTCAACGCCTTCCCCATCAGTGCGCGAGACCGAGTGGACGATCGCGAGCTGGCCGAAGCGGCCCGTAATCTATTCGCCACCGGTCTGTTCGAGGATATTCAGCTCGCCCGCGATGGCAACGTGCTGGTGATTCAGGTAGTCGAGCGACCGACCATCTCTCGCCTCAACATCAGCGGCAACCGTCGGCTCTCCGAGGAGGACCTGCGCCGCGGCCTGCGTGAAGGCGGACTCGCGGAAGGGCAGGTGCTTCAGCTTTCCACCCTCGAAGACATCCAGCGTGAGCTGGAAGGCGTCTATCAGGCCCAGGGTCGCTACAGCGCTCGTATCGAGACCAACGTGCGCGAAATCGACGAGGGGCGTGTCCAGGTCGATATCGACATCAACGAAGGTGCGGTGGCGACGATCCGGCAGATCAACATCGTCGGCAATCGCCAGTTCGATGATGACGAGTTGCGCAACGTGTTCGAGCTCAACGATCGCCCCGGTCGTTTCTTCGGCTGGTTCTCTCGCGACGAATATTCGCGTGAGGCACTGGCAGGGGACCTGGAGCGGCTGCGCTCCTTCTATCTCGACCGTGGCTATGTCAACTTCGATATCACCTCGACTCAAGTCTCGATCAGCCCGGACAAATCGCAGATCTTCGTGACCATCAACGTCGACGAGGGCAGTCAGTACCGTGTGGGCGACGTGCGCTTTGCCGGCAACATGGATATCAGCGAGCGTGAGGCCCGCAACCTGCTGCAGGTGGAGAGCGGCGACATCTTCTCGCGCAGCGATGTCACGGCGTCCACCGAGGCGCTGCGTTCGCGCCTGGGTGCCGAAGGCTTCGCATTCGCTCGGGTCGAAGGCGTTCCGCAACCGCGTGCCGATGGCGCCACCGTCGATCTGACCATCAACGTCGATCCGGGGCGTCGTGCCTATGTGAGGCGCATCAACTTCATCGGCAACACCACGACTCAGGACGAGGTGCTGCGTCGCGAAATGATACAGATGGAGGGGGCGCCTGCCTCCACCGACTCGATCAGCCAGTCGCGCCGTCGTCTGGAGCGGCTGGGCTTCTTCCGCCAGGTGGAAGTGGAAACCCAGCCGGTGGCCGGTGAGCCCGATAAACTCGATGTCACCTATACGGTGGAAGAGCAGCCCTCCGGCTCGATCTCGGCGAGCATAGGTTTCTCCCAGAGTGCCGGCGTGATCTACGGCGCCTCGCTGGCTCAGAACAATTTCCTGGGTACCGGCAACCGGGTCAACATCGGCGCTCAGCGCAGCGATACCTTTACCAGCGTCAACTTCGGCTTTACCGACCCCTACTGGACGCTGGACGGCATTTCGCGCGGCTACAATGTGTTCTACCGCGAAACCGACTACGAAGATTCGGACATCTCGACCTATTCGACCGATGCCTATGGTGCGGGGATCAACTTCGGCTACCCCATCAGTGAGCTGTCACGACTCAACTTCGGTGCCAGCATCGAGGATTTGACCGTCAAGACCTACCGCGACACTGCCTCGGAAATCGTGCGCTACGTCGAGGATCAGGGCGAGGACGCTCAGAGCCTGAAGCTGACCGCCAGTTGGACGCGCAACAACCTGAACCGCGGCATCATGCCCACTTCGGGCAACTATCAGCGCCTGTCGCTGGAGACCGCAGCGCCGGGTAGCGACGCGGACTACTACAAGCTGCGCGCACGTGCCCAGCAGCTCTTCGCTCTCAACGAGGAGGAGACATGGGCGCTCAAGTTCGGCACCACGCTGGGCTATGCCGACAGTATCGGCAGCGACCCCTACCCGTTCTACGAGAACTTCTTTGCCGGCGGCCTGGGCTCGGTACGCGGTTTCACCGCCAACACCCTGGGCGAGCGCACCACGCCGCGCGAGACAGGTCGCGATCGTACCCTTGGCGGTAACGTGCTGATCGAGGGCAGCGCCGAGCTACTGTTCCCGCTGCCGTTCGTCGAAGATCAGCGCTCGCTGCAGACGGGCTTCTTCATCGATGCCGGCAATACCTTCCTGACCAGCTGCTATCCCGTCATGGAAGGGGACGGCCCCTCGCGCTGTTCGTCCGGCGTCGATCTGGGCGACCTGCGCTACAGCATCGGCGTTGGGCTCTCCTGGCTGACCCCGGTGGGACCGCTGACGTTCAGCATCGCCGAGCCACTCAACGACGAAAGTGGCGACAACACCCAATTCTTCCAATTCTCGCTTGGCCAGACCTTCTGATCCGGCTCCTCAAGAGGTAATCTAAATGCGCAAGTTGACCGTCTTTTTGTGCATGGGTCTGTTCGCGGCCTTGGCCATGCCGGCCCATTCGGCCGACGTTGCCGTCCTCGACTGGCGCGGGGCGTTGCTCTCTTCCGATGCCGCCCAGCGCTCGATGCAGCAGCTCGAGAGCCGGCTTGCCGGGCAGCAGCAGGAGGCACAGACGCTGGGGCAGGAGCTGTCGAGCCTGCAGCAGCGTCTGCAGCAGGAGGGCGACAGCCTTCCCGAGGCCGAGCGTCGCTCCCTGATCCAGGATTTCCAGCAGAAAGGCAGCCGTTTCGAACAGCTGCGTGGCCAGATCATGCAAGAGCAGATGCGCGCCGAGGAAGAGTTCCTGCAGCAGGCCGAACCGAAGCTCGAACAGGCCGTGGAGCAGGTCATCTCCCGGCATGGCATTCAAGTCCTGGTGGACCCGCAGGGGGTGTTGCACTCCGAGCGGGACCTGCCCAACGTGACGGGTGAAGTGTTGGAAATTCTCAACTCACTCAATTGATTCACTCGGCAGGACACTGCCGCCGCTGTCGATACGGGCTTTCATGACGCACCCTGCTACTCCACAATTTACCCTGGACGACCTGGCTGAACGGCTGGGCGCCCACCTGGTCGGCGACGGGAGTCGCTGGATCAGAGGGCTGGCCACGCTCAAGGATGCGGGGCCCGATCAGGTGGCCTTCGTGGCCAATCGTTCCTACCTGAAGGATCTTGCCAGCTCTCGGGCCGGTGCCGTACTGCTTCACCCGGAGCATGCCGCAGCGTGCCCTGGGGCGCGCCTGGAACTGCCCAACCCCTACCTGGGCTACGCTCACCTGTCGCAGCTGTTCGACCCGATCCTTGCACGCCGCGAGGGGGGCGTTCACCCATCGGCGGTGGTGGCCGAAGACGTGGCGCTGGGAGCGCGTGTCGAGATCGGTGCCAATGCCGTGATCGAGGCCGGCGTGGAGCTGGGCGACGACGTGCGCGTCGGGGCCGGCTCCTTCATCGGGGCCGGCTCGCGCCTTGGAGCAGGCTCCCTGCTGCATCCCAACGTTACCGTCTGCCACGGTGTGACCATCGGCGAGCGGGCCATCCTGCACAGCGGCTGCGTGATCGGTGGCGACGGCTTCGGCTTCGCCCACGATGGCAGCCGCTGGCACAAGATCGCACAGCTCGGCGGGGTGGTCATGGGCGACGATGTCGAGGTGGGTAGCTGCTCCAGTATCGACCGGGGTGCACTGGACGATACCGTGATCGGCAATGACGTGAAGATCGACAGCCAGGTGCAGATCGCGCACAACGTGCGGATCGGCGATCACACTGCCCTTGCCGGTTGCGTCGGTATCGCCGGTTCCACCCGGGTTGGCAGAAACTGCATGCTGGGAGGCGGCGTGGGGCTTTCCGGCCATCTGACGATCTGCGATGGCGTGCAAGTCACCGGCATGAGCTTGGTGACCAACTCTATTCACGAGCCAGGCGTCTATTCCTCGGGTACTGGCGCCATGCCCAACGCTCAGTGGCGCAAGAATGCGGTGCGCTTCAAGCAGCTCGACGAGCTTGCCCGTCGGCTGACACGCCTCGAGAAGCGCAGTCAGGAGGGTTGAGACAGATTCGGGCGGCGCTATAATTCCTCGCCTGCCTTTTACAGGCGGTTTTCGGGAAGCCAGGTGCGACGCTTGCTGGACGTTCGCCGAGGCTTCCCTACTTCATTTCAGAGGTCGCTACGATGGTAATGGACATCAACGAGATTCGTGATTATCTGCCGCACCGCTACCCGTTTCTGCTTATCGATCGGGTCACGGAGCTGAGCCTCGGAGAATCCATCGTTGCCTACAAGAACGTCAGTATCAACGAGCCGTTTTTCAACGGCCATTTCCCCCACCATCCGATCATGCCCGGCGTACTGGTGCTGGAAGCGCTGGCCCAGGCATGCGGTATCCTGGGTTTCAAGACCGTCAACAAGCTGCCGGCCGATGGCTACGTCTATTATCTTGTGGGTAGCGACGAAGTGCGTTTCAAGCGTCCCGTGATGCCGGGCGACCGTCTGGTACTTGATGCGAAGGTCATGCGTGAAAAACGCGGCATCTGGAAATTCGCCTGCCGTGCTACCGTAGACGGTGAACTGGCCTGCGAGGCTGTCGTCATCTGTGCCGAGAGGAAGGTTTCTTGATACATACCACTGCCATCGTCGACCCTGGTGCGCGTCTGGCCGAGGATGTGGAGGTCGGTCCATTCAGTGTGATCGGTCCCGATGTCGAGATAGGTCCCGGCAGCCGCATTGGCCCGCACGTGGTCATCAAGGGCCCGACCGTACTCGGGGCGCGCACCCGTATCTTCCAGTTCGCCTCCGTGGGCGAGGATTGCCAGGACAAGAAGTACGCCGGCGAGCCAACGCGGCTGGTAATGGGCGACGACAACGTCATACGTGAGGGCGCCACGCTGCACCGCGGTACCGCACAGGATCGAGGCGAAACCACCATTGGCTCGCGCAATCTGTTCATGGCCTACGTGCATGTCGGCCATGACTGCATCATCGGCAGCGACTGCGTTCTGGCCAATCAGGCCACGCTTGCAGGCCACGTGACCCTGGGGAATTTCGTCATCCTCGGTGGACTCTCGGCGATTCACCAGTTCTGCCACTTCGGTGACTACGCCATGGCCGGCGGCGGCTCGATCATTACCAAGGACACGCCGGCCTTCCTGATGATCAACGGCAATCCGGCCAAGGCCCATGGGTTGAATCTGACCGGGTTGAAGCGGCGCGGCTTCTCGGACGAAGCCATCAAGGCCCTGAGCGACTCCTACCGCTTGGTCTATCGCCAGGGGCTCACCGTTACCCAGGCGCTGGAGGAGATCCGCCGTCGCTATTCGCTGCCTGAAACCGAGGCATTTGCGGCCTCGATTGAGCTCTCGAAGCGAGGCATCGTGCGCTGACATGTGCGTTGGTTGGGGCTGAAATGAGCAAGATTGCGCGTGTCTACATCGTGGCCGGCGAGATGTCCGGCGATCAGCTCGGCGCCAGCTTGATGCGGGCGCTGAAAGCACGCCATCCCCAGGCCGAGTTTCGCGGTATCGGGGGGCCCGGCATGATGGCCGAAGGCATCGACAGCCGCTTTCCGCTCGAGACGCTCTCCGTCATGGGGCTGGTGGAGGTGCTCAAACACCTACCCGAACTCATCCGGGTGCGCAGAGCTCTGCGCGCCGATGCCCTGGCCTGGCAGCCGGACATCATGATCGGTATCGATGCGCCCGATTTCAACCTCGGCCTCGAACGTCAACTGCGCGAAGCGGGGCTGACCACCGTGCACTATGTCAGCCCCACGGTCTGGGCGTGGCGCCAGGGCCGGGTGAAAGGCATTGCCCGTTCGGTGGATGCCATGCTCACTTTCCTGCCTTTCGAAGCCGCCTTCTACGAAAAGCATCGCCTGCCCGTGGCCTTCGTCGGCCATCCGCTGGCCGACGAACTGCCGTTGGCCAACGACCGTGCCGGCGCCCGTGCCGCTCTGGGCCTGCCTGCCGAGGATCCGGTCCTGGCCGTGTTGCCGGGCTCCCGAGCAAACGAGATCCGCTTTCTCGGCGAGACCTTCCTTACCGCCGCCGAGCAGCTGTGTCACGGGCGCCCGACGCTCAAGGTGGTGATACCCGCGGCAACGCCGCTGCGGCGTCAGCAGCTCGAGGCGTTGCTCGAACAGCGGCCACTGCTGCGAGACCGTGTGACGCTGCTCGACGGCCAGGCCCGACAGGCCATGGTGGCCAGCGACGCGGTGCTGCTGGCCTCGGGCACCGCCGCGCTCGAGGCGATGCTGTGCCATCGCACGATGCTGGTGGGCTATCGCATGGCGCCGCTGACCTACTGGTTGGCGAGCCGCATGGTCAAGACGCCGTGGATCTCACTACCCAACCTCATCGTTCAGGAGTCGATGGTGCCTGAGCTCGTTCAGGATGGCCTCACCGTCGAAGCGATTGTGGAGCACATGGGCGCAATGCTCGACGATGTCGAGGCGCGCGCCGCCCTGGAGCAACGCTTCTCCGCCCTGCACGCCGGACTGCAGCGCAATGCCAGTGCCAGGGCGGTCGAGGCCATAGAAGCTTTGGTCGAAGGGCGTACGCTGCCCGATTCGGTAGCGAGTGAAATGCTGGAACACGATACGGTGAAGCAAGGAAACAGGAGCGAGACATGAACGCGCCTCTCTTTCCCCCGTTGACTATCGACTATCAGGGCCATCTGCTGGCCGGCGTCGATGAGGTAGGCCGCGGGCCGCTGGTCGGCGCAGTAGTGGCAGCTGCGGTGATCCTCGACCCGCTGCAACCCATTGAAGGCCTGACCGACTCCAAGAAGCTGACGCCGGCGCGTCGCGAGGAGCTGGATGCGGAGATTCGCGACAAGGCGCTGGCGTTTGCCGTGGCCGAAGCGAGTCATGCCGAGGTGGATGATCTGAACATCTATCATGCCACCCACCTGGCCATGCGCCGGGCGATCGATGCCTTGCCGCTGACCCCGGAGTACCTGCTGGTGGACGGCAATCGTCTGCCCGGGCATCATGTCCCCGGCCAGGCAATCGTCAAGGGCGATGCCCGTCACCCGGCCATCGCAGCCGCCTCGATACTGGCCAAGGTGGCCCGCGACGCCCAGATGGTCACCCTCGACGGCCTCTTTCCCGGGTACGGCTTCGCTCGCCACAAGGGCTACGCCACCCCCGAACATCTGGACGCCTTGGAGCGACTGGGGCCGTTGCCCGAGCACCGTCGCTCCTTTGCCCCGTTGAAAGGCCAGCTGGTGCTGCTCTAGCTGTCTCGACGGCATCAGCCTGCGGGCTTTCGTACATCGTTCACCGCCACGCATTGAGTCCCTATGACCACGCCCTTCGTACACCTGCGCGTCCATACCGAGTACTCCCTGGTCGACGGCCTGGTACGGCTCAAGCCGCTGCTCAAGGCAACCGCCGAGCAGGGTATGCCGGCGCTGGCGGTGACCGACGAAACCAATCTCTTCGGCCTGGTCAAGTTCTATCGCGGCGCCCAGGGCAGCGGGCTGAAGCCGATCATCGGCGCCGATCTCTGGCTGGCCAATCCGCATGACGAGACGCACCCTCACCGGCTGACGCTGCTGGCCATGAACGACACCGGCTATCGCAACCTCACCGAACTGATCTCGCGGGGCTGGATGGAGGGGCAGCGGCAGGGGCGGGCGCTGCTCGACAAGCGCTGGGTGCTCGCCCAGAGCGATGGGCTGATCGCTCTCTCCGGCGGCCGTGACGGCGAGATCGGTCGCCACCTGCTTGCCGACCACCGCGAGGAGGCGCGCGTGCTGCTTGAGGAGTGGCAGGGCGCCTTCCCGGGGCGTTTCTACCTGGAGCTGACCCGCACCGGGCGGCCGCTGGAAGAGGAGTGCGTCCATCTCTCGGTGGAGCTCGCCATGGCGATGGGTACGCCGGTAGTGGCCACCAACGACGTGCGCTTTCTCGAACGCGGCGACTTCTGGGCTCATGAAACGCGGGTTTCCATCGGCGAGGGCAGGGCCCTTGATGACCCACGCCGCGAGCGCAAGTACACCGAGGAGCAGTATCTCAAGAGCCCGGCGGAGATGGCGGAGCTGTTCGCCGACATCCCCGAGGCGCTAGAGAACAGCGTGATGATCGCCACGCGCTGCAACGTCGACGTGCGCCTGGGCGAGATCTTCCTGCCGGAGTTCGAGATACCCGAGGGCATGACCCAGGACGAATTCTTCCGCAAGGTCTCCCACGACGGCCTCAACGAGCGCCTCGACTTTCTCTACCCGGCCGAGAAGTACCCGCGTGACGGCGCCGAATATGCCGTGATCGACAAGCGCTACCGCGAACGCCTCGACTTCGAGCTCGACATCATCATTCAGATGGGCTTCCCCGGCTACTTCCTGATCGTGATGGACTTCATCCAGTGGGCCAAGGACAACGATGTCCCGGTGGGGCCGGGGCGCGGTTCCGGTGCCGGCTCCCTGGTGGCCTACGCACAGAAGATCACCGACCTCGACCCACTGGAATACGACCTGCTGTTCGAGCGCTTCCTCAACCCCGAGCGGGTCTCGATGCCCGACTTCGACGTCGACTTCTGCATGGAGAAGCGCGACCGGGTGATCGAGTACGTGGCCGACCGCTACGGCCGTAATGCGGTATCGCAGATCGTCACCTTCGGCACCATGGCGGCCAAGGCGGTGGTGCGCGACGTCGCCCGCGCCCAGGGCAGACCCTATTCGCTGGGCGACAAGCTCTCCAAGCTGATCCCCTTCGAGGTCGGCATGACCCTGGCCAAGGCCATCGAGGCTGAGCCGGCGCTCAAGGAGTTCGTCGAGAACGACGAGGAGGCCGCCGAGATCTGGGAGATGGCGGTCAAGCTCGAGGGCATCACCCGTGGTACCGGCAAGCACGCCGGGGGCGTGGTGATCGCGCCGACCAAGCTAACCGACTTCTCGCCGCTGCTGTGCGACGAGGAGGGCAACGGGCTGGTGGTGCAGTTCGACAAGAACGACATCGAGGAGGCAGGGCTGGTCAAGTTCGACTTCCTCGGCCTGCGTACTCTGACCATCATCGACTGGGCGCTGGAGATGGTGGACAAGGTACGTGCCGTCAAGGGCCAGGGGTCGCTCAACATCGACAGCATCCCGCTCGACGACGGGCCTACATTCGAGATGCTCAAGCGCGCCGAGACCACGGCGGTGTTCCAGCTCGAATCCCGCGGCATGAAGGAGCTGATCAAGCGGCTGCTGCCCGACTCGCTGGAGGACATGATCGCCTTGGTCGCGCTGTTCCGCCCGGGGCCGCTGCAGTCGGGCATGGTCGATGACTTCATCAATCGCAAGCATGGTCGCGCCGAGCTCTCCTATCCCCACCCGGACTACCAGCACGAGTGGCTAAAGCCGGTGCTCGAGCCCACTTACGGCATCATCCTGTACCAGGAGCAGGTGATGCAGATCGCCCAGGTACTGGCGGGTTACAGCCTGGGCCAGGCCGACATGCTGCGCCGAGCCATGGGCAAGAAGAAGCCCGAAGAGATGGCCAAGCAGCGTGCCGGCTTCATGGAGGGCTGCGCGGCCAACGGCATCGACAAGGAGCTGGCCGGCAACATCTTCGACTTGGTGGAGAAGTTCGCCGGCTACGGTTTCAACAAGTCGCACTCGGCGGCCTACGGTCTGGTCTCCTACCAGACCGCCTGGCTCAAGACGCACTACCCAGGCCCGTTCATGGCGGCGGTGATGTCCACCGAGATGGACAACCTCGACAAGGTGGTGCCGCTGATCGAGGAGTCGCGGCGCATCGGCCTCACCGTGACCCCGCCCGACGTCAACATCGGCGGCTACAAGTTCACCGTCGATACCGAAGGCCGCGTGGTCTACGGCCTGGGGGCGATTCGCGGCGTGGGCGAAGGCCCCATCGGCGCCATTGTCGAGGCGCGTGAGGCCGAAGGCCCGTTTACCGATCTGTTCGACTTCTGTCGCCGGGTCGATCCCAAGCGCATGAACAAGCGTACCCTGGAGGCGCTGATCCGCTCGGGAGCGCTGGACAACCTGGGGCCGAACCGGGCGGTGCTTGCCGCCGCCCTGGACGATGCGATCCGTGCAGCGGCCCAGACCCAGAGCAATCAGAACCTGGGCATGATGGACATGTTCGGCGAGGCCTTCGCCGACGACGAGGCAGAGAGCGACCCCTACGAGGCTTATCGCCGTGCCCGCGAGTGGACCGACAAGGAGCGCCTGGCCGGCGAGAAGGAGACCCTGGGGCTTTATCTCACCGGCCACCCCATCGACGAATACGAGAAGGAGCTCTCACGCTTCGTTTCCACCCGCATCAGCGATCTCAAGCCTTCTCGCGAGCCGCAGCGGGTGGCGGGTCTGGTAGTGGCGGTGCGCACCATGAAGTCCAAGCGCGGCGACACCATGGCCTTCATCACTCTGGACGATCGTACCGGGCGCATCGAGGCGTCGCTGTTCGGCGAGCTGTACGATCAGCTGCGCGGGCAGATCGAGGCCGATCAGGTGCTGATCGTCGAGGGCGAGGTCTCCAGCGACGACTTCTCCGGCGGCCTGCGCCTGCGCGGCAAGGAGGTCACACCGATGGTGGCCGCCCGTGCCCGCTTCGGCGAGGCGGTGGAACTATCGCTGGACGGCACCCGGGTCAACGGACGCTTGATCGACACTCTGCGCGACAGCCTCACACCGCACCGCGACGACGGCGGCCTGCCGGTGCGCCTGCGTTACCGCAACGACGCGGCCGCCGGCTGGCTGGAGCTCGATGCGCAGTGGCGCGTGGCCCCCAGCGACGAACTGCTGATCGCGCTGCGTGAAGTAGAGGGGCAGGATGGCGTGCGGCTGAAGTACCGCTAGACCTGCGAAAGTGTCTGCGCTCGGCCATACGGCGTTAAAAAACGGCTTAAAATGCTCATTTACTAAAGTAAACTCCGCTTTTGCGCCGTTTTTTGCCTTGTCTGGCTGTCGCTCGACGACTTTCGCGCAAGGCCTCAGCTCTAATTGCCACCGCTTCGAGCGGCGCCGGGGACAGGTCGCAGCGGAGGTCTTTTGCCATGGATGGCAAAAGTAGCGCCCAGGGATGGGTTCACAGCGCCTCCGCAGAGACCTGTCGCCGGGAAAGCCGCTGTTCCACGCCTTGCGCCGCGCGTTGAGGGTGCGATAATGCCCGACACTCGATTTTATGGCTTCCGGGGCGAACAGCGTTCATCATGCCCCGGCGACAGCAAAGACAAGGCGGCCCAGCCACTATGAATCCCAATTACCTCGATTTCGAACAGCCCATCGCCGAACTCCAGGCCAAGATCGAAGAGCTGCGTCTGGTCGGCAACGACAGCCAGCTCAACCTCAGCGACGAGATCAGTCGCCTCGAGGAGAAGAGCCGCAAGCTCACCGAATCGATCTTCAAGGACCTGACGCCCTGGCAGGTCTCGCAGCTTTCGCGCCACCCCCAGCGCCCCTATACGCTGGATTACCTCGAGCTGATCTTCACCGATTTCGACGAGCTGCACGGCGACCGGCGCTTCGCCGACGATCCGGCCATCGTCGGCGGCGTTGCCCGTCTCGACGGCCGTCCGGTGATGGTCATTGGCCACCAGAAAGGGCGCGAGGTGAAGGAGAAGGTGCGGCGCAACTTCGGCATGCCGCGCCCCGAGGGCTACCGCAAGGCGTGCCGTCTGATGGAAATGGCCGAGCGTTTCAAGATGCCGGTGCTGACCTTCATCGATACCCCGGGCGCCTACCCCGGTATCGATGCCGAGGAGCGCGGCCAGAGCGAGGCCATTGCCTACAACCTGGCGGTCATGTCGCGACTCAAGACCCCGATCCTCTCCACCGTGGTGGGAGAGGGCGGCTCCGGCGGCGCCCTGGCCATCGGTGTGTGCGACGAGCTGGCCATGCTGCAGTACTCCACCTATTCGGTCATCTCGCCGGAAGGCTGTGCCTCGATTCTGTGGAAGAGCGCCGAGAAGGCCGCCGATGCCGCTCAGGCCATGGGCATCACCGCCGAGCGGCTGAAGGAGCTGGGCTTCGTCGATACCCTGATCGAGGAGCCGTTGGGGGGCGCTCATCGCGAACCGCTGGTGACTGCCGAGCGGGTCAGGGATTCACTGCTGGCGAGCCTGGATCGGCTCGAAGCGATGGAAACCGACGCCCTGCTGGAACGCCGGTATGAGCGCCTGATGAGCTATGGCGCCCCAGCTTAGGGGCCTTTCTGCGCTCGGTCATACGGCGTTAAAAATCGGCTCAAGATGCTCATTTACTAAAGTAAACTCGAGCGCGAGCCCGGTCCGTCTTCGCCGATTTTTGCCTTGTCTGACCATCGCTCGAATCGGCCTTGCTAGGTCAGGGGGTCTCGATGTCCCTGCAAGCTGCTATTGATCGCGCCCTGGCGGAGACCCCGCCGGGGCGTGTCGTTTGGGTGGCGCTCTCCGGCGGGCTGGATTCGAGCCTGCTGCTCACCTTGGCGGCCCAGGCCTGTCGGCACCATCCTCGCCCACTCTACGCGCTGCATATTCATCACGGCCTGCAGTCCGCCGCTGCCGATTTCGAACGCCACTGCCGCCGGCTCTGCTCGCGCCTCGGCGTGCCTCTGTTCGTCGAGCGCGTTAAGGTCGAGCGCGACGCCGGCCTGGGGCTCGAGGGGGCAGCGCGCCAGGCGCGCTATGGTGCCTTTGCCTGCCGTGTGGGGCCGGGCGAAACGCTATGGCTGGCCCAGCACCGTGACGACCAAGCCGAAACCTTCCTGCTTGCCGCCATGCGTGGCAGCGGCGTGCGCGGCTTGGCGGGAATGCCGTCGGGCCGCGAGTGGCTGGGGAAGCGCCTCGAACGCCCGCTGCTTGCACGTTCACGGGCCGAGCTCGAATCCGAGGCATCCCGTCGTGGGCTGAGATGGGTCGAGGATCCCACCAATACCGACGAGGCGCTGGACCGGAATTTTCTGCGTCGCTCCGTACTACCGCTACTGGAGGCGCGCTGGCCCCATGCGGCGGCAGCGCTGGCGAATAGCGCACGCCATGCCGGCGAGGCGGAATCGCTGATCGAAGAGCTGGCCGAGCGGGACCTCGGCGCGCTGGGTGGGAACCTGGGCCGCCTAGCGGTGCAGGGGCTGCTGGCACTTGCACCGAGTAGGCGGCGCGCACTGTTGCGTCACGCCTGCCGCGAGCGAGGGCTGGCTGCACCGCCGGAGGCGCGCCTGGAAAGCCTGCTGTCCCAGCTCGAGGCGCGAAGCGACGCTCAAGTGCGGGTTGACTGGCGTGGCGCCGAGGCGCGCATCTGGCGCGGTCACCTCTACCTGATGCCCCCTTGCGATCCGCTGATGTCGGGGTGGGTCGTCGGGTGGGACGGCAGGAGGCCGCTGGAATCGCCCTGGGGCAAGAGCGAGGTCGGCTTGGGGCGTGTCGACGGCCAACCGGCACGGCTGACGTTGAAGGCTCGCCAGGGCGGCGAGCGGCTGCGTATCAGTGAAAGAGGCGGCCGCGACCTCAAGCGCCTGTTGCAGGAAGCCCGCGTCCCGCCCTGGGAGCGCGAACGCGTCGTAGTGGTCTGGCACGAGCAGACGCCGATAGCGGCACTGCTGGTGCCCGAAGGGCGCTGGTTGGCGGTGGCGGAAGGGTGGTCGTCGACGGCAGGCATTGGGTAATGGCTTAGGCGTTCTGCGTCTTCTCTCGCGCCATCATATCCAGCAATACCCCTTCGCGCAGCGCTCCATCGGTATAGTTCATTGTGATCAGCTCGAATGCCTCGAAAATGGCGCCTAGAATGGCCACGCCGGCGGGAAAGATCCGTGAGCGATCCGGTTTGAGCCCCGCCAGCGCGATTCTGTCCAGATCTCCGCAGTCGATCAGCTGTTTACGCAGCTCCCGCAAGCCGCCGATGGTGATCACCCCCGCCTTACCGTCACGGGAGGCAAGTACCGAGGCGGCAGCCTTGATGGTACCGCTTGAGCCCAACGCCTCGCCCCAGCCCAGCTCGCGGTAGGACGGCAGGATGCACTCTAGTCGAGCCAGCACGTCCGCTTCCGCCCGGCGCATGTTGGCTTCGGTTACCGCCCCGTCGCTGAAGTGCCGGCGGGTGTGAGTGACGCAGCCAACGTCGAGGCTCTTGAGCAGGCGCGGCCCTGAGGGGTCCCCAATGATGAATTCGGTCGAGCCACCGCCTATATCGACGACCAGGCGACGCTCGCGGGTGGTCAGCGCTTGAGAAGCCCCCAGATAGATCAGACGTGCCTCTTCCTCGCCGGGGATGATTTCGACGCGACAGCCTAGCAGCGCTTCGGCGCGAGTCACGAAGGATTGCCGGTTGCGTGCCGTACGCAGGGCACTGGTGCCTACCACGCGCCGGCGCTCATGGGCCACTTCCTCCAGGTGGGGAAGGAAGCGGGCAAGGCAGGTCAAGGCACGTTCGATGGCAGCTTCGTTCAAATGGTTGTGCGTATCCAACCCTGCAGCCAACTGCACCTTTTCACCGCAGCGCGCCACGACCTGCAACTCGTCGTCCTCAAAACGGGCGACGAGCAGGTGAAAGCTGTTGGAGCCCAGGTCGATCGCCGCCAGCTGTGTCAGGTTCGATTGCTGGGTGGGCGCAGCGTCATCGCTGGTGGGTTGAGGCCGTTCCATGGGTGGGTTCATCGAGGCGTCCTTATAGCGAATGAGTCAAGGTTGCGGCGATGGCCCGAGCGTGTCAATCGCGCAGGGTTGATAAGCAGGGTTGCGTTCGTCGCCGCCCTTGACTAACATCGAGACGTTCGCCTGTTCCGAATGCTTTCCGACCGCGTCGCGGTCAACATCAAGTCGTCAGTCAGCCCCTTCATTGTCGCTCGTTGTCATGTGCCGAGAGCCATGGTGGCACTTGAAACACATCAGGCGATGAGTTCAGCGACAAGAAGCGCTGCCCCCTCGAACACGATATCGTGCCGCGACCCCTCCCGCAGAGTGGTCGTACCGCGCAAGCATCGCGCATGAGTGGCAGCTTCAGGCTCTGAACGCACCCAAGCGGCGTACCGTCTTTTCCGTACTATTCTCCCGGCCGCCGTGCCGCCACGCTGACATGAGCCACTTCTGAACACACCGATGAATCTTACCGAACTCAAGCAAAAATCCGTGCCAGACCTCTTGGAGATCGCCCGTGAAATGGGCATCGACAACCTGGCCCGCTCACGCAAGCAGGACATCATTTTTGCCATCCTCAAGAAGCACGCCAAGAGCGGCGAGGACATCTACGGCGATGGTGTACTGGAAATTCTCCAGGACGGCTTCGGCTTCCTGCGCAGCGCCGACAGCTCCTATCTGGCCGGCCCCGACGACATCTACGTCTCACCGTCGCAGATTCGTCGCTTCAACCTGCGCAAGGGCGACTCGATTTCCGGCAAGATCCGTCCGCCGAAGGAAGGGGAGCGCTACTTCGCGCTGCTCAAGGTCAGCCAGATCAACTTCGACAAGCCGGAAAACGCCAAGCACAAGATCCTGTTCGAGAACCTCACGCCGCTGTTCCCCCAGGAGCGGCTGCGCATGGAGATCGGCAACGGTTCCACCGAAGATCTCACTGCCCGCATCATCGATCTGACCGCACCCATCGGCAAGGGCCAGCGCGGTCTGATCGTCTCGCCGCCCAAGGCGGGCAAGACGCTGATGTTGCAAAACATCGCCACTTCGATCACCCGCAACAACCCTGAGTGCCACCTGATCGTGCTGCTGATCGACGAGCGCCCCGAGGAAGTGACCGAGATGTCGCGCACCGTGCGCGGCGAAGTGGTCGCCTCGACCTTCGATGAGCCTCCGGCCCGCCACGTGCAGGTCGCCGAGATGGTCATCGAAAAGGCCAAGCGTCTGGTCGAGCACAAGAAGGACGTGGTCATCCTGCTCGATTCCATCACCCGCCTGGCGCGTGCCTACAACACCGTGGTGCCGAGCTCCGGCAAGGTGCTCACCGGTGGTGTCGACGCCCACGCCCTGGAGAAGCCCAAGCGCTTCTTCGGCGCCGCACGTAACATCGAAGAAGGCGGTAGCCTGACCATCATCGCCACCGCGCTGGTCGATACCGGCTCGAAGATGGACGAAGTGATTTTCGAGGAGTTCAAGGGTACCGGCAACATGGAAGCCCATCTGGACCGCAAGCTCGCCGAGCGGCGCGTCTATCCTGCCCTCAACATCCGCCGTTCCGGCACTCGCCGCGAGGACCTGATCGCCTCCGAGGATGAAATGCAGCGCATGTGGATCCTGCGCAAGCTGCTCAACCCGATGGAAGATACCGCGGCAACCGAGTTCCTCATCGACCGTCTGAAAGATACCAAGACGAACCTGGAATTCTTCGAGGCGATGAAGCGCCGCTAGGCGGGATCGGCGGTGCGGCAAGGGGCAGCATGCTATGCTGCCCCTTTCGTCGTTCCGGAAACGGGAATTGTAATGAAGTACAAAGATCTGCGTGACTTCATCGCCGCGCTGGAGGCCCAGGGCGAGCTGATACGTGTTTCAGCCGAGGTGGACCCTTACCTCGAGATCACCGAGATCTGCGACCGCACCCTGCGTGCCGGCGGCCCGGCGCTGCTGTTCGAGAACGTCAAGGGCCACGACATGCCGCTACTGGGCAACCTGTTCGGCACGCCGAAGCGGGTCGCCATGGGCATGGGCCAGGACAGCGTCGAGGCGCTTCGCGAAGTAGGCAAGCTGCTCGCCTTTCTCAAGGAGCCGGACCCGCCCAAGGGCTTCCGCGACGCCTGGGACAAGCTGCCGATCTTCAAGCAGGTGATGAGCATGGGGCCCAAGACGGTGCGCAGCGCCCCGGTGCAGGAGGTGGTGCTGGAGGGCGACGACGTCGACCTCGGCCGCCTGCCGATCCAACACTGCTGGCCCGGCGATGCAGCGCCGCTGGTCACCTGGCCGCTGGTGGTCACCCGTGGGCCGCACAAGAAGCGCCAGAACCTTGGCATATACCGCCAGCAGAAACTGGGCAAGAACCGCCTGATCATGCGCTGGCTGTCCCATCGCGGCGGTGCGCTCGACTTCCAGGAGTTCCAGCAGACGAATCCTGGCGAGCCCTTCCCGGTGGCGGTGGCTTTGGGCGCCGACCCCGCGACCATTCTCGGCGCGGTGACCCCGGTACCGGATTCGCTCTCGGAATACGCCTTCGCCGGGCTCTTGCGCGGCTCGCGTACCGAGCTGGTCAAGTGCGCTCACGCCGATCTGGAAGTTCCCGCGTCGGCGGAAATCATCCTGGAAGGCTTTATCTACCCCGATGACATGGCCCCGGAAGGCCCCTACGGCGACCATACCGGCTACTACAACGAAGTCGACGAGTTCCCGGTATTTACCGTGACGCGCATGACCATGCGCCGCGACGCCATCTACCACTCGACCTACACCGGTCGGCCGCCCGACGAGCCGGCGATACTCGGCGTTGCGCTCAACGAGGTGTTCGTGCCGATCCTGCGCAAGCAGTTTCCCGAGATCGTCGACTTCTACCTGCCGCCTGAGGGGTGCTCCTACCGCATGGCGGTGGTGACCATGAAGAAGCAGTATCCGGGCCATGCCAAACGCGTGATGATGGGGGTGTGGAGCTTCTTGCGCCAGTTCATGTACACCAAGTTCGTGGTGGTGCTCGACGATGACGTCGATGCCCGCGACTGGAAGGACGTGATCTGGGCGATTACGACCCGTATGGATCCGGCCCGGGACACGGTGATGGTGGAAAACACGCCCATCGACTACCTCGACTTCGCCTCGCCGGTGGCGGGGTTGGGCTCGAAGATGGGACTCGATGCCACTGCCAAGTGGCCCGGCGAGACCGATCGCGAATGGGGCACGCCCATCGTCATGGACGAGGCCGTCAAGGCCCGCGTCAGCGAACGCTGGAACGAGCTGGGTATCGACCTGCCATCACACCCTGACGACAAGAGGCCCGCATGACCCCGAGGACCCTGACCTGCCAGGTAACGGCAGTGGAGGACCTGACCCCCGACGTTTTTCGCGTACGCCTGGAAGGGCGCGCCGAGGCCATGGCCCATGAACCGGGCCAGTATCTGGAGCTCAAGCTCGACGACGAGACCTGGGTGCCGTTCTCCATTGCCAACGCCCATGTCGGCGACGGCATGCTGGAGCTGCACATCCAGCACTGGCCGGAACGCGAAAACTCCGCCCGCCTGCGTGAACTGATCGTGGTCGCTCACCATCTGACGGTGCGTCTGCCGGGAGGCGACTGCGTGCTCGATCCGACCAGCCGGCGTCCGCTGCTGCTGATCGCTGCCGGCACCGGTTTTTCCCAGATGAAGGCGATCGTCGAAGCCTCGCTGCACCAGTCACCCGCACGACCCATCGCACTGTGGTGGGCGGCCCGTGAACGGCGCGACCTGTATCTCGAAAGCCTGGCGCGGGAATGGGCCGAGAGCCATGTTAACGTGACCTTCCATGTGGTCACCGAAACGGCGCCTGAAACCCCGGTGGTGGGTCAGGGCATCCTGGGCCACGACGGCCGCATCGATCAGGCGCTGGCCGCTGGCCTCGAAGACGTCAGCGGCCACGATGTCTACCTTTCCGGCTCACCGGGCATGGTCTACGCCTGTGTCGACGTGCTGGCCTCGCTGGGGCTCGAGCCGAATCGGGTATTTTCCGATGTTTTCGCCTATGCGCCACGCCAGCCGCTGGTGCCCACCGCCGGTGTGCTGCGGCGGGGGAGTGCGGGTTGAGTGCCGCGCCGATCCTGATCACCGGCGGCGCCCAACGCTTGGGCCGCCACTGCGCCGAGCGGCTGTTGGACGATGGTCACCCGGTCATCGTCAGCTATCGTCGCGAACGGCCCGAACTTGACGTTCTGCGTGGCCGGGGCGTCATCACCCTGCAGGCGGACTTCGCCACCGAGGCAGGCATTCTCGACTTCATCGCCCGGTTGAAGGATATAACGTCGTCGCTGCGTGCCATCGTGCATAACGCCAGCGACTGGGCGCCGGATAGCCGAGACGAGATGGCGGGCGCCAACTTCGAGCGACTGTTTCGCGTACACATGCTTGCCCCCTACCTGATCAACCTGCACTGTCGCGAACTGCTCGACGCCTGCGGCGAACCCCAGCGCGACATCGTGCACATGACCGATTACGTAGTGCGCAAGGGCTCCAGGAAACATGCCGCCTACGCCGCCACCAAGGCGGGCCTCGACAACCTGACGCTCTCCTTCGCGGCGATGTATGCCCCCGAGATCCAGGTCAACGCCATTGCACCGGCGCTGATCATGCTCAATGAAGGGGACGACGAGGCTTATGCCGAGGCAGCGCGGGCCAAATCGGCCATGGAGATGGTGCCAGGGCCAGGCGTTATCTACCAAAGTCTGCGCTACCTGCTCGACAACCGTTACGTGACCGGCATTACCCTGCCGGTCGATGGCGGGCGTCATCTTCGCTAGACTGTCAGTCATGGACACCGATCCCTGTCGCTAGCGCACGGCGACAGGGAGAAAACGAGCTAGCTGACGCAAAGGAGGCGAACATGGCACCGCTGAAGGAGTATCACGACGAAAGTGGCCCCATTTGGTTGCTGGCCCTGGTAGCGGTCTTGGTGGTGAACCTGCTGCCCCTGATCATTGGCGTGGCGCGAGCCGTACTGGCCTGAAGCCGGGCTTGCCAAGCTTGTCGCGATGCGGCACGATGATCCGAGAATCCTGGAGACAACCATGACCCCGAGCCTTGATACAACCAGACCCGCTCTCGACTGCACCCCCGGTGCGGTGCGGTCGCGTGGTTTCGGTTTCGGCGGTCAGTATTGGTACTGGTTTAGCGCCGGTGTGCCGGCGGCCGGGTCCTGAATCGGACGCAGCTGCTAGGGCACACCCAACCGGGTTGCCTTCCTTCTAAAACCCCTGGTCGGCAACCCGACCGGGGGTTTTACATTTGTTAGGCCCCCATAAAAGATCAACTGAGGAGACGCACCATGACCGCATGCAGCGCCACTTTCGCCGCCCGCTCTCGCCACGACTATTATGGCTGGGGCTATGGCTGGCGATTTAGCGCCACGCGGTCGGCCCAGTGCGCCACCTCCGGCCGTGAGATGACCGGTGGCAAGACGACACGATGTATGCCGAACTCACGGAGTTGACGATCATGAACGCCCCCGCATCCCTCGCTGAACGCCTAGCCAACGGCCATTCCAATATCATCGCCGGTCCGAGTCGGGCTCACAGGACCCTGCCGACCCCCGCAGAGCTGCGGCACCGACTGCCGGTATCACGTCCGGTCGCCGAGCGCCTCGCGGCCCAGCGTCGCGCCATACAGGACATTATTGCCGGTCGCGACGACCGCATGCTGGTCGTGGTAGGCCCCTGTTCGATACATGACCCCCTGGCGGCACTGGAGTATGCCCAGCGTCTGGCCGAGCTTGCCCCCCGGCTTTCCGACCGCCTGCTGCCGGTAATGCGGGTCTATGTGGAGAAGCCGCGCACCACGGTGGGGTGGAAGGGACTGGCCTACGATCCCGATCTGGACGGTAGCGGCGATATGGCGCGTGGTCTGCATCTCGCGCGTCACATGATGCATGAGATCGCCGCGCTGGGCCTGCCGGTGGCCACCGAAGTCCTGCAGCCGATGCTGGCCAGCTACCTCGACGATCTGCTGGCCTGGGTCGCCATTGGTGCCCGTACCACCGAGTCGCAGCTGCATCGCGAGCTGGCCAGCGGCCTAGAGGCGGCCGTGGGCTTCAAGAACGGTACGAGTGGCGACGTGGGCGTGGCCGTGGATGCCATACGTGCCGCTGCACACCCGCATCAGCATTTCGGCCTCGATGAGCAGGGCCGGCCCGCGCTGTGCGAAACGCCGGGCAATGCCCACACCCATGTGGTGCTGCGTGGCGGTCACCATGGTCCCAACTACGATAGCCGCTCGGTCGGGGAGGCCCGTCGTGCGCTGGAGCAGGCGGGGCTTGCGGCAAGGCTGATGGTCGACTGCAGTCATGCCAACGCGCGCAAGGACCATCGTCGCCAAGCCGAGGTGCTGCGCGACGTGTTGGTTCAGCGAGCAGCGGGTGAGACATCGCTCATGGGACTGATGCTGGAGAGCCACCTCGAGGAGGGCAAGCAGCCGCTTACCCCCGGCGCGTTGCGCTATGGTATCTCCGTCACCGACCCCTGCCTGGGCTGGCAGGCCACCGAGGCCTTGCTGCTGGAGGCGGCCGAGCGGCTACGTTGACCCGTGCGTGGGCGACTGTACCTCGGCGGTCGATGCCGGGATAATCCCGGCATCGCATCGCCACAGGAGCCCTGGCATGTCATTCATCTTCGAATATCACGAACCCGAGACCTACCGTCGCAAGGCGAAAATCATCAGCGTCGCCATGGCGGGGCAATTGATCGTCTTCGGATTGGTGTTTTCCCAGCTGCTGGTGGCGACCTTCGGCTCGAGCCTGTGGCTCAACGCGCTGGGCGTATTTTTCGGCTTGCTCGCTACCAGCTTGACCTTTGCCGTACTTCGCGAACGCCCCTGGATGAGCGAGATGCGCTATGTCTGGCAGCTCAAGCACCATCTATCCCGCCTCAGCGGCTATCTCGCCACCCTGCGCCGTGAAATGGACCAGGGTAATGCGGTAGCCCTGCATCTCATGACGGCCTACCACCAAGGCATGGCGCAGCTGGCCGAACTCAATGGCCGCACCCTGGACGACGATGCCGAGCTGCTGGGCGAGCGTGCCAGAATACGTCAGCTTCGCGAGGAGCGTGGCTTGCCCGCACAGGTCGAAGGCTTCGACCCCCACGACCTGGCGGCCTTCAAGCGCAGCTGAGGCTAGCCGGCAAGCAGCCGGGCGGCGCGCTTGGCGAAATAGGTCAGAATGCCATCGGCCCCGGCGCGCTTGAAGCAGACCAGTGATTCCAGCATCGCGTTGTCGGCGTCGAGCCAACCGTTGTCGAAGGCGGCCATGTGCATGGCGTACTCGCCGCTGACCTGATAGGCGTAGGTGGGCACCTTGAGCTCGTCCTTGATGCGCCTTACCACGTCCAGGTAGGGCATGCCGGGCTTGACCATGACCATGTCGGCGCCTTCGGCCAGATCGAGCATCACTTCGTGCAGTGCCTCGTTGCTGTTGGCCGGATCCATCTGGTAGGTGCGCTTGTCGGCCTTGCCCAGGTTGGCGGCCGAGCCCACCGCATCGCGGAACGGGCCGTAGTAGTGAGAGGCGTACTTGGCGCTGTAGGCCATGATGCGTACGTTGTGCAGGTGTTCCTGCTCGAGCACCTGGCGAATCTCGCCGATGCGACCGTCCATCATGTCGGAGGGAGCGACCACGTCGGCACCGGCCTCGGCGTGGGAGAGGGCCTGCTTGAGCAGCGTTTCCACCGTGCGATCGTTGAGCACGTAGCCGCTCTCGTCGATGATGCCGTCCTGGCCGTGGATGGTGTAGGGATCGAGGGCCACGTCGGTCATGATGCCCAGTTCCGGCACGGCTTCCTTCAGCGCCCGCACGCTGCGCTGAACCAGCCCGCTGGCATTGTAGGCCTCCTCGGCCAGCTCGCTCTTCAGCGCCTGGTCCACCACCGGGAACAGGGCCAGCGCCGGTATGCCCAGTGCATGGGCCTCGCGTGCCTCTTCGATCAACAGATCCAGCGACAAGCGCTCGACGCCAGGCATCGAGGGGACGCTTTCGCGGCGGTTCTCGCCCTCTAGGACGAATACCGGCCAGATCAGGTCGGCAGCGGTGAGGGTCGATTCACGCATCAGGCGGCGAGAAAAATCGTCGCGGCGCATGCGGCGCATTCGGGTAGCGGGGAACTGGCGTGCGGTCATGTGACTCAAGATGTTCTACTCCGGCTGTGGGCCACATTCGCCATAGGGTTTATTGGCGGCAGTGTGCCTGCAAAGGATGACGGTTCAATGACACTCGAAACGCATGGTCCGAGTATATCAGTGCCACCACAGGCAGGAAGTCGCGCCTTGTCGCACCCCTCGCGACTCTCTAAAGTGTTGGCTTCAGGATTCGAGGCGAAGCCCTGCTTTCAAGGCGCCTTCACAACAAGGAGAAAGGCATGAGCAAACAAGTGGCGGTCATCCTGTCGGGCTGCGGTGTCCAGGATGGCTCGGAAATCTACGAGACCACTCTGACCCTGTTGCGGCTTGATCAGTTGGGCATTGGCCATCGCTGCTTCGCGCCGGACATCATGCAGCATCATGTGATCGATCATCGCAGCGGGGAAGCGGTAGAGGGCGAGGCGCGTAATGTATTGGTCGAATCGGCGCGCCTGGCGCGTGGCAATATTGCGCCGCTCGATGAGCTCCAAGTCGATGAGTTCGACGCCGTGATCCTGCCGGGTGGCTTCGGTGCAGCCAAGAACTTGTCGAACTTCGCCGAGGCGGGGAGCGATATGGAGCCGCTACCCGAGTTGGTGGAGGCGCTGGCCCCCTTCTATGAGGCGCGCAAGCCCATCGGCCTGATGTGCATTACACCAGCGCTGGTGCCAAAGCTGCTGGGGCCGGGTATTGCCGTGACCGTCGGTCACGATCCCGGCGTGTCGGGAGCGATCAGCTCCATGGGGGGGCTGCATCGCAGCTGCGGCGTCGAGGATATCGTGGTGGACTTCGAGAACCGGGTAGTTACCACGCCGGCCTATATGCTCGCCACCCGCATCGGCGAAGCCGCCACCGGTATCTTCAAGCTGGTCGAGCGGATCGATGAGCTCATGGACATGTAACGCCGTGCCCGATACCAAGCGCCCCCGCTCGTGTCAGCGGGGGCGCTTGCGTTTGGATGCGGCGCGATAGTTCGTCAGGCGTTATCGCGCTCTTCGTCGGGGCGGGTCTCGGCCGCCTTGCGGCGTCGCCGACGCACCAGGCGGCCGAACAGGATGCCCACTTCGTAAAGCAGGTACATGGGGACGGCGAGCAGGCTCTGGGAGATGACGTCGGGCGGGGTCAGCAGCATACCGACCACGAAGCAGCCGAGGATGATATAGGGTCGTTTCCGCGCCAGGCTCTCCACCGTTGTCGCGCCCGAGGCGATCAGCAGGAAGGTGGCGATGGGAATTTCGAAGGCCACGCCGAAGGCGAAGAACAGCTTCAATACGAAGTTCAGGTACTGGTTGATGTCGGTCATCACCGCCACGTTCTCCGGCCCTGTCTGGGTGAAGAACTGGAACAGCAGCGGGAATACCGCATAGTAGGCGAAGGCCGCTCCGGCGTAGAACAGGCCTACGCTCGATGCCAGCAGCGGCAGTGCCAGCGCTTTCTCGTTGTCATACAGCCCCGGGGCGACGAAGGCCCAGGCCTGGTGCAGTACGTAGGGAATGGCAACGAAGACCGCCACTACCAAGGTCAGCTTGAAGGGGGCCAGGAACGGGGATGCCACTTCGGTGGCGATCATCTGCGAGCCTTCCGGCAGCATCCCCATCAGCGGCTGAGCCACGAAGGTATAGATCTCGTTGGCGAACGGGTAGAGCCCGAGGAAAATCACGAAGATCGCCAGCACCGCACGCAGCAGTCGCGAACGCAGCTCGATCAGGTGCTCGATCAGGGGGGCCTGGCCAAGTTCCTGCTTGTCATCGGAGTCGCTCATCGTGAAGCGGCATCCTTGTCATCGTCGTTGGGAGAAGAAGGCTGGCCAGCGGTGGCCCTGGCGTCGGCAAGGGCATCGTCGAGGCGCGCGGAGGCAGGCGGCGGCACGTCGCCATCTGGCTTTCGCGTAGCGGGCTCCTGGCTATCGTCATCGCCCTTGCGAGGCGTCGAAGTCGAGTATGGCTTGGCGATGCTCTCCACGTCGCGCTTGGCCTTGTTCAGGCTCTCGTCGAGCTTGGTCTGCTGTTCCTTGAGCTTCTGGCGCAGCTCCTCCGCCTCGAGCTGCGAGTTGATCTCCCGCTGCATGCTCGACACGGTGCGCTTGATCTTGCCGACCCACAGTCCCGCCGTACGCGCGGCCTTGGGCAGGCGTTCCGGGCCGAGCACCAACAAGCCGACGATCCCGAGTATCAGGAGTTCGAGGAAGCCGATATCAAACATAAGGGCTTACTTGCGCTCTTCTCGTTCCTCGACGCTGTCCGCCGCCTTTTTCTCTTCGGCGCGAACGTCATAGGTGTTGGGCTGCTCTTCGTGGCTCACCTTGGCCTGAGGCTTGCCATCCTTCTCTTCCTCATTGACGGCCTGCTTGAAGCCCTTGACCGCACCGCCCAGATCGGAGCCGACGTTGCGCAGCTTCTTGGTGCCGAAGATCAGGATGATGATGCCGAGTACTATCAGCAGTTGCCAGATACTGATGCCACCTAACATGAAGGTTACCTCTGAGTCGGGATTCCGGCGGATCCGGAAGTCAATTTCACTTTGACCTTGCGGCCTTCTCTTCGTGCCCGGAAATGCCGAAACGCCGGGCCAGCTCGTCGAGCACGTCCCGGTGGTCCAGGCCCAGGTGCGACAGCATCACCAGGCTATGAAACCACAGGTCGGCGGTTTCGGCGATCAACGCTTGGCGTTCGTCGTCACCACCGGTCTCGGCATCCTTGGCTGCCAGCAGGGTTTCCGTGGCTTCCTCTCCGACCTTTTCGAGTATCTTGTTTAGCCCCTTGCCATGCAAGGCGGCAACGTAGGATTCGGTAGGATCGGCGCTGCGGCGTTGGCTCAGTACGTCGAAGAGTTCATCGAGAATATCACGCATGCGAGCGACTCCGGTTGCGATGGATCAAGTTCATTGCCAAGCCAGCAGCAAGAGTCCGACAAGACCAGCCACCAGTACCGGCCAAGGCTGGTTCAAGGCCCATTGGGACAGCGGTTGCCAGGCCAGTGCCAGGGCCGTCAGCAGCAGCCCCAGGCGCAGGCGTCGACCGCCGCGGCGGCCGGCATGCAAGTGACGTTGAATGCCGCTCAGGGCGACGGCCTGACGACGACGTTGGCGATGCTCCTGCTCGAGGCGGCTGAGCGCCTGATGGGCCACGCTGGGCAGCTCAGGGATCTGACGCGACAGTTCCGGTGCCTGGCGTTTAAGCGACTCCCACAGGCCGACGGCACCGGCCCGCTCCTTCATCCAGCGCTCCAGATAGGGTTTGGCGGTGCTCCAAAGGTCGAGATCCGGATGGAGCTGGCGTCCCAGGCCTTCGATGTTGAGCAGGGTCTTTTGCAGCAGGACCAGCTGCGGCTGAACCTCCATGTTGAAGCGTCTGGCTGTCTGGAACAGCCCCAGCAGCACCTGGCCGAAGGAGATGTCCTTGAGCGGTTTTTCCAGAATCGGCTCACATACCGTCCGAATCGCGGCGGCGAACTCATTGGCGCGGGTCTCTTCCCCTACCCATCCCGACTCGATGTGCAGCGCGGCGACTTCGTAGTAATCCTGATGGAAGAAGGCCAGCAGGTTGCGGGCGAGATAGTCCTGATCCTCGCGGGTCAGGCTGCCGACGATGCCGCAGTCGATGGCAATGTACTGTGGATCATTGGGGTTTTCACGGGAGACGAAGATGTTGCCCGGGTGCATATCGGCATGAAAGAAGTTGTCGCGAAACACCTGGGTGAAGAATATCTCCACGCCGCGCTCGGCAAGTCGCTTGAGGTCCGTACCCTGCGCCTTCAGCGCGGCGATGTCGGCAACCGGAATGCCGTGCACGCGCTCCTGGACCATGACCCGCTTGCGGGTGTGCGACCAGTGGATGGCCGGAACGTAGAGCAGCGGGGAGCCGGCGAAGTTGCGCTTGAGCTGTGAGGTGTTGGCGGACTCCTTGCGCAGGTCGAGCTCGTCGAACAGGGTTGCTTCGTAGTCGCGTACGACCTCCACCGGGCGCAGCCGGCGCGCTTCGGGAATCAGCGTGAGCACACCGGCCACGCGGTACATCAGCGCCATGTCCTGGCGCATCACCCGGTCGATGGCGGGGCGGATGATCTTTACCACCACCTCCTCGCCGCTGTGCAGGCGGGCGGCGTGCACCTGGGCGATGGAGGCCGAAGCCAGCGGCTCAGGTTCGAAGTGAGCGAAGGCGACGTCGAGCGGCATGCGCAGCTCGGACTCTACCAGGGCGCGGGCCTCCTCGCCGGGGAAGGGCGGGACCTGATCCTGTAGACGCCTGAGCTCATCGGCAATCTCCTCGGGCAGCAGGTCGCGACGGGTGGAAAGCAGCTGACCGAACTTGACGAATACGGGGCCGAGCGATTCCAGCGCCAGGCGCAGCCGCTCACCGCCCGAGCGCCGGCCCACCGGCACCACCCGTAACGGTGAGAGCAGGAAGGCGAGCCGCAGCCACCAGGGCAGACGCTGCAATGGCAAGAGGGTATCGAGGCGGTAACGGGTGATGACCCATATGATGCGCAGCAGACGAAGCCCCATCATGCCGTGGCCTCGCTTGCCAGTTGCCGGCGCAACCTGGCGAGACGGGCTTCCAGGCGATCGGCGGCCACTTCCAGCTCGGTGAGGTGATCGCGCAAGGTGTCGACCTGTTGGCGCCCGGGGAACAGACGCGCCTCCTCGAAGACGTATTCGGCGATGTCGGCACGCATCTCCTGCCGGGCACGCTGGCCCCATCGAGTCATGCGTCGTAATCCTTCCGCCAGGCTATGGGCCGGGGTATCGCCGAGCCAGCGGGCCAGCTCAGCCTCCCAGTCGATGTCCAGATCCAGGAACAGGTCGCGGACCTCCTCGAGCAGGTGCACCCGCCCGTGGATGGTGAGTCGTCCACGGAGCATCAGGCGTTCCAGGGGCTCCCCACCCAGCAGCTCGCCCAGCGTCTCGGCATCGAGTTCGACCACCGCGTCGGCGCCGCTTTGGTCGTCGACGTCCGGGCGCATTAGGTCGACCCCATGCGGGTGAAAGCTCAGCAACAGCGACAGGGCCGGGCGCTCCATGCGCAGCAGCAGCCTACTACCGGCCAGCCGGGCCAGTCGCGTGGGGGCGGCCAGGTCGCGGGCAAGCAAGGCATTGAGTGTGCGCTCGATGCCGGCCAGCAGCAGAGTGGGAGTCAACGTCATTAGGCCCTCAAAGCTTGATGCCGCGGTGCAGGGCGACGATGCCCCCGGTGAGATTGGTGTACTCGACCCGTTCGAGACCGGCGGCTTCCATCATTGCCTTGAGCGTCTCTTGGTCGGGATGCATGCGAATCGACTCGGCCAGGTAGCGATAGCTGTCGGCGTCGCCTGCCACCATCTGGCCCATGGCGGGCAGCAGACGGAAGGAGTATTCGTCGTAGGCGCGGGTCAGCACGGGGTTGTTGGGCTTGGAGAACTCCAGCACCAGGAGACGGCCGCCAGGCTTGAGCACGCGAGCCATGGAGCGCAGCGCGGCGTCCTTGTCGGTGACGTTGCGCAGGCCGAAGGCGATGGTGATGCAGTCGAAGCTGTTGTCGGGGAACGGCAGGCATTCGGCATTGGCCTGTACGTACTCGACGTTGCCGCCGACACCGTTGTCGAGCAGCTTGTCACGGCCTACCCGCAGCATGGATTCATTGATATCGGCCAGTACCACCCGGCCGCGTGGCCCCACCATTCGCGAGAACTTCAGCGTAAGGTCGCCCGTGCCGCCGGCGATGTCGAGCACGCTATGGCCGGGTCGCACCCCGCTGCGCTCGATGGTCAGGCGCTTCCACAGCCGGTGGATGCCGAACGACATCAGGTCGTTCATGACGTCGTAGCGCGCCGCCACGGAGTGGAAGACATCAGCTACGCGGGAAGCCTTCTCCTCGATCGGCACTTCCTGATAGCCGAAGTGAGTGGTGCTCTGGTCCCCGGGGGTGGAGTTAGGGCTCATTGCGTAAAGGCTCCCGAATCGCTGCGGAAAGGTGAGGACAAGCCTCATTTTGGGCCACATTGTAGCCTTCCCCAGCGGTTCTTGTCTTGACGCTCGCCTTTCTACAGCTGTTTGATTTCGATGCCCAGCGCTTCCCGAGATGCGCCGGCCTTCTCCAGACGCTGAAGATAGTCGGCCCAGTAGGCCTCGCGGTGCTGTGCCAGCTCGTAGAGATATTCCCAGCTATACAGGCCGCTGTCATGGCCGTCATCGAAGGCCAGCTTGACGGCGTAGCGCCCCACCGGCTCGATGTTCTTCAGGCCGACGTCCTTCTTGCCGACCTGAAGCACGGCCTGGCTGGGGTGATGCCCGCGCACCTCGGCAGAGGGGGAGTAGACGCGCAGGTACTCCACCGGCAGGCGGTGGCACTCACCGTCGGCGTAGGTCAGCTCCAGCTCACGGGCCTTCTTGTGGTAGTGAATCTTGCTGGGGATGGGGGCGGTCATTTCGGTGTCCTTCGCAAGAATGGGCGACAGGCACCGGCTGAGCGATTCGCGACAATCAAGAGCGAAACCCTGACCCTGCACTTGCCGCTTGCGCGTCGGATAGGAACAAGGTCCCTCTTACCTGGCCTCGATCGACATCCCTGTCGATCGCCGCGCGCTGCTGCGCTTGGGTCTGCGCTCTTGCTAATGTCGCTTCATTGCCCGCCCTGCGCCTTCATGGCAGTTCTGTTCACAGGTTAGAGGATATACCGCGACAGATCCTCGTCCATGGCCAGTTCGCCGAGCTGGGAGTCGACGTAGTCGGCGTCGATGGTCAACGGGCCGCCGAAGTCGGCGCCCTTGAACGAGGCGTCTTCCAGTAGGCGCTCCATCACCGTGTGCAGGCGCCGTGCGCCGATGTTCTCGGTGCCCTCATTGACCTTCCAGGCAATCTCGGCGATGCGCTCGATGCCGTCCTCGGTGAAGTCGATATCGAGCCCCTCAGTGGCCAGCAGCGCCTTGTACTGCTTGGTCAGAGCGGCGGAAGGTTCGGTGAGGATGCGCTTGAAGTCTTCCGGTGAAAGTGCCTCGAGTTCGACCCGAATCGGCAGGCGGCCCTGTAGCTCGGGGATCAGGTCCGACGGACGCGACAGGTGGAAGGCGCCGGAGGCGATGAACAGGATGTGATCGGTCTTGACCATGCCGTACTTGGTGGAGACCGTGGAGCCTTCGATCAGCGGCAGCAGGTCACGCTGAACACCCTCACGGGAAACTTCGCCGCCGCTGGACTGCCCGCTGCCCTTGGTTACCTTGTCGATCTCGTCGAGAAAGACAATGCCGTTCTGCTCGACGGCATCGACGGCGCGATGCTTGATTTCCTCTTCATTGACCAGCTTGGCGGCTTCTTCATCGCGTAGCAGAGCGAAGGCGTCCTTGACCTTGACCCGACGGGTTTCGGTCTTGTGGCGCCCCATGTTGGAAAACAGACTCTGAAGCTGGCTGGTCATCTCTTCCATTCCCGGTGGGGTCATGATGTCGATGCCCGGCCCCTGAGGAGTGATTTCGATGTCGATCTCCTTGTCGTCGAGATCGCCCTCGCGCAGCTTCTTGCGAAAGACCTGACGTGTCGAACTGTCGGCGCGCGGATTCTCCTCCTGGCCCCGAGGCGGCGGTAGCAGCGCGTCGAGGATGCGGTCCTCGGCGGCGTCTTCGGCGCGGTGGCGCACCTCGTCCTTGGCCTGTTCGCGTACCAGCTTGATGGCTGCCTCGGTGAGATCGCGGATGATCGATTCGACGTCGCGGCCGACGTAACCCACCTCGGTGAACTTGGTGGCCTCGACCTTGATGAAGGGGGCGCGGGCGAGCTTGGCCAAGCGCCGGGCGATCTCGGTCTTGCCCACCCCGGTGGGGCCGATCATCAAGATGTTCTTGGGCGTGACCTCGGGGCGCAGGTCATCATCGAGCTGCATGCGCCGCCAGCGGTTGCGCAGGGCGATGGCCACGGCGCGCTTGGCGTCCTGCTGGCCGACAATGTACTGATCCAGGGCGTGGACGATCTCGCGGGGGGTCATCTGGGACATGGTGGCGGCCTTCACAGCGTTTCGAGAGTAACGTGGTGGTTGGTGTACACGCAGATGTCGCCGGCGATCGCGAGCGATTTTTCGGTGATCTCCTGAGCCGACAGCTCGGTGTTCTCGAGCAGTGCGCGGGCGGCAGCCAGGGCGTAGTTACCGCCCGAGCCGATGGCGATGATGCCGCGCTCCGGTTCCACTACGTCGCCGTTGCCGGTGATGATCAGCGAGGCGTTCTTGTCGGCCACGGCGAGTAGCGCCTCGAGACGGCGCAGGGCGCGGTCGGTACGCCAGTCCTTGGCTAGCTCCACGGCCGCCTTGACCAGATTGCCCTGGTACTTCTCCAACTGCGCCTCGAAGCGCTCGAACAGGGTGAAGGCGTCGGCGGTGCCACCGGCAAAGCCGGCCAGCACCTGACCGCGATAGAGGCGGCGCACCTTGCTGGCATTTCCTTTCATCACAGTATTGCCCAGCGATACCTGGCCGTCGCCCGCCAGCGCAACCTGGCCACCGCGGCGCACGGAAACGATCGTGGTCATGGAGAGAACTCCGTAACGGGGAGCCGGGGCTCCCGGTGACTTTCGGCGCCCGGGCGTCCCGGGGCCGTGAATGAGCGTTCAACTGAAGTGCGGGCGGTGACCGATGAATTCAAGCGCCTGCGGCGAAGGGGTGGCGGCTCAGTTGGTGGCGCGATGCCGCAGGGGGGTGATTCCCTGCGTCGTCATCAGGTCTTCGGCGCGGCTCAGCTCGCGGTTATCGTCATAGGGGCCGACCATCACCCGGTGCCAGGTCTGGCCGTCGGCCGACTGTACCTGGCTGACCTGGGCCATCAGGCTCAGGTTGCGCAGGCGTTGGCGCAGCTGTTCGGCGTCCCCCTGCTCGCGGAAAGAGGCGGCCTGCAGCATGTAGCGTGTGCCCGCCGGTGCCGCCGCTTCGCGTTCTGGGGTAGCGTTGACCTCGTCTCGCAGATTGGCGGCAATGACCTGGGCAATGGGGTCGTCGTCAGGCGTCGGTTCGGCGGCGGCGCTGGGTTCGAGCGGTGGAGGCACGACGACCGTCGGTTCGGGGGGCGAGGCGGTGGATGCTACCTCTCGCGGCGCCACGACCTCTTCCGGCAGCAGGGTGTAGAATTCGAACGTCGGCATTCGCGGTTCGCGTGGCTCGACGGTCGGGGCGGGCTGCTCCGTAGGGGTTCGTGGCATCAGGCTGGCCAGCGGCGAGTCGCTGCCCTCCTGCCAGGGGGCGGTGCCGTGCTGGTGCTGAGCCAGCAGGAAGCCGGCCACTACGCCGCCGACCCCCCACACCCATCCGGGCAGGCGGAAGCCTTGGCGAGCAGGCGTTGATCGCTTGCGACTGCTGGTAGTAGCGCCGCGTTTCTTGGGCGTGCGACGGGCAGCCATGGTTTACATCTCCTCCGGCGCGCTGACACCCAGCAGGTCGAGTCCGTTACGCAGCACCTGGCGCGTGGCCAGGCCCAGCGCAAGGCGTGCATTGCGCAGTTCGTCGTCGTCGACCATCACCTTCACTGCGTTGTAACAGGAGTGGAATTCGGCGGCGAGATCGAGCAGATACTGGGCGATCTGCTGCGGCTCGCGAGAGGCTGCGGCATGGGCAACCGCCTCGGGGAAGCGCGCCAGGCGGTTCATGACGGCCTTTTCCTGATCCTCTTTCAACTGCCCCAGGCTGACCATGGCCAGATCGAGCTCGAAGTCGAGCTGCTCGGCCTTGGCCTTGCGCAACATGCTGCAGACTCGGGCATGGGCGTACTGGACGTAGTAGACCGGATTGTCGTTGGACTGCGAGCGGGCCAGATCGATGTCGAAGGTGAGCTGCGAGTCGGCGCGGCGCGCGGCAAGGAAGAAGCGCGTGGCGTCGCGACCCACCTCGTCGATCAGGTCGCGTACGGTGACGTAGCTGCCGGCGCGCTTGGAGAGCTTCACCTCGACGCCGGAGCGGGTCACCATCACCATCTGGTGCAGCACATAGTCGGGCCAGCCCTTGGGTATGCCGACTTCCAGCGCCTGCAGGCCCGCACGCACCCGTGTCACGGTGGAGTGATGGTCGGCGCCCTGCTCGTTGATCACCGTCTTGAAGCCGCGCTGCCACTTGTTCAGGTGGTAGGCTACGTCGGGCAGGAAGTAGGTATAGCTGCCGTCCGACTTGCGCATCACCCGGTCCTTGTCGTCGCCGAAGTCGGTGGTGCGCAGCCACAGGGCGCCGTCCTGCTCGTAGGTATGCCCCTTCTCGATCAGGCGTTCCACGGCTTCTTCGACCTTGCCTTCGCGATACAGCGATGACTCGAGGAAATAGACGTCGAAGGTGACACCGAAGGCCTTGAGATCGAGGTCCTGTTCACGGCGCAGCCAGGCTACGGCAAAGTCACGAATGGCGTCGAGGTCGTCCGGGTCGCCCTTGGCCGTTACATGACGATCGTCGGCATGCACCGTTTCGCCGGCCAGATAGTCGTTTGCCACTTCGATGATGTAGTTGCCGCGATAACCGTCGGTCGGCCAGGCATCGTCTTCGGGGGTGAGCTTCTTGGCGCGGGCCTGCACCGACAAGGCCAGGTTGGCGATCTGGGCGCCGGCGTCGTTGTAGTAGAACTCGCGGGTCACATCGAAGCCGGTAGCCTCGAGCAGGCGGCAGATGCAGTCGCCGATGGCGGCGCCGCGGCCGTGGCCTACGTGAAGGGGGCCGGTGGGGTTGGCCGAGACGAATTCCACCTGCACCTTCTGGCCCCGGCCCTCGAGGCTGCGGCCGTAGGTGTCGCCGGCATCGAGCACCTGGCGTACCACCTGGGCGGCAGCATCGGTGGCGGCGAAGAAGTTGATGAAGCCGGGCCCGGCGATCTCCACCTTGTCGATGGCATCGCTCTCGGGCAGCGCCGCGATCAGCGCCTCGGCCAGTTCACGGGGCTTCTTGGCGGCCGGCTTGGCGAGCATCAGCGCCAGGTTGGTGGCGTAGTCGCCGTGAGCCTTGTCGCGAGCGGGGTCGACCTTGATGGCTGGAGAGGCATCGGCGGGCAGGATGCCCTGCTGCTTGAGCGTGTCGACGGCGTTCTCGAGCAGGGTAATGATCGTCTCTTTCATGAAGCGGTTATGTCCTGTAGCGACGGGCGCACGAGGTGACTTGAGGCACTGGCGAAAAGGCGCGGCCACGAGTGGGCTGGTCGGCCATTATCGGCAATTGTGCCGCGGCTTTAAAGGCCGCGTTCAGCCTAGCGTCTGCGGATCGACATCCAGCGACCAGCGTACCCGGCGTGCTTCGGGCTTGGCTTCGAGCCATGAGGTCAGCCGGGCACAGGCAGCATGCAGCTGGCTGCGGCGCCCCGCGCTCAGCATCAACTGCATATGATAGCGGTTCTGGCGCCGCTCCATGGGGGCAGGAACCGGCCCCATGCAATTCACGTCGGGGGTATGTTCGGCGACCCATTGTCTTAGCATGTCCGCCGCTTCACGACCGAGTGCCGTAGCGGCTTCTTCCTTGGGGCTCTCCAGTCGCAACAAGGCAAGAAAACGGAAGGGGGGCAGGGCAGCGGCCCGCCGCTCCTCGAGCAACTGTTCGGCCAGAGCATCGTAGCCCTGATCGGCGAGCAGGCGCAGGTGGGGGTCGTCGGTATGCAGCGTCTGCACCAGCACACGTCCCGGGTGAGACGCCCGGCCGGCGCGTCCGGCCACCTGAACCAGCAGCTGGGCGCTGTGTTCCAGGGCGCGAAAGTCGCTGGCGTAGAGCCCGGCGTCGGCGTTGACGACGATCACTAGTGTCACGTGGGGTAGATGATGGCCCTTGGCCAGCATCTGGGTGCCCACCAGCAGGCATGGCTCGCCGCGCCTGACTTCGCCCAGCAGCTGTTCGAAGGCGTCGCGGCGCCGGGTGCTGTCGCGGTCGATGCGATGCACCGGGACCTTGGGGAAGAGCGCGGCGAGGGTTTCTTCGGTGCGCTCGGTGCCGCTGCCCAGGGGGCGCAGATCGGCGCTGCCGCAACTGGGACAGGCATCCGGTACCGGTCGTCGCTTGTCGCAATGGTGGCAGGCCAGCATCGGCGGCTGCCGGTGAAGGGTCATGCGCGCGTCGCAGGAGTCGCAGTCGGCCAGCCAGCCGCAGGCATGGCAGGCCAGGGTAGGAGCGAAGCCGCGACGGTTGATGAACACCAGCACCTGATGGCCGGCCTCGAGCGTGGCGCGGATGGCCTCGATGGCCGGCGCGATGAGCCCGCCCTGGCGCGGCCGTCCGCGCAGGTCGATCAGCTCCAGCCGAGCCGGGGCGTGACGGCTGGCACGGCGGGTCAGATGCAGATGGCGGTAATTGCCGCGGCCGGCGTGATAGAGGCTTTCCAGGGAAGGCGTGGCGCTGCCCAGCAGCAGCGGAATGGCGTGATGCTTGGCGCGGGCCACGGCTAGGTCTCGAGCGTGATAGCGCAGTCCCTCGTGCTGCTTGAACGAGCTGTCATGTTCTTCATCGACGATGATCACCCCGGGGCGTGCCAGTGGCGTGAAGATGGCCGAACGGGTACCGATGACGATGGGTGCGCGGCCGCTGGCCACCGCCTCCCAGGCGTCGAGTCGTTCGTTGTCGGTGAGGCCGGAGTGCAGTGCCACCACCGGCACCCGGAAGCGACTACGAAAGCGCGCCAGGGTTTGCGGCGTCAGGCCGATTTCCGGAACCAGCAGCAGTGCCTGGCGGCCGCGGGCGACCACCGCTTCGATCAACTGGAGATACACCTCTGTCTTGCCACTGCCAGTGACACCGTGCAGCAGGCAGGGGTGAAATGCGTCGAGGCGTTCGTGAAGCGTCGCCAGTGCCGCGGCCTGTTCGCGGTTGAGAGGCAGGGCCGGCTCGGCGAGCAGCTGATCGGTGGCGGGCTCGGCGGCAGTAAGCGGCGTCTCGTGACGGGTGGCGAGCTGCTTGTCCACCAAGGTCATCAGCTGTTCGCGGCTGTACCCCTGGGCCAGTATCGCCTGGGTGTGCAGTCCCTGCGGATGCTGGCACAGCATCGCCAGCAGCTCGACCTGGCGGGGCGCACGCTTGAGGCGCGGATCTGCTGCGTCGGGTTGCGCCAGAGCCTGCCAGCGCTCGAGTATGCGTCCGGCCAGCGGGCGGCCCTGGCGCAGCAACACGGGAAGGGCCTGATGCAGGGTATCGCCAAGCGAGTGCTGGTAGTAGCGCGCGGTAAAGCGACACAGCCACAGCCAATCTTCGGGTAGCGGCTCGGCATCCAGCCAGTCCGCCACCGGTTTCAGCTGGTCCAGGGGGAAGTCGCTGTGGTCGCCGCACTCCATGATCACGCCGATGACCTGACGACGACCGAACGGCACGCGGACCCGGATGCCAGGCTGCCACCCACCCGGGGGGCTGTTGCGGCCCGGTCGATAGTCGAATAGGCGCCTCAGAGGGGTAGGCACCGCGACGCGCAGTATGCGAAACGGGGTTGAGGAGATAGGGTTTGACAATTGGCCTCCGCCGTCGGCTCTGCTAGAATGTGCGGCCGTCGTGGCGCCTGGCTCTTGTGAAGCAGGCCTGGCGGCTACCGGTTGGTTAAGAGTTCTGACGACAGACAACCCCGTATGCGGTGCCTGGCAACGGATCAGGTGGCGGCATACCGCTCCATGAGGCTCAAGATGAAACAAGGTATTCACCCGGATTACAAGAAGGTCACCGCGACCTGTTCCTGCGGCGCGACCTTCGAAGTCGGCTCTACCGTCGGCCACGATCTGTCACTGGACGTTTGCTCCCAGTGCCACCCCTTCTATACCGGCAAGCAGAAGCAGGCGACCACTGGTGGTCGCGTCGAGCGCTTCAACAAGCGCTTTGGTGCCGCCATCAAGCGAGGCTGATTCGCTTCGCTGCGATGTCTGCCGTAGAAAACCCGCCTCCACGGCGGGTTTTTGTTTGCCTGTCATTCCAGTGGCAGGGGCAGGATAAGGTATGAGTTATAGCTGTGTCTTCAGCTATAAGTTGCAGCAAATGGCTGCAAAAATTGGCAAATACACGCCTAAAATACGCGAACGGGCGTTTCATTGAGTTATGGAAAGTTTTTCTATATGGTAGATGGCCCTTAACAAAGTTGGTTACCGGACTTTCAGCATGACAGACGCCAAGAAGCAGGCAGCCCTGGACTATCACGCCAAGCCCATTCCCGGAAAGCTCTCGGTGGAGCTGACCAAGCCCACCGCGACCGCTCGTGATCTTTCCCTGGCCTACAGTCCTGGTGTTGCCGAGCCGGTAAGGGAGATTGCCCGCGATCCCGAGAATGCCTACCGCTACACCGGTAAGGGTAATCTGGTGGCGGTGATTTCCGACGGCAGCGCCATCCTGGGGTTGGGTAACCTCGGCCCGCTGGCTAGCAAGCCGGTCATGGAAGGCAAGGGGGTGCTGTTCAAGTGTTTTGCCGGCATCAACTCGGTGGATGTCGAAGTCAACGCCGAGAGCCCTCAGGCCTTCATCGATACCGTAGCGCGCATTGCCGATACCTGGGGTGGCATCAACCTCGAGGATATCAAGGCGCCCGAATGCTTCGAGATCGAAGAGGCGCTCGTTGAGCAGTGCAATGTCCCGGTATTCCACGATGACCAGCACGGCACCGCCATCGTGACCGCCGCCGGGATGCTCAATGCGCTGGAAATCGCCGGCAAGCGTCTGGATGAAGCCAAGATCGTCTGTCTTGGTGCCGGAGCGGCGGCCATTGCCTGCATGAAGCTGCTGCTGGCCTGCGGTGCTCGCGCCGAAAACCTGGTAATGCTCGACCGTCGCGGTGTGATTCACGCCGGGCGCGAGGGGCTCAACCCCTATAAAGCAATGTTTGCGGTTGAAACCGAGAAGCGCACCTTGGACGATGCCATCGACGGAGCCGACGTGTTCATCGGCCTCTCCGGGCCCAATCTGATGACCGCCGAGCACATGCGCAAGATGGCGCCCAATCCGATCGTCTTCGCCTGCACGAATCCGGATCCCGAGATTCACCCCGACGTGGCGCGCGAGGCGAGGCCCGATGTGATCATGGCTACCGGCCGCTCGGATTTCCCCAACCAGGTCAACAATGTGCTGGGCTTCCCCTTCATCTTCCGCGGAGCGCTCGATGTACGCGCCACCCGTATCAACGAAGAGATGAAGGTGGCTGCAGTGCATGCGCTCAAGGATCTTGCTCGCGAGCCGGTGCCCCGGGAAGTGCTCGACGCCTACGAGCGCGATCACATGGAGTTCGGCCCCGAGTACATCATTCCCACGCCGGTCGACATACGACTGCTCGAGCGCATCCCGGCCGCAGTGGCGCAGGCCGCGGTGGACTCCGGCGTGGCGCGACGCCCCTATCCGGCCCACTATCCGCTGCGTACGGTGGAAGACGTTTACGGCAGCTGAGCGACGCCGATTCAGCTGCACCGCCAACGCACTGCGCCGACCCCAGGGTCGGCGCAGTGCGTTTGGGCATCGAGCGCCCGTATGACTACCAGGTGAGAAGTAGCGTCGCGCTGGTGGTGTGGTCGGTTCTCGCCGACGCCGTTTCCGGTGGGTCCGAGTTGTGCCTGGCCTCATAGGATAGGCGCAGCGAGAGGCGCGAGTTTAGCCTTGCGGTAAGCGAGGAAATGGAGCGTGACGTGGTGTTTTCACGGGCGGCTTCCACCGACATCTCCTGACGTACATAGGAGTAAGGGGAGAGCGTCCACATGTAATCGAGCGCGGCGTAAGCCAGGCCCAGGCTGTCGTCCTCCTCGTCCCTGAGGCGATCATAGCGATAGCCCGGCCCCGCCTCGAGGGAGAGACGGTGTCGCTGGCTATCGATCACATGGCGGCCGTAGCCCGCGATGGCGGTGAGCTGGTGATCGTAGCCGCTGAAGCGGTCTCGCTCCCAGCGGCCGAAGCCGAACAGGTAGTGGGGGCCGTTGAAGTCATAGCGTTCGCGAGCGGACAGGAGATACTGCTCGGCGCTGGTGGTGCCGTCCCGTGTCACGTTGCGCACTTCGCCACGCAAGGTATGGCTCAGGCGCCCCGTCAGCCAGGTCAGCCTGCTCTTGCCGATCAGGGTCTGGCTGTCGGTATTGCCGGCGAGGTGGGTATAGCCTAGCTCCGCTTCACCACTGAAGTCAGGGGCGTCCTCCCCCGGTGGGGGAGGAGCGTAAAAAACGCTGGCAGAAAGTGCAGAGCTGGGCAAGAGCAATAGGGCGAATCCAGCGGCACGCCATGGCCTCATTCGTAGCATAGACAACCAACCTGTCCTGTTTCCTGTTTTAGAGCCGCCTCGAAAGGCGGCGTTTCGGCAGTTGGCAAGACGGCGGCGGCATCCTTGCCGCCTGGCAACGGCAGGTCCCTAGAAGATCGCTTCGTAGCTCCCGGTACCCTGCGAGCCGCTGTGCTGTTCGACCTCCCTCTCGACGCGGCGAGGCTCCATGTCCGGCAGGTAGTTCGGATGAAATATCTCGCTAATGCCGCCGGGCTGGCCATCGGCCAGGCGGCGCCCGGTCTGCTCGTCGACGCGGGCCCTGACCAGCCCGGAGGGCGTTGCCGGGCTCGCTTCGGCTCGGCCATTGAGGGCGTTGCCCATGAAGTCGATCCAGATCGGCAGGGCCGCGTTGCCGCCGTACTCGGCAATGCTCTCGTTGTTGTCCTTGCCAATCCAGACGGTGACCACCAGGTCGCTGTTGTAGCCGGCGAACCAGCCGTCGCGCTGATCGTTGGTAGTGCCTGTCTTGCCTACCACGTCGTTGCGGTTGAGCGACAGAGCGGCTCGGCCGGTACCGCTCTCGATCACGTCACGCAGCATGTCGCGCAGGATGTAGACGGCAGTAGGGTCGGCGACTCGAGGAGCTATGTCATACGTCCTGCCGTCGATCACCACTTCGGTCTGGCCTTCATCGCAGTCACGGCAGACGATGGCCGGGCGGGCTTCGTCGAGCACGTTCTCGTCGCTGCCCCGGCTGACGCGTTCGATGAACCAGGGTGATACCCGGTGACCGCCGTTGGCCAGCACGGCGTAGGCGTTGGTCATCTCCAGCGGTGTCAGGTCGGCACTACCCAGCGCCAGCGACAGACCCCGCGGCAGGCGGCTCGAGGCGAAGCCGAAGCCCTCGAGATATTGGATGGTATTTTCGAGCCCCAGGGTCTGCAAAATGCGAATAGTGACCAGGTTGCGTGAGCGAGCCAGAGCCACTCGCAGCCGGGTCGGGCCGAGGAAATCGCCGCTCGAGTTCACCGGTCGCCACAGACTGCTGCCGTCGTGCATCACCACGGGAGCATCGTTGACCACGCTGGAGGCGGTCATCAGCCCGGTATCCAGGGCGGCCAGGAAAACGAAGGGCTTGAAGATCGAGCCCGACTGCCGCTGCGCCTGTACGGCTCGGTTGAATTTGCTGGCGTTGAAGCTAAAGCCGCCCTGCAGGGCGAGAATGGCGCCGGTATCGGGTTCCATGACCACGATCGAACCCTCGGCGTCGGGGCGCTGGGAGAGCCGCCAGCTGCCGTCTTCACGCTGCAGGATGCGCACCAGATCGCCGCGTGAGGCAATCTCGCTGGCAGAGCCCGGCTCCGGCCCGCGCGCCCTGGGGCTTCTGTAGGCGCGGGCCCAGGAGAGACCATCCCAGTTCAGGGTGACCAGTTCGCCGCCGCGGGCAAGCACGCGCATCTCGCGGCCTTCGCTGGCAACCACGATGGCCGGCTGCAGCGGGCCGAAGCCGGGCGTGCGCTCGAGCACTCGCAGCCAGTTGCTGACGTCGCCTTCAACGCCTTCGACGCGAGTCTGGCTGCGCTCCGCGGCTTGCCGGGCGGTCTCCATGATCTCCGGCGACTCGGCCAGCTCCTCTTCGAGGCCGCGGCGCTCGGTGCGCTCCTGCGCCTCGGCGATGCTCGAGGGGATGTCGCTCTCTTCCGCTCCACGCCAGCCGTGGCGGGTATCGTAATCGATCAGGCCGCGAGCCAGGGCCTGACGGGCGTAGGGCTGCAAATCGCTGTCCAGCGTGGTGTGGATGCGATAGCCGCCGGTGTAAGCCTCTTCGCCGAAGCGTTCCACGGCGTACTGGCGGGCCATTTCCGAGACGTAATCGGCATCGACCTCGATCTGGGCGACATGCCGCCGAGCCGAGACCGGCTCCTGTACGGCGGCTTCATAGGTGGCCTGATCGATGTTGCCCAGCTGGCGCATGCGATAGAGGATCCAGTTGCGCCGGATCAGTGAGCGCTCGGGGTTGGCCAGGGGGTTGAACGAAGACGGTGCCTTGGGCAGACCGGCAATCATCGCCTTTTGTGCCAGGGTCAGCTCTTCCAGCGGCTTGTTGTAGTAAACCTCCGCGGCGGCGGCGATGCCGTAGGCGCGGTTGCCGAGGAAGATCTTGTTGACGTAGAGCTCGAAGATCTCCTCCTTGGTCAGGATGCGCTCCATCTGCAGCGCCAGGAGGATCTCGCGGATCTTGCGCGTGAAGGTACGGTCGAGCGTCAGCAGGTAGTTTCGCGCCACCTGCATGGTGATGGTGGAGCCGCCCGACTGGATGTCGCCGCCGCTTGAGACGAGCTCCACGGCGGCGCGAGCCAGGCCGCGGGGGTCGACGCCGCGATGCTCGAAGAAGGCCGCATCCTCGGCGGCCAGCAGGGCCTCGATGAAGTCTTCGGGGATCTCGTCGTAGGAGACCGCCATGCGGCGCTCCTCACCGAACTCGCCTATCAGCTTGCCGTCACGGGTGAAAACGCGCAGCGGCGTGTGCAGCTCGAAATCTTGCAGCTGCCGCACGTCGGGCAGGCCCGGGGCGAAATAGAGCGCTGCACCGGCCACGCTGAGCAGGGCCGCAGAGAGCAGTGCAATCAACAGCCAGAAGGCCGAGAAAACCAACGTCTTGATCCACTTCATGAAAAGGCGTTATCCGTGGTGAGAGCAGTAAGAAAATGGCGATGAAAGGGAGCCTTCACTGGCCTTTCCATTATAAAGAATTCGGGCTGTCGGCCACCAGCGTTGAGGGAGCGATAGGTCCAACTTTGTGATAGTGGGCCATTTATCATGTAACCTCGAGCATAGAGAGCGAGTATGATCTTTCTCAGCCTTGTCGTTTCAAATTCATAAGGCGCTAAAGGACAATTGAGCACAAGCGTTCATCGCAGCGTTTACGCAAGGGCAACGTATAGATGCGACTCAGACCCTCCGGTAAAGGGTTGATCGGTGTCGATATTACCTCGGCCACGGTCAAGCTGATCGAACTCAGGCGGGTGGGCTCCCACTACCAGGTCGAAAGCTATGCCGTCAGGCCGCTGCGAGAGGGTGCCGTGGTCGAGCGGCGGATACGCGACATGGGCGAGGTAGCCGATGTGCTGCGACGCGCCGTCGAGAGCGCCCGGCCCTCTTCCCGCCTTGCCGTCGCGGCCGTGCCGGCCAGTGCCGCCATCACCAAGACCCTGACTTTTCCCGCCTCGCTCAACGATGACGAGATCGAAGCGCGCATTCAACTTGAATCCGACAAGCATATCCCGTTTCCGTTCAGTGAGGTCGCCTTCGATTTTCAGCGGCTGGGGCTCAATGCCCGCTATGGCGACCAACAGGATGTCCTGCTGGTCGCCTGTCGCCAGCAGGACGTCAACCAGCTTACCGATGCGCTGAATCAAGCCGGGCTGCTGCCGGCCGCTGTGGATGTGGAGGCCTTTGCCATGGAGCGCGCCTTCGGCGAGCTGCGCCAACAGCTGCCTCCCGCTGCCGGTGACGACGACTGCGTGGCGCTGGTCGACATCGGCGCCACCATGAACGCCTTTCACGTGCTGCGTGGCGGGCGCATCGTCTACAGCCGTGACACCGTGTTTGGCGGTCGCCAGCTCACCGAGGAAATCCGCGTGCGCTATGGCCTGACCCTGGAGGAGGCGGGCCTGGCCAAGAAGCGCGGCGGCCTGCCCGAGGATTACCGCACCAGCGTCCTGACACCTTTCATCGAAACCCTGGTTCAGCAGATCGGCCGCTCGCTGCAGCTTTATTACACCGCCGGGCGAAAGCACGAGGTCAAGCGCATGGTTCTTGCCGGGGGTTCCAGCGTCATTCCGGGCCTGGCCGAACGGCTCGCCCAGGAAACCGCCATGCAGGTGGTCATCGCCAACCCCTTCCTGCGTATGCGGATCAACTCGCGCATCGACGTGCAGACCCTGGCCAGCGATGCGCCGGCCATGGTCACCGCTTGCGGCTTGGCCATGAGGTCGCCGCCATGAGCATTGAGATCAACCTTCTTCCATGGCGGGAGAGCCAGCGCGCGCGCCGCAGCCGGCGCTTCTTTCTGGCATTGGCGTGCGTGGCGGTGATCGGGGTTGCGGGAGGGCTTGGCATGACGCACTTCTACGACATGGCGGTGAGCGCTCAGCAGCAACGCAACGCCCATGTCCAGCAGCGTATGCAGCAGCTCGACGGCGACATCCGCTCGATCCGCGAGTACGAGGCGATACGTGAGCGCATGATCGGCCAGGTGCAGGTTTTCAGCGACCTGCAGCAGGGGCGCTCCCAAACCGTGCGAGTCTTCCGCGACCTGACCCTGAGTCTGGTCGATGGCGTTCATTACACTCAAATGAGCCGACAAGGCGACCAATTGCGCCTGTCGGGACGCGCCGAGAGCAATCATCGCGTTTCCGAACAAATGCGTGCCCTGGGGGCCGTATCCGCCTTCTCCGAGCCGGTACTGTCGGAGGTCGAAGCCGACGGCGGCGAGCGCCGACGCTTCAGTCTCAGCGTGCTGCAGCTGCTGGAGGACACCCAGAGCCGCGTAGATGAAGAGGAGGATGGCTCATGAATGTGTCAGCCGAGCTTCGTCGCCTGCGGGAACTCGACTGGCGCGAGCTAGACCTCAAGGAGTCCGGCACTTGGCCATTGCTGCTGCAGTGGCTGTGCTGTCTGATGGTGCTCGGCCTGACCCTGGCCGTGACGCACTGGTACTTGGTCGGCCCCAAGGCAGGCGAGCTGCAGCGCGCCCAGGCCGAAGAGGCGCGCCTGCTGGCAGACTACCGCAACCGCGCCGCTCAGGCGGCTCAGCTGCCCGAGATGCTCGAGCAGATGGCACGGCTCGAATCCCGCATGAGTGAGCTGATGGCGATGCTGCCTTCCGGTGCGGAGATTCCGTCGCTGATCGACAGCATTAGTGAAAGCGCTCTCGATCACCATTTGACCATCGACTTCATCCGTCTACGCGCGACCGTGGAGCGCGACTTCTATATCGAGCGCCCCTTCGATGTCCAGGTCGAGGGCGAATACCACCATATCGCCGGATTCCTTGCCAGCGTCGCGGCGTTGCCTCGTATCGTCACGCTGCATGACTTCGTGCTGGCGTCGGCCGAGAGTGGCGAACGCCTGCGGCTTTCCATGCTGGCCCGCACTTACAGCTATCGGCCTCAGGGCGCGGAGGGGGGGCCATGAGAGTGCGCTGGCCTCTGATGGCCGTAGTGCTGATGACCGTAGTGCTGATGACCGGATGTGCCGATCCTCAGCTGGGTGAGCTGGATCGTCGGCTGAGCGATATTCGCGATAATCCGGGGACGCCGCGTCCCTTGCAGATGCCGGATGTGCCCGAGTACGAAGCGGTCCCCTATCAGGCGAGCGATCGACGCAGCCCGTTCAGGCCTGAGCTGCCCGAACCGGAGCAGGTCCAGGCGGGCAGCAGCGATCTGGTGCCCGACCCCGAGCGGACCAGGGAGCCGCTTGAATCCCACGACCTGGAAGCGCTGCGGCTGGTGGGGATATTGACCATGAGTGGCCAGACCCACGCGCTGGTCAGGGCGCCGGGTGGCGAGGTTCACCGCTTGCGTACCGGCAACCACCTGGGACGCAATCATGGTCGCGTCGTCGGCATTACCGGCTCGACAGTGCAGTTGGTGGAGCTGGTGCCTACCGGTGGGGGTGGCTGGATGGAACGAACGACTCGCCTGGCGCTAGATGGTGGCGCCGCCAGATGATGCACGCAGTGGGGAAACAGGCAGGGGGTAGAGGAAAAATGAGATACATGATGGGCACATTGATGGTGCTCTGCCTGACGATCGTGACGACGCCTGCTCTGGCAGCGTCTGCGCTGACCGATCTCGACTTTCGCCAAGGCGAACGTGGCGAGCTGCTGATCGACTTGAGTTTTCGTGGCGGAGTGCCCGAGGTTCGCGGCTATCGACTGGATGAGCCGGCGCGGCTGACCATCGATCTCGTCGATACAACCAACGCGCTGGAGCGGCGGCGAATCGATCTGGGCATTGGCGGCGTCGAGCAGGTCATGGCCCTCGAGGCTGGATCGCGCACGCGGCTGGTCTTCAATATGGAAGGACCGTTGCCTTACGAAACGGTGCAGCAAGGCGACCAGTTGAGACTCACCATTGGCGGCCAGGCGGAGGCGCCGACAGCGGCGGCGAGTCCTGAGCCGGTCGCTGCCCCACGGAGTGCCGAGCCTGTTACGCCTGCCCCAAGCGGTATGCCCACCATTGCCGATATCGACTTTCGCCGCGGCGAGGGTGGAGCCGGTCGTCTGATCGTCACCTTCGACCGCGCCGGCGTCGATGCCAGGGTGCGTGAGTCGGGTCGCCAGCGCATCGTGGCCGATCTCGTCGGTGTCGATTTACCCGAATCGCACAATCAAGTTCTCGATGTCAGCGATTTCGGCACCCCATTGCGGCGCATCACCCCGCGGGTCGGGCGCGACGGCGTGACCCTGGAAATCGAGGGCAGCGGTGAATACGCCATGCTCTCCACCCAGAGCGGGCGTCAGCTCACCATCGAGGCGCAGCCCGTTACGCAGCAGGAGCGCGAGCAGCGAGTGCGCCAGCAGTTCCCCTACACCGGTGAGCGCATCACGCTTAATTTTCAGGATATCGAGGTGCGCTCGGTGCTGGCCATCATCGCCGACTTCACCGGGCTCAACCTGGTGGCCAGCGACAGCGTGACCGGCCAGGTCACGTTAAACTTGCAAGACGTGCCCTGGGATCAAGCCCTGGATCTGGTGCTCAAGAGCCACGGGTTGTCCAGCCGTCAGGAGGGCAACGTCATCATGGTGGCGCCGGCCAGCGAGCTGGCCAACATCGAGCGGCAGGAGATCGAGTCGCGGGCTCAGGTCGAAACGCTGGCGCCGCTGGTTTCCGAATATGTGCAAGTACGCTACGCCCGGGCGGAGGATCTGGCCCAGCTGCTACGGGGTGGGGATGGCTTCGGCCTGCTCACCGAGCGCGGCCGGGTGGCGGTGGATCAACGTACCAACATGTTGCTCATCCAGGACACCGCTGACCAGATTCAGGAAATTCTGCGTACTCTGGACCAGCTCGACGTGGCGGTGCGCCAGGTGCAGATCGAGGCGCGTATCGTCATCGCCCGCGACGGGGTGACTCAGCAGCTGGGGGTCAACTGGGGAGTGTCGTCACGGGGCAGCAGTCGCTTGAATCTGGGCGGTGCGTCCAGTGGGGCTCCCATCGCCGTGTATGGCGATGGCTTCACTGGTCAGCGCGACTCACGCGGACAGTTTACCGGCGGCTTCGAGGATCCTTCCGGCAGCCAGTTCCAGCGTGGCGGCCTCGCCGTCGACCTGGGTAGCGCCAACCCCATGACCAGCTTCGGCTTCGGCTACCTCTCGGGCGATATCCTGCTCGACCTGGAGCTACGTGCGCTGGAGAGCGAGAACAAGAGCCAGACCATCTCCCAGCCCCGAGTCATTACGGCCAATCAGCGTACAGCCCTTATCCAGCAGGGGGAGGAGCGGGCGTTTCAGACCGTGAGTGATCAGGGTACTGAAACCGACTTCAAGGAGGCTCTGCTTTCGCTGGAAGTGACGCCGCAGATAACGCCCGACAATCGCATTATCATGGATCTGGTGATCACCAATGACAGTTTCAGGGAGGCTCTGCCTGGCCAGGCGCCGCCAATCGATACCAACCGTATCGAAACCCAGGTGCTGGTGGACAATGGTGAAACGGTCGTGCTGGGCGGCATCCTGACGACTGAACAGCTCAGTCGTCTGGCCAAGACGCCGTTCTTCGGCGACCTGCCTGTGCTGGGAAGGCTTTTCCGGTACAATGAAAGCAGCAACCAGAAGGTGGAGCTGCTGGTATTCATCACTCCACGGATACTCGAGGACGGCTTGGCGATTCGCTGATGCAGGATTTGCCCAATCTGATACTGATCGGCCCCATGGGGGCCGGCAAGAGCACCATCGGCCGCCTACTGGCGGCCGAACTTTCGCGTGAGTTCCTCGACAGCGACCATGAGATCCAGGCCCGCTGCGGTGCCGACATCCCCTGGATCTTCGACGTCGAGGGCGAGGCGGGCTTTCGTCAGCGCGAGACGCAAATGATCGAAGAGCTGACCGAGCTCGAGGGTGTGGTCATTGCCACCGGGGGGGGCGCCGTGCTGCGCGAGGAGAATCGCCGCCGGCTGCGCGAGCGCGGTAGCGTGATCTATCTGTTCACCACGGTCGAGCAGCAGCTCAAGCGCGTCGCCAAGGATCGTAACCGCCCCCTCCTTCAGCGACCCGATCGCGAGGCCGTGCTACGTGAAATGTTCGATCTGCGCGACCCGCTCTATCGCGCCACTGCCGATATCGTCGTGCGTACCGACCGGCGCAGCCCGCGGGCAGTGGTCAACGAGATCGTGCGCCGCGTGCAGCGGCTGGTCGATCCTCTACAAGCCAAGGCCTGATCCATGACCATGAGTGAAACTCCTTCGACCCAGCGTAGCCTGCAGGTGGCGCTGGGGGATCGTAGCTATCCCATCCATATCGGCTCCGGCCTGCTGGGCGATCCCACTTGGCTCTCTCCTTATCTCGCTGGCCGCCAAGTCTTGATAGTGACCAACGAGGCGGTGGCGCCTCTCTATCTCGAACGGCTGCGTCATGGGCTACCGAACGAGGCCGAGGTGCGTGAGCTGGTGCTGCCCGACGGCGAGGCGACCAAGACCCTGGCGTGTGTCAGCCGCATCTGGGATGCCCTTTTGGAGGCCGGCTTCAACCGTCGCTGCACACTGGTGGCGCTGGGCGGCGGGGTGATCGGCGACATGGTGGGATTCGCCGCTGCCTGCTATCAGCGCGGCGTGGCGTTCATCCAGGTGCCTACGACGCTGCTCTCCCAGGTGGATTCATCGGTGGGTGGCAAGACGGGGGTCAACCATCCGCTGGGCAAGAACATGGTGGGTGCCTTCTGGCAGCCACGGGCAGTACTGATCGATACCGACACATTGAAAACGCTCCCGGCAGCGGAGTTTTCGGCGGGTCTTGCCGAGGTGATCAAATACGGTTTGATTCGTGATGCCAAGTTCCTGGCCTGGCTCGAGGCCGAAATGGCGGCGCTGCGCAACCTCGAGCCGGAGGCGCTGGCCTGGGCCATCGAGCGCAGCTGTCAGCTCAAGGCCGATATCGTGGCCGCCGACGAAACCGAGCAAGGCGTCCGTGCGCTGCTCAATCTCGGTCATACCTTCGGCCATGCCATCGAGGCGCACCAGGGCTACGGTAATTGGCTGCACGGCGAGGCCGTGGGCGTAGGCATGCTGATGGCAGCCGAGCTGTCGTGCCGCCTCGGGTGGCTGAGTGCTGACGAGGTAGAGCGCAGCGCGGCCATCATCGCTTCCGCCGGGCTTCCGCTCAAGGCGCCGGTGGGCATGGGTGCGGAAGACTTCCTGTCGCGGATGCGGCTGGACAAAAAGAATGTCGATGACCGTCTGCGCCTGGTTCTGCTCGAGACCCTCGGAAAGGCGGTGGTATATGACGAAGCGCCTATGCCATTGCTTCAGGAGTTGCTGGAGAGATTCCCGCGGAGCTGAGTGTCGGGTCTATTCATTGGTTGGCTGCAAGGCCGCGCGAAGCGATTCGCGCGGCCTTCTTCGTTGAGCTGACGTTGCACGCTCTCGGGCCCGGCGGGGTTTTCTGACGATTCCGGCATCAAATCCGCATGCCTCATGCCGCATCGGCATGGGTTGAAATGTTCAATTTAGACTAAAGTCGTAGGCATGTTATCTGACGTTAGAAAAACGTTTATGGGCTTCGCAAGTCGTTGAACTATTGGTTTTTTTTCCACCTTGTCGTCGTCCAAGTTGCGGATTTGGTGGAAGTTTTGGGAGGAGGGGCAAGGCGGGCGATTGCATGGGAGGACACTAAGTGTCTATGCTGGGCGTCCTTTTTCTCGCGACGACAGCTGGCTGCTGCTCCAGCCATAATAAATAAAAAACCCATTAGAATATTCCAACGCTGTCGTTTGATCAATAGTCATTCTTTGAGGCACGCCCATGAACCGAGGCCTTCATCAACCAGGCGAGTTCCGTGACAACTGCGGATTCGGCCTGATAGCACATATGGAAGGGCAGGCGAGCCATGACCTGCTGAGAACCGCCATCGAGTCCCTCACCTGCATGACCCATCGTGGCGGTATCGCCGCCGATGGCAAGACCGGTGATGGTTGCGGCCTGCTGCTCAAGATGCCCGAGGCGTTCATGCGCGAAGTGGCCGGCGAAGCTCTGGAAGTGGAGCTTGGCGAGCTGTTTGCTGTCGGTGCCGTGTTCCTCCCCGATGACGATGCCAAGGAAGCGCGTGCCCGCGGAATTCTCGAAGGTGAGCTGCGTGCCTGTGGTCTCGTCATTCGCGGCTGGCGCGACGTGCCGGTGGATCCCTCATACTGCGGCCCCATGGCGCGGGCCTGTCTACCGCGCATCCGCCATCTGTTCGTGGAGCCGGGCAAGCTCGGCGATCCCGAGCGTTTCGATGTCGACCTGTTCATGGCTCGCCGCCGTGCCGAACAGATGCTGCGAGACGAAGAGGACTTCTACGTCTGCTCGCTGTCATCCCAGGTGATCTCCTACAAGGGCCTGATGATGCCGGTGGACCTTCCCACCTTCTATCAGGATCTGGGCGACGAGCGGTTGCAGACTTCCATCTGTGTGTTTCATCAGCGCTTCTCTACCAACACCGCGCCGCGCTGGCCGCTGGCTCAGCCGTTCCGTCTGCTCGCCCATAACGGTGAGATCAACACCATCGAAGCCAACCGCGGCTGGGCGAACTCGCGCAAGGCGAATTTCGTCAACGAGCGGTTGCCGGACATCGCCGAGCTGGATGAGATCGTCAATACCGTGGGCTCCGACTCCTCGAGCATGGACAACATGCTCGAAGTGCTGCTGATGGGCGGCATGGAGTTGCATCGCGCCGTGCGCATGATGGTACCGCCGGCCTGGCAGAACGTCGAGACCATGGGCGCAGAGCTGCGCGCTTTCTACGAATACAACTCCATGCACATGGAGCCCTGGGACGGCCCCGCCGGTCTGGTCATGACCGATGGCCGTCAAGCCATCTGCATGCTCGATCGCAACGGCCTGCGTCCGGCGCGCTGGGTGATCACCAAGAACGGCTACATCACCTTGGCTTCGGAGATCGGCACTTACGGATACAAGCCCGACGACGTGGTGGCCAAGGGGCGTGTGGGGCCGGGGCAGATTCTCGCCGTGGACACTCACACCGGCGAAGTGCTGCACACCGCGGACATCGACGAGCGCTTGAAGTCGGCCTACCCCTACAAGCGCTGGCTGAAGGAAGAGGCACACTATCTCGAGTCGGCACTGACGGAGCTGGCCAGCTTCCAGAACATGGATGCCGACGCAGTCAACACCTGGCAGAAGATGTACCAGGTCAGCTTCGAGGAGCGCGACCAGGTGCTGCGCCCGCTGGCCGAGAGCGGCCAGGAGGCTGTGGGCTCCATGGGGGACGATACGCCCATGGCGGTGCTGTCACGCAAGGAGCGCCTGCTCACCGATTACTTCCGTCAGAAGTTCGCCCAGGTGACTAATCCGCCCATCGATCCGCTGCGTGAAGCGATCGTGATGTCGCTGGAAACCTGCATCGGTGCCGAGCTCAACGTGTTCAAGGCCACGCCCGAGCACGCGCACAGGATCATACTGACCACTCCGGTGCTGTCGCCGCGCAAGTTCACGGCGCTGCTCGAGCAGGACGACCCGGCCTTTGCTCATCACCGCCTGTGCCTGGGCTACGACCCGGAGCAGATGGGACTCAAGGCGGCCATCGTCGAGCTGTGCCGCCAGGCGGAAGCGGCGGTACACGATGGCAAGGTGCTGCTGGTGCTCTCGGATGCCAACCTGGAAAAGGGGCAGCTGCCGATTCATGCGGCGCTCGCGGTGGGCGCGGTTCATCATCATCTGGGCAAGCTGGCCCTGCGCCCGCGTGCCAACATCGTGGTCGAGACCGGCTATGCCCGTGATGCCCATCAGATGGCGGTGCTGTTCGGCGTCGGTGCCACAGCGGTATTTCCGTGGCTGGCCTATCAGGTCATGGCCGACATGCACCGCACCGGCGAGCTTACCGGCAACCCGGCGGATGCCCGCGAGAACTACCGCAAGGGCATGCAGAAGGGGCTTTACAAGATCCTCTCCAAGATGGGCATCTCGACGCTGGCCTCCTACCGTGGCTCGCAGCTGTTCGAGGCCGTTGGCCTTTCGTCCGAAGTGATCGAGCTGTGCTTTTCCGGCATGGCCTCGCGCATCGAGGGCGCCGGCTTCAGCGAGCTGCAGCTGCAACAGGAGCTGTTGGCCCGTGACGCCTGGACGCCGCGCAAGGGTATCGTTCAGGGTGGGCTGCTCAAATACGTCCACGACCATGAGTACCACGCCTATAACCCTGACGTGATCAAGGCGCTGCAGGAGGCCGTGCAGGAAGGCGACTACGTCAAATGGAAGAAGTTTGCCCGTCTGGTCAATGAGCGACCCGCGGCAACCATTCGCGACCTGCTGGTGCTCAAGCCTGCCGAGACGGCCCTGCCGCTGGAGGAGGTGGAGAGCATCGACGAGCTGATTCCTCGCTTCGACAGTGCCGGTATGTCTTTGGGCGCGTTGTCGCCGGAAGCTCATGAGGCGCTGGCCCAGGCCATGAACGAGGCCGGTGGGCGCTCCAACTCAGGCGAGGGCGGCGAGGATCCGGCGCGCTACGGCACCATCCGTAGCTCCAAGATCAAGCAGATAGCCTCGGGCCGCTTCGGCGTCACCCCGGCCTACCTGGTCAACGCCGAGGTGCTGCAGATCAAGGTGGCTCAGGGTGCCAAGCCCGGCGAGGGTGGCCAGCTGCCCGGTGGCAAGGTCAACGATCTGATCGCGCGGCTGCGCTACTCCGTGCCCGGGGTAACGCTGATTTCGCCGCCACCGCACCACGATATCTACTCGATTGAAGATCTGGCGCAGCTGATCTTCGATCTCAAGCAGGTCAACCCCGAGGCTCAGGTGTCGGTGAAGCTGGTCTCCGAGCCCGGTATCGGCACCATCGCCACCGGCGTTGCCAAGGCCTACGCCGACCTGATCACGGTGTCCGGCTACGACGGTGGTACCGCGGCCAGTCCGCTGACCTCTATCAAGCACGCCGGCAGCCCTTGGGAGCTGGGCTTGCCCGAGGTGCATCAGGCACTGCGCATCAACGGCCTGCGCGACAAGATTCGCTTGCAGACCGATGGCGGACTCAAGACGGGGCTCGACGTGGTCAAGGCGGCGATTCTCGGCGCCGAAAGCTTCGGCTTTGGCACCGCGCCGATGGTGGCGCTGGGCTGCAAGTACCTGCGTATCTGTCACCTCAACAACTGCGCCACCGGTGTGGCCACGCAGCATCAGTATCTGCGCGATGAGCACTTCCGCGGCACTGTGGACATGGTCAAGAACTACTTCCGCTTCATCGCCGAAGAGGTGCGCGAACTGCTGGCGGCGATGGGCGTACGCAAGCTGACCGACCTGATCGGCCGTACCGACCTGCTCGAGGTGCTGGAAGGCGCTACCGCCTCTCAGCGCAAACTCGACCTCTCGCCGCTGCTGGTCAACGATTTCGTTCCGGCCGATGCACCGCAGTTCTGTCAGGTGAGCCGTAACGTGCCCCATGACCCGGGTGCCAAGAACCAGGAGGTGCTGGCGACCATCGAGCAGGCCATTGCCGACAAGAGTGGCGGTGAGTTCGCCTTCACCATCACCAACTGCGATCGCTCGGTCCCGGCGCTCTCCTCGGGTGCAGTCGCCAAGCACTACGGCGAGGCCGGGCTGGAGGATGCTCCGATCACGCTGCGCTTCACCGGGGTGGCCGGTCAGAGCTTCGGTGTGTGGAACGCCCGCGGGCTCAATCTCTATCTGGAAGGCGATGCCAACGACTATGTCGGCAAGGGCATGAACGGAGGCAAGGTGGTGCTGGTACCGCCGCGCGGCAGCCGCTTCGAAAGTCACAAGACGGCGATCATCGGCAATACCTGCCTGTATGGGGCTACCGGCGGCAAGCTGTTTGCCGCGGGCACCGCCGGCGAGCGTTTCGGCGTACGCAACTCCGGCGCCCATGCCGTGATCGAAGGAGCCGGCGACCACTGCTGCGAATACATGACCGGCGGACTGATCTGCGTGCTCGGCGAAACCGGGGTCAACTTCGGTGCCGGCATGACCGGCGGCTTCGCCTATGTGCTCGACGAAGATCGTTCCTTCGTCGATCGTTACAATCATGAGCTGGTGGAGATCCACCGGGTCAATACCGAGGCCATGGAGGCCTACCGGCGTCACCTGCGGGAGATGATCGAGGAGTTCGTGGCCGAGACCGACTCGGCCCGCGGACGCGAGATCCTCGACGACTTCAGCGAATTCGTTCGCCATTTCTGGCTGGTCAAGCCCAAGGCGGCGAGCCTTGGCAGCCTGCTTGATGAATCGCGCAGACGTCCCGAGTAAGCCGGATATCCAGGAGACACGATCATGGCCAATCGCTTGACCAGAAACGACTTTCAGTTTCTCGACGTGGGTCGCCAGGACCCGCAGAAAAAGGACGCTCGTAAGCGCGCACGTGAATTCGGCGAGATCTACGAGCCGTTCAAGCCCCAGGAGGCAGCCAGCCAGTCCCACCGCTGTTTGCACTGCGGCAACCCGTACTGCGAGTGGAAGTGCCCGGTGCACAACTACATTCCCAACTGGCTGCAGCTGGTGGCCGAGGGCAACATCCTCGAGGCTGCCGAGCTTTCCCACAAGACCAACTCGCTACCCGAGGTGTGCGGCCGGGTGTGCCCGCAGGACCGCCTGTGCGAAGGCGCCTGCACGCTCAACGATGGCTTCGGCGCGGTGACCATCGGTTCGGTGGAGAAGTACATCACCGATACCGCCTTCGCCATGGGCTGGCGCCCCGACATGTCTCAGGTCGTTTGGACTGACAAGAAGGTCGCCATCATCGGGGCCGGTCCGGCGGGGCTCGGCTGCGCAGACATCCTGGTGCGCAATGGCGTCAAGCCGGTGGTGTTCGACAAATACCCCGAGATCGGTGGCCTGCTGACTTTCGGCATCCCCGAGTTCAAGCTCGACAAGACGGTGATGGAGCGGCGGCGTGCGGTGTTCGAGGAGATGGGCATCGAATTTCGACTCAACGTCGAGATCGGCCGCGACATCGACTTCGACACGCTGCTTGACGAGTACGATGCGGTGTTCCTCGGCATGGGCACCTACAAGTACATGACCGGAGGCTTCCCCGGCGAGGACCTGCCCGGCGTGCACAAGGCACTCGACTATCTGATCGCCAACGTCAACCACTGCCTCGGCTTCGAGAAGGATCCGGCCGACTTCGTCTCGCTGGAGGGCAAGCAGGTAGTGGTGCTGGGCGGCGGCGACACCGCCATGGACTGCAACCGCACGGCGATTCGCCAGGGTGCGGCCACGGTGACCTGCGCCTACCGCCGCGACGAGGAGAACATGCCCGGCTCCAAGCGCGAGGTGGCCAACGCGCGCGAAGAGGGCGTCGAGTTCCTGTTCAATCGCCAGCCGGTGGCGGTGGTGGGAGAAGGCAAGGTAGAAGGCGTGAAGGTCGTGCGCACCCGCCTGGGCGAGCCCGACGAGAACGGCCGTCAGCGTCCCGAAGTGGTGCCGGGTTCTGAGGAGATACTGCCGGCCGACGCCGTGGTCATCGCCTTCGGCTTCCAGCCGAGCCCGGCGCCCTGGTTCGAGAAGGTCGGCATCGAACTCGACGAGCGTGACCGTGTGGTGGCGCCGGAAAAGGGTACCTATGCCTTCCAGACCACCAATGAGAAAATCTTCGCCGGTGGCGACATGGTCCGCGGCTCCGACCTGGTGGTCACTGCGGTGTTCGAAGGGCGGCAGGCCGCCGAGGGCATCCTCGACTACCTCGGCGCGTAAGCGCTGCCAGGCGCTTTGCTCCCCGAATCGCCCCGGCCATGTGCCGGGGCGTTTCGTTTTTCATCTATGCGCTCTTTTCCATCTTCTCGACAGCTTCTAGGCTTTGAACAGGTACTTTCCGCTGAGGAGCGATCATGGACGAGACGCTAATGGATTTGGGGCTTACCGATGAGCAAGGCGGACCGGTCGTACCCGAGCGGCTTAGCTTTGCCGACGATGGGCGCATTCCCAACAGCCGTCTGGCGACGCTGGTCTACCGCTCGAGAGGCGTGAACCCCGCCCTCGACCGCGAGACCATCGCTGAGCGCTTCGAGCGGTTGTTCAACACCTACGGTTGGCGGCCGAGCTGGCGCGGCGGCGTCTACGACTATCACCACTACCACTCCATCGCCCACGAGGCCTTCGGGGTGCTCTCGGGCTGGGGGCGATTGCGCCTGGGTGGTGAGGGCGGAAGCGATCTGGACTTGTACACCGGCGACGTGCTGGTGCTGCCGGCGGGTACCGGCCACTGTCATCTGGAGTCGAGCGACGACTTCCTGCTGCTGGCGGCCTATCCCGAGGACCAGCGCGAACTCGACCTGTTGCGAGCCGATCCGGCCGAGCACGACGCGGCAGTGGCGCGCATCGCCCGGGTCTCGCGGCCGTTTTGCGATCCGCTGGGCGGCAACAGCGCGCACTGGTGGTCGTGACTCGGGCATCAGTCCGGTCTGCTGACGGCAAAATTGAGCCATTGGTCGTAATCTGCTACGCTGTCGTCCCATCCTGGCGCGGCTTTCTGTCGTGCCTCATGATCACGTTTCGACAGGTTCTCCATGACACGATATATCTTCGTGACCGGCGGCGTTGTGTCCTCTCTCGGCAAGGGCATTGCGTCGGCCTCGCTGGCGGCGATACTCGAGGCGCGCGGCCTCAAGGTCACCATGCTCAAGCTCGATCCCTACATCAACGTGGATCCGGGCACTATGAGCCCGTTCCAGCACGGCGAGGTGTTCGTCACCGAAGATGGCGCCGAGACCGACCTTGACCTGGGCCACTACGAGCGCTTCATCCGCACCAAGATGACCCAGCGCAACAACTTCACCACTGGGCGCGTCTACGAGCAGGTGCTGCGTCGCGAACGCCGCGGCGATTATCTGGGTGGCACCGTGCAGGTGATCCCCCACATCACCGACGAGATCAAGCGCCGGGTCTATGCCGGCGGCGAGGGCTTCGACGTGGCGCTGGTGGAGATCGGCGGCACCGTGGGCGACATAGAGTCGCTGCCGTTCCTCGAGTCGATCCGTCAGATCAGAAGTGAGCTGGGGGCGAGCCGGGCGATCTTCATGCACCTCACCCTGGTGCCCTATATCAAGACCGCTGGCGAGACCAAGACCAAGCCCACCCAGCACAGTGTCAAGGAGCTGCGCTCCATCGGTATTCAGCCCGACATCCTGATCTGTCGCAGCGAAGTGGAGCTGGAAGAGACGGAACGGCGCAAGATTGCGCTGTTCACCAACGTCGAGGAGCGTGCCGTGGTGCCGCTGCAGGATGCCGATACCATTTATCGCATCCCGCTGATGCTGCATGAGCACGGCCTCGACGAGATCGTCTGCGACAAGCTGCGTCTCGAGGCGCCCCCGGCCGACCTGACCGAGTGGGTCCACGTGCTCGATGCCAAGCTCAACCCGCTCAAGTCGATCAACATCGCCATGGTTGGCAAGTACATGGAGCTGCTCGACGCTTACAAGTCGCTCAACGAGGCGCTGATTCACGCCGGCATCCAGACCCGGGTGAAGGTCAACGTCGACTACATCGACTCCGAGATCATCGAGCGCCAGGGCACCGAGCGCCTGGCCGGCAAGGATGCCATCCTGGTACCGGGGGGCTTTGGTGAGCGCGGCGTGGAAGGCAAGATCGAGACCGCCCGCTACGCTCGCGAGAACGACATCCCTTACCTCGGTATCTGCCTCGGCATGCAGGTCGCGGTGATCGAGTTCGCTCGCAACATTGCTGGCTGGGCGGATGCCAACTCCACCGAGTTCACCCACGATACCCAGCATCCGGTAGTGGGTCTGATCACCGAGTGGATCACCGCCGAGGGCAAGATCGAGCTGCGTGACGAGGCCTCGGATCTGGGCGGCACCATGCGTCTGGGCGGCCAGGTCTGCCACCTCGAGCCAGGTACCAAGGCCCGCGAGGCGTACGGCAGCGACGAGATCGTCGAGCGGCATCGCCACCGCTTCGAGGTCAACAATCAGTTCATCGATCGGCTCGAACAGGCCGGTTTGGTGGTTTCCGGCAGGAGCGTGGACAACTCCCTGGTGGAGATGGTCGAGCTCCCCGACCACCCCTGGTTCGTGGCCTGCCAATTCCATCCCGAATTCACCTCCACGCCTCGCGACGGCCATCCGCTGTTTACCGGCTTCGTCAATGCGGCGCTCGAACACAAGGCGGCACGCACCCGCGCGCTGGCCCCGCATCAGGAGTGAATCCAATGACGCTTGTGACCCCCACCCCCGAACGTCATGTCTCCATTGCCGGCCTCACCGCCGGCAATTCTTTGCCGCTGATGCTGCTGGGCGGCATGAACGTGCTGGAGTCCCGGGACCTGGCATTGGAAGTTGCCGCCGCCTATGCCGAGGTCACCGGCCGGCTCGGCATTCCCTATGTATTCAAGGCGAGTTTCGACAAGGCCAACCGCAGCTCCATTCACTCCTACCGTGGGCCGGGCCTCGAAAAGGGCCTCGAGATCCTGGCTGAAGTGAAGTCTCGCTACGGTGTGCCCGTGATTACCGACGTGCATGAACCTTGGCAGGCCGAACCGGTGGCCGAAGTGGCCGATATCATTCAACTGCCCGCCTTCCTGGCGCGCCAGACCGATCTGGTAGTGGCCATGGCCAGGACCGGCGCGGTCATCAACATCAAGAAACCGCAGTTCGTCGCGCCTCATGAAATGCGCCATATCATTCGCAAGTGCGAGGAGGCGGGCAACGATCAAGTGTTGCTTTGCGAGCGTGGCTCGAGCTTCGGGTATAATAACTTGGTGGTCGACATGCTTGGTTTCGGTGATATGAAGCAGACGGGCTGCCCGGTTTTTTTCGATGTCACTCATGCACTGCAGCGGCCGGGAGGTCGGGCCGACAGCGCCGACGGGCGGCGTCAGCAGGTCGCAGAGCTGGCACGTTCCGGCGTCGCCGTAGGGCTGGCCGGTATCTTTCTCGAGGCGCACCCGGACCCTGACAGCGCTCTGTGCGATGGCCCCTGTGCGCTGCCGCTGGATCAGCTGGAGCCCTTCCTGGCCCAGATGAAGGCGCTCGACGATCTGGTCAAGGGTTTTCCCGCACTGAAGATAGAATAAGACCGATTACCAGGCAGCTGCTGTATAAGCCGAGAGAGAAAAGCGCTTTCCCATCGACTCAATCAACGCTGACTGAAAGAAAGGACAACAGAGATGACCAAGATTGTCGAAATCCACGCCCTTGAGGTGCTCGACTCCCGTGGCAACCCCACGGTTCAGGCCGAAGTACGCCTGGAGAGCGGCGCCGTGGGCGTGGCCTGTGCGCCGAGTGGTGCTTCCACCGGCTCGCGCGAGGCACTGGAGCTGCGCGATGGCGACAAGACACGCTATCTGGGCAAGGGCGTGCTGAAGGCTGTGGAGGCTGTCAACGGCGCCATCCGCGAGCGCCTGATCGGCATGGATGCCCGCGATCAGCGGGGTCTCGACAATGCCATGCTTGAACTCGACGGTACCGACAACAAGGCCAAGCTCGGCGCCAACGCCATTCTGGCCGTGTCGCTGGCGGCAGCCAAGGCGGCTGCCAATGCCAAAGGCATGCCGCTGTATGCACATATTGCCGAGCTCTATGGCCAGCCGGGTCGCTACAGCATGCCGGTGCCGATGATGAACATCCTCAACGGCGGCGAGCATGCCGACAATAACGTCGACATTCAGGAGTTCATGGTGCAGCCGGTGGGTGCGCCCAACTTCCGCGAAGGACTGCGCATGGGCACCGAGATCTTCCATGCGCTGAAAAAGGTCCTTTCCGCCCGCGGACTGGCCACTGCGGTCGGTGATGAGGGCGGCTTTGCTCCCAACCTGGAGTCGAACGCCGAAGCGCTGGCGGTGATCAAGCAGGCCGTTGCCGATGCCGGCTATACGCTGGGCCGCGATGTCACCCTGGCCCTCGACTGCGCCTCCTCCGAGTTCTACAAGGATGGCCAGTACAACCTCTCTGGAGAGGGCAAGTCCTTCGATGCCAACGGCTTCGTCGACTACCTGGCGGAACTGTGCGACCAGTATCCCATCGTCTCCATCGAAGACGGCATGGACGAGTCGGACTGGGACGGTTGGAAGGCGCTGACCGACAAGCTCGGCGACAAGGTTCAGTTGGTGGGCGACGACCTGTTCGTCACCAATACGAAGATTCTCAAGCGCGGTATCGACGAGCAGATCGGTAACTCGATCCTGATCAAGTTCAATCAGATCGGCTCGCTCTCCGAAACCCTGGACGCCATCAAGATGGCGCAGGATGCCGGCTTCACTGCGGTGATCTCCCACCGCTCCGGCGAGACGGAAGATACCACCATTGCCGATCTGGCAGTCGGTACCTCGGCCGGCCAGATCAAGACCGGCTCGCTATGCCGTTCCGACCGCGTCGCCAAGTACAACCGTCTGCTGGTGATCGAAGCGCAGCTCGGCGAACGTGTGAGCTACCCTGGCCGCTCGGCTATCAAGGGTCAGTAAACCGGGTTTTGAAGCAGAACCGACGTTATCGCTGACAAACGTGTAAGAGATTGCCTACATGGAAGCGACGAACTTAGCTTAGTGGTACTAGGAAAAACCGATACTTTGCGTGTCGGTTTTTTTCTATCTTATTGTTTTTAAGGCCTCTTCAATAGCCCCTGTCAACCAGGAATCTTACGCAAGGTTGCCTGAGCCGCATTTGCGTCTTCTGCGGGAACTGCCAGAATGCACGTGGGACAAGGCAGAGCGGGAGGCTCTCCAGCAGGATGCAACGGGATGCTTGATTCGTGGCACGCCCGGTGTGACAGGATGTCGCCTCCGGGTAGGGAAGCTGCCACAGGAGAGAGGGCGGAAGGAACCGCCCAAGGAAATGCTGGGAGCCGGGCGGCCTTTAAGGGCCGCCTTTTTTTTCGTCTTTTTAAGCTGGTTCTGCATGGGCTCGCGGCGCTCGGTCGTGGCGCAGAGCCCTAGCAGTGGTCGAGGCAGGCAGGGCGGGGAAGAGCCTTCAGCACTCCAGATGAGCCTTCAGCGCTCCAGATGAGCCTTCAGCGCTCCAGATACTGCAGCTTGCCGGGCTTGCCGTCCCACTCCTCGGCATCGGCGGGTGAATCCTTCTTCTCGGCGATGTTGGGCCAAACCTCCGACAGCTCGGCATTGAGCGCAATGAACGCTTCCTGGCCTTCCGGCAGCTCATCCTCCGAGAAGATCGCTTCGGCGGGGCATTCCGGTTCGCACAAGGCGCAGTCGATACACTCGTCCGGATGGATTACCAGGAAGTTGGGCCCCTCGTAGAAGCAGTCCACCGGGCAGACCTCGACGCAGTCGGTGTACTTGCACTTGATGCAGTTTTCGGTGACGACAAAGGTCATGCCTGTCTCCCTCCTCTCAGCCGGCACGTGACGCTCCGGTTGGTGATGTTCGGTATCAGTCTTAATCCTGAAAGTTATAAAAAACTAACTTTTTATAAGGATGGAATAATTGGACGCTTCATTCTAGTCATGGCCACCAGCCTGAGCAAGCCGCAGGCTCACTAGAGTTGCTCGCGCCAGGCATAGATCAACTCCAGGGCCTGGCGTGGCGTCAATCCGTCCGGGTCGAGACCGGCGAGAACATCGAGCAGCGGGTGTGGTGTGCTGGCGAACAGATCGCTCTGCATCGGCTTGGCGGCACCTGCGGCCTCGCTGCTTTTGCCGTGGCTGCTGCGATCGACCTCCTGCTGTTCTAGCTGCGCCAGCTTGTCCCGCGCCCGTGCGATGACGGACTGCGGCACGCCGGCCAACTGGGCTACCTGCAGCCCGTAGCTCTGACTGGCGGGGCCCTCTTCCACGCGATGCATGAACACGATCCCGTCGCGATGCTCGGCGGCGGTCAAGTGCACATTGGCTACGCCATCGGCATGCTCGGCCAGCGCAGTCATCTCGAAGTAGTGCGTGGCGAACAGAGTAAAGGCACGCGTGCGGGTCAGGTGCTCGGCGCTGGCCCAGGCCAGCGACAGCCCGTCGAAGGTGCTGGTTCCGCGGCCGCTCTCGTCCATCAACACCAGGCTCTGGTGGGTGGCGTTGTGCAGAATGCTGGCGGTCTCGGTCATCTCCACCATGAAGGTGGAGCGCCCCCCCGCCAGGTCGTCAGAGGAGCCGATACGGGTGAAAATGCGGTCGATGGCGCCGATGCACGCTTCCTCGGCGGGCACGAAGCTGCCGGTGTGCGCGAGCAAGGTAATCAGCGCTGCCTGACGCATGAAGGTCGATTTACCCCCCATGTTGGGACCGGTGATCACCAGCATGCGGCGGCTGTCATCGAGGACTAGATCGTTGGGCACGAAGGGGGCATCGCTGACGTGCTCTACCACCGGGTGGCGACCGCCGCGAATCTCGATGCCCGGCGCCTCGGCGAGCTGTGGGCGCGAGAAGCCCAGCGCCTGGGCGCGTTCGGCGAAGGCCGTTAGTACGTCCAGTGCGGCCAGGGCACGTCCGCTGCCCTGCAGTGCGCCAAGTTCCGCGTTCAAGGAGTCGAGCAGGCCGTCGTAGAGCAGCTTCTCACGGGCTAGCGCCCGCGACTTGGCCGACAGGGCCTTGTCCTCGAACTCCTTGAGCTCGGGAATGATGAAGCGTTCGGCATTCTTCAGCGTCTGGCGGCGCACATAGTCCACCGGCACTTCCCGGGCCTGGGCGCGGGGGATCTCGATGAAGTAGCCATGCACCCGGTTGTAGCCCACCTTGAGGCCGGCAAGGCCAGTCCGCTCGCGTTCACGGGCCTCGAGCTGAACCAGATAATCGCCGGCGTGCTCGGCGAGCCCACGATAGTCGTCGAGTTCGGCATCGAAGCCGTCGCGGATCACGCCGCCATCGCGAATCACTACCGGTGGGTTGTCGATCAGCCCCCGTGTGAGCAGGTCGGCTAGCTCGGGGTAGGGGCGAATGTGGTGAGCCAGCTCATCGAGTGCGGTGCCTTCGCTGTAGTCCTGCAGCTCGCGCTGCAGGTCCGGTAACGCTGCCAAGGCGTCGCGCAGGCGAGCGAGATCGCGCGGCCGTGCACTGTAAAGCGCTACTCGGGCAAGGATGCGCTCCACGTCGCCAATCGTCTTGAGCAGCTCCCTCAGGGCGACGAAGCCCTCGTGTTCCAGCAGCAGGGCGACCGCCGCCTGACGGCCCTGCACCTGGCTACGGTCTCGCAGTGGGCGATTGAGCCAGCGCTTGAGCAGTCGCGAGCCCATGGCAGTGGCCGTCGTGTCGAGCACGCTGGCCAGGGTGTTGTCGCTCCCGCCGCCGAGATTGATGTCGATTTCCAGGTTCCGCCGGCTGGCAGCGTCGATCACCACGGCATCGTCGCGATTCTCGACGCCCAAGGCGGTGACGTGGGGCAGGCGCGAACGCTGGGTGTCGCGAGCGTATTCCACCAACACACCGGCCGCGGTGAGGGCGGCTTCCAGATGGGCGCAGCCGAAACCGCGCAGATCCTGAACCTGGAACTGATCGCACAACAGTCGTGTGGCGGATTCGAGATCGAACAGCCAGTCGCTCTGGCGACGCAGACCCTGGCGGCCTTCCAGTGCCGGCGGCAGGGAAACGCTCTCGGGGATGAGCAGTTCCGCAGGGTCGAGTCGCTGCAGCTCGGCGAGCATGTCGCTTTCGCCTTCTACTTCGAGCACGCTGAAGCGGCCGCTGGAGAGCTCCAGCCAGGCGATGCCCCAGCAGTTTCCGGCGGGGTGCACGGCCACCAGCAGATTGTCGCGGCGGGCGTCGAGCAGCGCCTCATCGTAGAGCGTGCCCGGCGTGACGATGCGTACTACCTTGCGCTCCACCGGTCCCTTGCTGGTTGCCGGGTCACCGAACTGCTCGCAGATCGCCACCGATTCGCCGGCCTTCACCAGGCGCGCAAGATACCCCTCGGCGCTATGGTAGGGCACGCCGGCCATGGGGATCGGCTTGCCGGCAGACTGGCCGCGCTGGGTCAGGGTGATGTCCAGCAGGGCAGAGGCACGCTTGGCGTCGTCGAAGAACAGCTCATAGAAGTCGCCCATGCGATAGAACAGCAGCACATCGGGGTGCTCGCGCTTTATCCTGAGGTACTGGGCCATCATCGGGGTATGGGCCGGCATGGCCGTCTTGACCGCGTCGTTCATGCGTTCTCGGCTGATTCGTCGATTGTGTGGGCGTGAGAGCGCCAAGGTTAACATGCGCCGCCCGTCGTCGACATGGCGCATGCGGACTGCTGATGCGGCAAGTATGCGCTATGGTGGCTGGCAACCGTAGGACAAGCGGTCGGCCCAGGCGCCGTCCTTTTCTAGCAGGAGCGATATCATGCCTCACAGTGCTTCCAGTCTGGCCAATCTCGATCTCACTACGCTTGCCGAGCGCCTCGGTCGGCGCTGCCGCGAGCGGGGTATAAGCGTGACCGCAGCCGAGTCGTGTACCGGCGGCGGCGTGGCCAGCGCGATCACCGCCGTGGCCGGCAGCTCGGCCTATTTCGAGACCGGTTACGTGACATACTCCAATGCCGCCAAGTCACGCCTGCTCAGCGTACCGGAAGCGTTGATCGCAGAGCACGGCGCGGTGAGTCGCGAAGTGGTCGAGGCAATGGTGGCGGGTGCCTGTCGCGACAGCGGGGCCAAGCTGGGGGTGGCGATCAGCGGCGTAGCCGGCCCCGACGGGGGCACGCCGGAAAAGCCGGTAGGCACCGTGTGGCTGGCCTGGGGTGACGAGACACGCCAGCGCGCCGAGCGGTATCAGTTTCCCGGCGACCGGCGAGCGGTGCGTGAGCGCGCGGTACGCGAAGCCATCGTCGGGTTGATCCGTCACCTCGAAGCCGAATGAACGTATCAAATTGCGCGGGTGGCTAGTCGCCCGGCTTTTTTTTCGTCATACTACTGTCCAACCATACAGTGTCCAGGCGAGCTCCCCTTGGTGGCCCGCCATTCACTTTGCATCTGCAAGCGACTGCGAGTTCTGCGAGGAAAGCCCCATGGCACAGGATGAAAACCGTAGCAAGGCATTGAATGCCGCCCTTTCACAGATCGAGCGCCAGTTCGGCAAGGGCACCGTGATGCGCCTGGGCGATACGCCGCGGGTGGTCATGCCGTCGGTCTCCACCGGCTCGTTGGGGCTCGACATCGCACTTGGCATCGGCGGCCTGCCCTTCGGCCGCGTGGTGGAGATCTTCGGGCCGGAGTCCTCGGGCAAAACCACTCTGACCCTGTCGGTGATCGCCGAGGCCCAGAAGCAGGGCAAGACGTGCGCCTTCATCGACGCCGAGCACGCCCTCGACCCCAGCTACGCCGAAAAGCTCGGCGTCAACCTCGACGACCTGCTGGTGTCCCAGCCCGATACCGGCGAGCAAGCGTTGGAGATCTGCGACATGCTGGTGCGCTCCGGCGGCGTCGACGTGATCATCATCGACTCGGTGGCGGCACTCACCCCGCGCGCCGAGATCGAGGGCGAAATGGGCGACTCCCATGTCGGTCTGCAGGCGCGCCTGATGTCCCAGGCGCTGCGCAAGATCACCGGTCACATCAAGAACGCCAACTGCCTGGTGGTGTTCATCAATCAGATTCGCATGAAGATCGGCGTGATGTTCGGTAGCCCCGAGACCACTACCGGCGGCAACGCCCTCAAGTTCTACGCCAGCGTGCGCCTGGACATCCGCCGTACCGGCTCGGTGAAGCAGGGCGACGAGGTCACCGGCAACGAAACCCGGGTCAAGGTGGTGAAGAACAAGGTGGCGCCGCCGTTTCGTCAGGCCGAGTTCCAGATCCTCTACGGCAAGGGCATCTACCATGCCGGCGAGGTGATCGATCTGGGCGTGCAGTGCAATCTGGTCGACAAGGCGGGTGCCTGGTACAGCTACAAGGGCAACAAGATCGGCCAGGGCAAGGCCAACGCCGCCCAGTTCCTCGAGGATAACCCCGCGGTGATGGAAGAGATCGAGAGCCAGATTCGCGGCCAGCTACTGGCCACGGCATCGCCCAAGGAAGACGCCGAGGAATCGGCGGTCGCCGATGCCGAGCGCGAAGACGATCTGCTCTAAGCCATGCCCATGCAGTACGCCGGTGAGCGCGATACGTCCCCCCGGGACGATGCCATCCGTCTACTGGCTCGGCGCGAGTATGCTCGCGCCGAGCTGACGCAGAGACTGCTGGCGCGCGCTCACTCTACCGAGGCGATCGACGCCTGTCTCGACGCGCTGGCCGACGAAGGCCTGCAATCCGATGCGCGCTTCGTCGAGAGCTTCCTGCGCTCCCGGATCGCACGCGGTCAGGGTCCCCTCAAGGTGCGCGCCGAGCTCGAGCGACGTGGCGTCGAGCGCGGCCTGATTGCGGCTGCATTGACCAAGGCCGAACGAGAGAGCGAGGTCGACTGGTTCGAGCTTGCCGCCGATGTGCTTGCTCGGCGTTTTTCCTCAGGCGACGGTTCCTTGCGAGAACGTGCCCGCCGCGAGCGCTTCCTGCTGTCTCGTGGTTTCGAGTTCGAGCAGGTCCGCCATGCCCTGGAGCGGCTCCACGCCGCCGAATGACCCCCCGCTTTTAGCGCCTCCCCTTTAGTCGCTTGACAACTGCGCTATAATGCATCCCTTTGCGAACGCCCTTGGTGGCGCTCCTGACACGCCAAGGCGTGCGAATTCGGCCATGCGAAGCGGCGCCGAGCGCGCCTGCCCGTCGGGTGACCACGCTCATCGCCACGGACATACCATGAAAAGCGCAGACATCAGACAGGCCTTTCTCAGCTACTTCGAAGAGCACGGCCATACCATCGTACCGTCGAGCTCACTGGTGCCGGGCAACGACCCGACGCTGCTCTTCACCAATGCCGGCATGGTGCCGTTCAAGGACGTCTTCCTCGGCCGCGACCCGCGCCCCTACGTGCGTGCCACCTCGGCGCAGCGCTGCGTGCGCGCCGGCGGCAAGCACAACGATCTCGACAACGTCGGCTACACCGCACGTCACCATACCTTTTTCGAGATGCTGGGCAATTTCAGCTTTGGCGACTATTTCAAGCGTGATGCCATCCGCTTTGCCTGGGAGTTCCTGACCCAGCGTCTGGGGCTGCCGGCCGAAAAGCTGTGGGTCACCGTGCACATCAGCGATGACGAAGCGGAGAAGATCTGGAAGGAGGAGATCGGCGTCGACCCGCAGCGCTTCTCCAAGCTCGACGAGGATAACTTCTGGCAGATGGGCGACACCGGACCGTGCGGCCCCAGCTCCGAGATCTTCTTCGATCATGGCCCCGATGTGTGGGGCGGTCCGCCGGGCAGCCCCGAGGAGGACGGCGATCGCTACATCGAGATCTGGAATCTGGTGTTCATGCAGTTCGATCGCGATGAGGCCGGCAACCTGAACCCTCTGCCCAAGCCATCAATCGATACCGGCATGGGGCTCGAGCGTGTGGCAGCGGTTCTGCAGGGCGTGCACTCCAACTACGAGATCGACCTGTTCCAGAACCTGCTCGCGGCAGCGGCACAGCGCACCGGCCACGCCGACACGCGTCACCCTTCATTGCGGGTGATAGCCGACCATATTCGCTCCTGCGCTTTTCTCATCGCCGACGGTGTGCTGCCTTCCAACGAGGGGCGCGGCTACGTGCTTCGCCGGATCATCCGTCGCGCCATTCGGCACGGCCACAAGCTGGGAGCCAAGGGCCACTTTTTTCACAAGTTGGTGGGAGCGCTCGATGTCGAGATGGGCGAGGCCTATCCCGAGCTGCGCGAGGCGCGCCACCAGATCGAACGCATCTTGCTGAAGGAGGAGGAGCAGTTCGCTCGTACTCTGGAGCATGGCATGGGTCTGCTGGAAGAGGCGCTTGCCGCACTCCAGGGCGAAGTGCTGCCCGGTGAGACGGTGTTCAAGCTCTACGACACCTATGGCTTCCCCTACGACCTAACTGCCGACGTGTGCCGCGAACGTGGCGTGACGCTGGACGAAGCCGGCTTTCAGCGTGAGCTCGAAGCCCAGCGTGAGCGTGCTCGGGCGGCCAGCCAGTTCGGCGCCGACTATGCCGCGGCACTGGAGCTCGAAGGTGAAACGGCCTTCACCGGCTACGACAAGCTCGAAGACAACGCCACTGTGACTGCCATCGTGGATCGCGAAGGCAATGCGCTGGTCGCGCTTGAACCAGAGCAGCGCGGCATCGTCGTGCTCGACCGCACCCCGTTCTACGGTGAGTCGGGCGGTCAGGTGGGCGACACTGGCTATCTGTTCGTCGAGGGGGGCCGTTTCCTGGTGACCGATACCCAGAAGCACGGGGGGCACCACCTGCACCACGGGGTACTGCTGGAGGGCCGTCTGAGCGTAGGCGACGAGGTGCATCCTCAGGTAGATGCCAGGCTGCGCGGCGCCACCATTCGCAACCATTCCGCCACCCACCTGATGCACAAGGCGCTGCGCATGGTGCTTGGCGATCACGTACAGCAGAAGGGCTCGCTGGTCACCCCCGAGCGGCTGCGCTTCGACTTCAGCCACTTCGAAGCCATGACCCCTGAGCAGCTTGCCGAAGTGCAACGCCTGGTCAACGAGCAGATACTCGCCAATGCCCCAACCCGCATCGAGCAGATGACCCTCAATCAGGCCAAGGCCAAAGGTGCTGCGGCACTGTTCGAAGCCAAGTACGCCGACAGCGTGCGAGTCCTGACCATCGGCGCTGACGACTTCTCCATCGAACTGTGTGGCGGCACCCACGTGGCGCGCAGCGGCGACATCGGCTGCTTCCACATCGTCGGCGAGCAGGGGATTGCCGCCGGCGTGCGCCGTATCGAGGCGATCACCGGCGAGGGGGCGCTGGCCCATTTCCATGAGCAGGAGGCACGCCTCGGCCGTATTGGCGAGCGCCTCAAGGCCAAGCCGGAACAGGTCGAAGAGCGCGTCGAATCGTTGGTGGAGCGCAACCGCAGCCTGGAAAAGGAGCTCGAGCGGCTCAAGGCCAAGCTGGCCAGCGCTGCCGGCAGCGACATGCTGAGCCAGGCCCAAGAAATTGCCGGGGTCAAGGTGCTGGCCACGCAGCTCGATGGCGTCTCCGCCAAGGAGCTACGCGGCGTGCTCGACCAGCTCAAGAACAAGCTGCGTTCAGGCATCGTGGTGCTGGGTGTGAGCGACAGGGAAGCCGGCAAGGTGAGCCTGATCGCGGGTGTCACCGACGACTTGACCGACAGGGTAAAGGCCGGCGAGCTGGTCAATCACGTGGCGACACAGGTCGGCGGCAAGGGCGGCGGCCGCGCCGACATGGCTCAGGCCGGCGGCAGCGACGTTGCCGCCCTGCCGACGGCCTTGGCGAGCGTTTCCGCCTGGGTAGAGCAGCGACTGCAGTAACGGGGCACAGAGCACGACTTTCACTCATCCGAGCGTGCAACGTTCGACAAGCGAGGGAAAACCGTAGATGGCACTTTACGTACAGAAATTCGGCGGTACCTCGGTGGGCTCCGTGGAGCGCATCAAGGCCGTGGCCGAGAAGGTCAAAGGCTTCCGCGACGATGGACACCAGATCGTGGTGGTGGTCTCGGCCATGAGCGGCGAGACGAACCGCTTGATCGGCATGGCCAATGAAATCAACGACGAGCCCACCCCCCGCGAGATGGATATGCTGGTCTCCACCGGCGAGCAGGTGACCATATCGCTGCTGGCACTGGCCCTGCACAAGCTGGGCGTGCCTGCCACTTCCTACACCGGCTCCCAGGTGGGCATTCTCACCGACAGTGCCCACACCAAGGCACGCATCCAGCGCATCGAGACCGACGAGATGCGCGATGACCTGGATGAGGGCAAGGTGGTGGTCGTGGCCGGCTTCCAGGGCGTCGACGAGGAAGGCAACATCACCACCCTCGGTCGCGGCGGCTCGGATACCACCGGCGTGGCGCTGGCGGCGGCCCTCGGCGCCGACGAGTGCCAGATCTATACCGACGTCGACGGTGTCTACACCACCGACCCGCGAGTCTGCTCCAAGGCCCAGCGGCTCGACACCATCACCGTCGAGGAGATGCTGGAGCTGGCGAGCCTCGGCTCCAAGGTGTTGCAGATCCGCTCGGTGGAGTTTGCCGGCAAGTACAATGTCCCGCTGCGCGTGCTGTCCAGTTTTCAGGACGGCCCCGGCACCCTGATCGTTGCAGAATCCGACCAAGATGAGGACTCCATGGAAGAACCGCTGATCTCAGGTATCGCCTTCACGGCCAACGAGGCCAAGCTGACCCTGCTCAACACGCCGGACGTCCCGGGCGTGGCCTCTCGCATTCTGGGCCCGATCGCCGATGCCAACATCGAAGTCGATATGATCGTGCAGAACGTGGCGCCGGCCGGCGACTATACCGACTTCACCTTCACCGTGGCCAAGGGCGACTACAAGAAGACGCTCAAGATCCTCGAAGAACAAGTGATTCCCGATCTGGGCGGTGGTGAGGTGAAAGGCGACGATAACATCGCCAAGGTGTCTTTGGTCGGCGTGGGTATGCGCTCCCATGCGGGGGTCGCTTCCAAGATGTTCCGCGTGCTGGCTGACGAAAACATCAACATCCGCATGGTTTCCACCTCCGAAATCAAGATTTCGGTCGTCATCGACGAAAAGCAGATGGAGCTCGCCGTTCGTGCCCTGCATACCGCATTCGGCCTGGACAAAAGCGACATCGAAAGCGCGTAGAAAAAAACAGAAATTAACAAGGTACGGACGACGTCCTCGGGTAGCTCTTCTACGCTGGGGAAGTCGGGCGCAATGAGTGGCCGGGCTTCCCTTCAACGCTGCCGACGTGTCAAGGTGGGGTTGGGTGGTGGTGCACATTGGTGCACAGTGGTAACAAGTGTTACATAATGAGAGATCTAAGCGTCGATGGGATCGACGTGTATCCCGTTGCAAGTCGTCTGAGAAGGAGATCAGTCATGCTCATCCTGACCCGCCGAGTCGGAGAAACGCTGATGATCGGCGATGACATCACCGTGACCGTCCTTGGCGTCAAGGGCAATCAGGTCCGTATAGGCGTGAATGCGCCCAAGGATGTCGCCGTACATCGTGAAGAAATCTATCAACGCATCCAGCGTGAGAAGTCCGATGAAGAAGGAGGCAATAGCTCACACGGCTAATGCCGTGCTGCCTTCGTCTGTTCCGTTATTGAGAAACAAATAACTGAATATGCTGGACAATGCGCTGCAGAAACGATAGAGTATGCGCCGTGTCGTTGAGGGAGAGGTGGCCGAGTGGCTGAAGGCGCTCCCCTGCTAAGGGAGTATGGGGTTTATAGCCCCATCGAGGGTTCGAATCCCTCCCTCTCCGCCATGCGACACGTAGCCGTTGTGCGAAATGTGATATGCGCCCGTAGCTCAGCTGGATAGAGTACCTGACTACGAATCAGGTGGTCGGAGGTTCGAATCCTCCCGGGCGCGCCACGAAGCATGCTGAAGGATCATTTCGATCGTTGGGTCATGGCTCCGGGTGTCACCAAGTTCGATGCAGTGGTGTGAGTCAAAGCAGGATCCTGGATCTTGCATCAGCGCCCGTAGCTCAGCTGGATAGAGTACCTGACTACGAATCAGGTGGTCGGAGGTTCGAATCCTCCCGGGCGCGCCAGATATCGACCCGTCCTCTTTCGAGGGCGGGTCTTTTGCTTATCGCCTCTGTCTCCGCAGGGGTATGCGAATCGACTGGCCGGATCGGCAGGATGCCGGTGGCGCGATCGTTTGGGTGCTCATCATGACGATGAGCACCTTTTTTTTGCTCGTCACTTTCTTATACGTCGGATGGCTTTGTGCAATCTAAGGCATGCCCGTCTCAGGCTCGTTCTGCAACCTGGCGGTAAGCCATTGTCTCTTTTTCGCTGAGACCGGCCATTAGTGCATCCAGGTCGTTAATACGTTTCAGAGCATGAAAGCGACGTTCGGCTTCGCTATCTCGCTGGCGCATGTGATTGAGCCACTGCTTCACCAGAGAGGTAACAATGCGGCCGGGAAGTGTGGTACGTTGCAATGCAGCATATTCGGCCAGGATGTCGGCACGATGGTGCCATTGGGTGGGGGGGAGCTGCTCGCCGGTATCGAGCCAGTGGCGGATGCGCTGGGCCAGGAGCGGATCGGCAAGTGCGCCGCGGCCGAGCATGACGTCGCGGCAGCCGGAGAGCGTACGCGCCTTCCAATAGTCCTCGAGACTCCAGATATCGCCGTTGGCCACGACGGGTATGCCGAGGTGCCTGCGGATGCGTCCGATCCACTCCCAGTGCGCCGGAGGACGATATCCCTCGTCGCGGGTTCGCGCGTGCACGACGAGCTGTGTTGCCCCGCCGTCCTCCGCCGCCTTGGCGCAGTCGAGTGCCAGGCGCCGATGGGAAAAGCCGAGGCGGATCTTGGCAGTGACCGGAATCTGGCTTCCCACGGCTCGGTGGACGGCCGCAACGGCGGCATGGACGCGGCGAGGGTCGCGTAACAGCGAAGCGCCCCCGTCGTGACGGTTGACCAGCTTTGCCGGGCAGCCGAAGTTGAGATCGATGGCGCTGGCGCCCAGCTCTCTGGCCTGCTCGGCGTTGGCCGCCAAGGCAGCTGGTTCGCTGCCGAGCAGCTGAAGGACCACGGGAACGCCCGAGGGCGTTCGTACCCGTGTGGCAAGCTCGGGGCAGTGGCGCAGGAAGACTTTCGGCGGCAGTCGGGCATCGACCACGCGGACGAACTCCGTTACCGCCCAGTCGAAGCCGGGGTGGCGGGTAAGGAGGTCGCGGGCATGGGCATCGATCACGCCTTCCATGGGCGCGAGACCGATCCTACCTTGTAGTAAAACAACAACGCTGGCTTCCACCATGGGGTGCTTGCAATTCATTCAGAGTGTGGCAGTTTATATGGCCAACTTTTTTACGATTGGCGACATGTTTGCGGCAGTTAGTTAACAAGTCGTGCAGAATGAGGGAGAGCAATCATGCAGGATCAGCAGTTGCTGCTCGACGGCCTTGCCCTGATGGGCGTTGGTATGGGGTTCGTTTTTGTTTTTCTTACCATCCTCGTGCTGACCACCACCCTGATGTCGCTGGTGGTGCGCCGCCTGTCCCCGACCCCGGCTCCCTCGGCCCCGGTGTCGTCTCCGACATCTCCAATCAAGCCTAAAAGCGATGACGCCGAACTCATGGCCGTCATCAGCGCCGCCGTACATCGCTATCGCCGCCGCCATCGCCGCTGAGCGGCACGGGCGAGCCATATTACTACACAACACGCTATTCACGGGGTCATCTTCATGAGTGAGACCAATCGCCCGCTGGGCATCACCGACGTTGTCCTGCGCGACGCCCACCAGTCGCTGTTCGCCACCCGGATGCGGCTCGACGACATGCTGCCGATTGCCGAGAAACTCGATCGGGTCGGCTTCTGGTCGCTTGAGTCCTGGGGCGGCGCCACATTCGACGCCTGTATCCGCTACCTCGGAGAGGATCCGTGGGAGCGGATACGGGCGTTGAAGGAGGCGATGCCCAATACCCCGCAGCAGATGCTGCTGCGAGGCCAGAACCTGCTTGGCTACCGCCACTATGCCGACGACGTAGTGGATCGCTTCGTCGAGCGCGCCAAAACCAACGGCGTGGACGTGTTCCGAGTATTCGACGCCATGAACGACCCGCGTAACTTGGAGCGGGCCATCAAGGCCGTGCGTGACGTGGGCGGCCACGCGCAGGGCACCATCTCCTACACCGTGAGTCCGGTGCACACGCTGGACAGTTGGGTGGAGTTGGCCGAGACCATCGCCGACATGGGGGCCGACTCCCTGGCGATCAAGGACATGGCCGGCCTGCTGGCACCCTACGATGCATATGAGTTGGTCTCGCGCCTGAAGAAGGTTCTGTCCATCCCGATCCACATGCAGTGCCATGCCACCACGGGCATGTCTACCGCCACCATCCTCAAGGCGGTCGAGGCAGGCATCGATAACGTCGATACCGCCATCTCCTCGATGTCAATGACCTATGGTCACAGCCCGACCGAATCGGTAGTGGCGATCCTCAAGGGCACCCAGCGCGATACCAATCTCGATCTCGAACTGCTCGAGGAGATTGCCGGCTATTTTCGCGAGGTGCGCAAGAAGTACGCCGCCTTCGAGGGTTCACTGAAGGGTATCGACTCGCGCATCCTGGTGGCTCAGGTGCCGGGCGGCATGCTCACCAATATGGAAGGTCAGCTCAAGGAGCAGGGAGCCGGCGACAAGCTCGACGACGTTCTCCTTGAAATTCCTCGCGTTCGTGAGGACCTGGGCTTCATCCCGCTGGTCACGCCCACGTCGCAGATCGTCGGCACCCAGGCGGTAATGAACGTGATGATGGGCGAACGCTACAAGTCGATCTCGAAGGAAGTGCAGGCGCTGCTTAAGGGCGAGTATGGCGCTGCGCCGGCTCCCTTGAACAAAGAGCTGCAGAATCGTGTGCTCGAGGGTGGCGAGCCCATCACTTGCCGCCCCGCCGATCTGCTCGAGGCCGAAATGGAGCGCCTTGCCAGCGAGCTCAAGGAAAAGGCCAAGACCGAGGGCGTGCGGCTTGCCGAGGGCGAACGCGTGATCGATGACGTACTGACCTACGCCCTGTTCCCGCAGATTGGCCTCAAGTTCCTCAAGAACCGCGACAACCCCGAGGCTTTCGAGCCGGTGCCTCAGGCCCCGGAGCAGGGAGGCGCCAGCGCCAACCTGCCCGTCGCGTCCAAGCAGGGCGGCGCCGTGGCCAAGCCCACGGACAGTGTGCCTGCCGGCCCCGAAACGTACACGGTTACAGTCAACGGTAAGCAGTACGTGGTCGAGGTTGCCGAGGGTGGCGAGATCGGCAGCGTGACGCAGCCGGCCGGGCAAGCGGCTGCGCAGCCTGCCGAAAGCGCTCCGGCCTCCAGCGGCGAGGCAATCGCTGCACCGTTGGCGGGGAACATCTTCAAGGTCAACGTGCGCCCTGGCGACAGCGTCAAGGAAGGCGATGTGGTGATCATCCTCGAAGCGATGAAGATGGAAACCGAAGTGCGGGCCGCCACTGGTGGCACCGTTTCCGAGGTCTTGGTCGGTGAGGGCGACAGCGTCTCCGTCGGCGACACCCTGATCGTGCTCTAAGGATCTCTATCATGGATAAGCTATTGACCCTGTGGGAGGGTTCGGGCCTCTATAACCTGACCTTGGGTCAGGCGGTCATGATCCTGGTAGGCCTGGGGTTGCTCTATCTCGCCATCCACAAGAAGTTCGAGCCGCTGCTGCTGGTGCCGATCGGCTTCGGCGGGATACTGGCCAACATACCCGAGGCGGGGCTTGCCATCTCGGCGCTGGATCAAGCCATCGAGGTGGCCCGCCCGGCGGTGCTGCAGCAAGTCGCCATGGCACTGGGTGCGACGCTCGATCCGCTGGCCGGCGAGGAAGCTTGGCGCGCCACTTTGCGGGCGCTGGTCGACAACGGTGCCGCGCCGGATCAGATCCGCGCTGCACGAGACGTAGCAATGAACGTCGGCTACGGCGACGGCTTGCTGTATGTCTTCTATTCCGTCGCCGTCGCCTCTGGCATTGCACCGCTGCTGATCTTCATGGGCGTCGGGGCGATGACAGACTTCGGCCCCCTGCTGGCCAATCCGCGCACCCTGTTCCTGGGAGCGGCAGCGCAATTCGGCATCTTTGCCACCCTGTTCGGCGCGGTAGGCATGTCGGCCCTGGGCTGGATGGACTTCTCCCTGGAGCAGGCAGCCGCCATCGGCATTATCGGTGGCGCCGACGGTCCGACCTCAATCTATGTCTCGAGCGTGCTGGCCCCGGAGCTGCTCGGCGCCATCGCGGTGGCGGCCTATGCCTATATGGCATTGGTGCCGATGCTCCAGCCGCCGATCATGAAGCTACTCACCACCCGCAAGGAACGCGAGATCACCATGACCCAGCTGCGGCCGGTCTCCAAGCTGGAAAAAATCGTCTTTCCGCTTGCGCTGCTTATGCTGGTCGCCCTGTTCTTGCCGGATGCCGCGCCGCTGCTAGGCATGTTTTGCTTCGGCAACCTGATGCGCGAGTGCGGCGTGGTGGAACGCTTGACCGATACGGCCCAGAACGCGCTGATCAATATCGTCACCATCGTGCTTGGGCTGGCCGTGGGGTCGCGACTGATGGCCGAAACCTTCCTGGCCGTCGAAACGCTGGGCATCATGGCGCTGGGTATGGTGGCCTTCGCCATCGGCACTGCAGCGGGGGTGCTCATGGCCAAGCTGATGAACCTCATGAGCCGCATGCCCATCAACCCGCTGATCGGGGCGGCCGGGGTATCGGCAGTGCCCATGGCGGCCAGGGTAGCTAATAAAGTGGGGCTGGAGTCGAACCCCCACAACTTCCTGTTGATGCATGCCATGGGGCCCAATGTGGCCGGGGTGATCGGGTCGGCGGTAGCGGCGGGGGTGATGATCAAGTACTTGGGCTAACGGCAGCCCTGACACAAAACGCCCACCGGTGGGGTACTGCCGGTGGGCGTTTTGCTTGGTCTATCCGTCCATCCAGTCACGACGTAGTGACACTACCGGATCGGCTGTTGGTGCCCGCAGCAGAGGGACTTTCCTGAGCCAGTTCGAGATCTTCTTCCACCCATAGCTGGCAGGCGAGTCGGTAACCCTCTTCGAGCCGTCCCCCGAGCATTTTCTTCTCTTTCCAGTTGGGCTCCGGCAGCGACTCGCCACCCTTGACCACTTTGCACATGCACTTGGCACATTTACCCATACCACAGCCGTAGCTCAGGTGAGGGTAAGGAAACTGGCGGATTCCGGCACGTACGACCAGATTGGTGTTGGGCTGGACTTCGCCTTCGAAGATCTCGCCGTTCTTGTGAATCTTGATCAGGGGCATGGCAATCACCTGCTCTCATTTATCGTCAGTTCGTGCATCGCTTCTGGCTGCACGGCGGCTGCGCTATCTTATGGCATATGGTATACCATGTGCCATTTAATCGATTTCGTCAACCCACACTTTCACCATCATAGACCTGATAAGAGACACCCCGGCCTGGCCGGGGTGTCGTCTCGAGGTTTAGCTTGGTATCGCTATATCAACAGGAAGACGGCAAGTAGTGAGGCGACGACGATGCCCGAGATCACCGGCACGAAGTTACGCCGCACTAGGGCTGCAGGGCTTACCCCGGCGATGCCGGCGTCCGCTGCCACCCCGAAGGCCCAAGCCGCCAGGGTGCCGCCACCGGCGAAGATCGCGGCTACCTGCCCCAGCGCTGCCAGCACATGCACATCGACACCCGCGCCGGTACCCAGCGCACCCGATAGCGAGCCCACCAGCGGCAGGCCGGAGAAGCCCGAACCGTCCATGCCGGAAAGCAGGCCGATGAATGCCATGCCGAACACCAGCAGGAAGACATTGCCATCAATGTAGTGGCCGATGTTATGGCCGATATCGAAGAGGAAGCCAGCCGCGCCGGCACCGATCACCTCGGCAGAGTGGCCGGGATGGCCCAGGAAGAAGAAACCGGCAATTGGAATGATCGGCGCGAAGATCTTGATAGCGAAGAAGAAACCTTCACGGGTATAGCTGCTGATTCCATCCAGGGCGTGGTGGCCGTGTGAGGCAAACGAAGAGAGCACTAGCAGCACGGTGGCGGTGCCGCCCAGCAGCGCCGTGGCGCCGCCGCCGCGAATCGCCTGATCGGGCAGGAACAGGGCACGATAGATCATCAACCCGGCAATGCCGATTAGGATCACCGGTACGGCGATGGCGAAGATCCTTGCGTAAGGGCCGGCTTCAGGCTGGTTCTCTTCCTTGACGGTATTTGTCTCGACCGCCGCGGCACCTGCCGAACGGGGTGTAAAGACTTCATCTGTCTGGGGAGCTTCCAGGACGCCGGAGCGCATGTCCCGACGCAAGTGCAGGCAGGCGATGGTGATCGCCACCACGCCCACGACCAGCGAGAACAGCAGGGTGTAGGGCACCAGCGTCGTGGTTTCGATGCCGGCGGCGCCCGCGGTCAGACGGCTCGCGCCTTGGATTACCGGGTCGGCGGAGAGCGCCATGCCGTGACCGAACAGGTTCACCGCCATGGCGGCGCCGATGGCTGGCAACCCCACTTGCATGGCGACTGGGATCAATACGGTACCGACCAGGGCAACGGCCGGTGTCGGCCAGAAGAAGGCGGCGGCTATGTACATGGTGATGCCGACGACGAAGAAGGCCGTCCAGGGACCGACCATCAGTTTCTTCATCGGTGCCACCATCAGCCTGTCCGCTCCCTGGCTCTGCAGCGATTTGAGCATGGCCACCATCAGCGCGATGACCAGCATGATGTCGAAGAGCTCGGTGCCGGCATTTAGCAATGCCCGGAAGACTACCTGTACGGCGAAGATCAGCTGGTTGAGGCCACCTTCGTGAGGCGCTTCGGCCAGCAGACCCAGCATGAAGATACCGGCAATGGAAGGGATGATGACACCCTTGCGGAAGCCGATGGAGACGAATATCGCCAGGATCACCAGCAGGAAGACCCAGTGCGATGCGGTTAGTTGTACCTGTTCGAGTTGTTCCATGTTGCACCTTGTCGTGTCGTCAGGCTTGGGCGAGGGCGGCACCGAAGCTCTCGGCGGCCCATCGTCTGCTTGTAGTTGTCGATTGCTGAATTGCCACGGTCGTGTTGCCTTGCATGTCACGAAAGCGGTGCTGACGCCTTTCGCACATGAATCGGGTCAGGTCGGGTGTGGTCGCATCGTGTTCTCCTGTGTCGAGGTTGGCTATCCGTGAAGTTGCGTTCGCCGGGCGCTAGCCCAGCATCAAGCCGCCATAGGCCAGGGCGCCCACCACCACGAGGGCGGGGTGCGCCTTGAAACGGAGCAGGGCGATGGCCGCAGCGGCCGCTATGATCAGGGTGTGGATGAGTCCGGCGCCGGCCAGTCCTTCGGCGAAGAAGCTCAGTACCAGGGCGGCCATCATGATGGCGATGACGGGGCGCACCCACTGGCTCATGCGCTTGACTCGCGGCGAATCCCGATAGCGATAGAGCAGCCCCAGGGCGCCCAGCATCAGCAGCAGCGTGGGCACCACCGTGGCAAGGATTGCCACCACCGCACCACCGACGCCGGCCACTTCATAGCCGACATAGCCGGCCATCTTGGTGGCGATCGGGCTGGGCAAGGCATTGCCCAGCCCCAGTACCTCGGCGAATTCCTGGGCGTTCATCCAGCCATAGCGCCCCACCACCTCGGCCTCGATCAGCGGGATGATGGCGGGCCCGCCGCCATAGCCGACGATGTTGGGAATGAAGAAGGCGAGAAAGAGCTGTGCATAGATCATCGTGTCGCCTCCCCGGACGTCTTGCCCTTGGTCAGGGGGGGAAGCATGGCGGCGACCAGCAGAGCGCCGATTACCAGCCCCGGGTGCACGCCGAGCCCATAGATCAGCCCGCCTGCCGCAGCCGCCATGAGCAAACTGACGCTCCAGCCCAGTGCCAGGCGTGACTTGTTCAGGAAATCCCAGGCGAGCTGGGCCATCATTACCATCACCACCGGCACCATTCCCTGGCTCATGCCGTATATCCAGCCTACGTCCCGATAGCGGCTGAAAAGACCGAGCAGCAGAATCATGACGATTATCATCGGCAGGATCACGGCCAATATCGCGTTGACACAGCCAAGCGCCCCGCCGACACGAAAGCCGATATAGCCGGGCATCTTCGTGGCGATGGGCCCTGGCAAGGTATTGGCGATGGCCAAGATGTCGGCAAACTCCTCGTCCTCCATCCAGCCGTGACGTTTGACCACTTCCTGGTGTACCAAAGGGATCATCGAAGGGCCGCCGCCGAAGCCTAGAAGGCCGATACGGAGAAATGAGAAGAACAGCTTGCCCTGTTGCGATGGCGTCATGTCCGTGGGTGTCCTTGTCTGAAATCAATGATTATTTCTTGAAAAACAACATGGTTGATATGACTAATTTGTATTTTTTCTAGAAATAATCGATTATTTGACCTAGATTAGGTTGCAGAAAGCCACTTCGTCAAGACCCGGTATACCAAATTCCAAAAAAACGAAGGGAGTCACGCCATGACCAACACCCTCAAGCAGGGCAGCGCCACTGCAGCAAGCAGAATCTATGAGACGCTGCGCCAGGATCTGCTCAATGGCCGCTACCGTGCAGGGGAGCGATTATCGATCGCTCTGTTGCGCGACACCTATGAAGTGGGCTTGAGTCCGCTGCGCGAAGCGCTTAACCGCCTGGCAGCCTACGGCCTGCTGCGGCAAGAGAATCAGCGCGGCTTTCGTGTGCTGGAACTCTCCCGGGAGGAGCTTGCCGATATCACCGAGATGCGCCGGCAGCTCGAGGGCATGGCGCTCGAGCTGGCGATACTCCACGGCGACGAGGAGTGGGAGTCTCAGTTGCTGGCTGCCAACCATCGGCTTTCCAAGGCCAATGCTCACACGCCAGTGGTGGAATGGGAGCATCTGCATTCGCGCTTCCATAATGCTTTGGTGGCACCATGCGGCTCGGCTTGGCTATTGCGCTTCATCTCTCAGCTTCACGATCAGTTCGACCGCTATCGGCGCGTGGCGCCGCGTGCCCAGGAGCTGCGCCACCAGCTCGACTCCCAGCATCAGGAGCTGGTGGATCTGGCGCTGAACCGCGACTCGCGACGCGCTCGGTCGCTGATCGAGGAGCACATTACCCTGTCCAGTGAAGTGGCCATGCGCAGCTGCCGATAGCGGCGGCGTCAGGAGGATGTGAGGGCTTTACAGGGCCGGTGGGATTCGGCTAGTGTTGGTCTATGGTATACCAAAAGCGGTCATGCCTTGCCCTGATGAGAGCCGGCTGCCTGCCTGACGTCATACGCCGAGCAGGCACCGAAGGAGAGCGGGATGGAAAAGCGGATGGAAAGTGGGAAGCAAAGCTACGTTCTGACAGAGATGACCTGGCCCGAGGTCGAAGAGGCGCTGCAGCACGTCAAGATGGCCATCGTGCCGGTCGGTGCCCACGAGCAGCACGGGCCGCACATGAACGAGAGCTGCGATGCGGTCCTGGCCACCGAGATGGCCAAGCGCCTCGCCGAGGTGCTGCACCCTCAGGTGCTGGTAACGCCCACGGTCAATATGGGGGTCTCCCCACACCATTTGAACTTTCCCGGCACCATCAGCCTGCGCCCCGAGACTCTGCTGGCCGTGCTGCGCGACATGGTGGTCTCACTGCAGCGTCATGGGATCGACAAGGTGCTGTTCCTCAATAGTCATGGTGGCAACCAGGGCACGCTGGGTCTGGCCTGTGCCAGCTTCGTTCAGGAGCTGGGCGTAGAATGCTATTACGCCAAGACCACGGCCTCCGCCAAGAAGGCCATGAAAGAGCACATCACCTCGCCTCTGTTCGGTCACAGCTGTGAGCGCGAGGTGTCCGAAGCCTACTATCTCGCGCCTCACCTGGTGCGCCCCGAGCGGCTAGTGAAAGGCGATATCGTACATGGCGGGCGCTGGGAGAGCATGCGTCCGGGCAATCCCATTCAGGGCTACTACCGCTACGAGGAGATGACCCGCAACGGCTGTATCGGCGATGCCACCAAGGCAAGTCTGGCCATCGGCAAAGCCATCGTCGAAGAGGCGCTGGATGAACTATCGGCGGCACTGCGTCCGCTGCTGGCCGAGCCAAATGGGGCTCAGGCGGCGTACGGCGAGCGGGAGCTTGCCAGTTGAGGGCATCTTGCCGCTCAGCGAGCAGATGGTTAACACAACGGCGGTCACAACAAGAGAGAGCATCAACATGTACATTATCCTGACAAGCAAGCTGGGTGAATACGATGCCAGGCCTGGCCAGGGCATCTCGCCTGTCGAATCCTACGAGTACTTCTTCTACGGCAAGAAGAAGGCCGACTTCACCATTGCAGAAATCAATGGTGATCAGGGCCGCGTCAGCATCGTCGAGACCGGCGAAGGCGGCGTGACCAACAGCGTGCCACTCAAATTCTTCGAGCGCTTCGAGACGGTCGAGGCGGCGCGTGCCGAACTCAAACAACTGGTTACCTTCGGCAGTATCGATGCGCGTCTGGAAAAGATGCCGCTGCATTGAGTCCCTCCACCCGCTGATCGCTGCCCTTGCACCTTCCGCTGTGGGGGCAGTGCTGTGCCTTGGCCCTTCGTGCACCAGATACCGCTGTGCTTGCTGGCTATGGTAAAATTTAAGGCCACCCACAGACACTAGCTTGCCGAAGGTAGCCCGAATGGCCGAGACCTGGACTCAGGAAGACCTCTCACCTATCCGTGACAAGGTTTATACCTATCTCAAGGACGCCATTCTTCGCGGTGAGTACAAGGCGGGCGATCGTCTGGTCGAGCGGGTCCTGGCTGAAAAGCTGCACATCAGTCGTACGCCCATCCGCGAGGCGCTGTTCCGGCTCGAGACTCAGCGTTTCGTGCGCACGGTGCCGCGCAAGGGCGTGGTGGTCAACGAGATCACCCAGGCCGAAATTCTCGAAGTCTTCATGATCCTGGCCTCCCTCGAGTCGCTGGCGGCACGCCTGGCCGCCCAAAAGGTCAATGACGCCATCATCGCCGAGATCGATCAGCTCATGGGCGAGATGGAAGAGGCATTGAACAATGGTGGGGGCGACGAAGTGGAGCTCAACGTCAAGTACAACGAGCTGATCGGTCGAGCCTCCGGGAACCCCAAACTTCACGAGATGCTGGTCGATCTCAAGGACTATGTACGCGCCTTCTCCAATCTCAGCAGTGCCTTGCCGGGCCGCACCAAAGCGGCGCTACGTGAGCATCAAGATGTGCTGAGCGCTATTCGCAGCGGGGAAGAGGACCTGGCCGAGAGCTTTACCCGGATCCACCTCGAGAAGTCTCGCAAGGCCTATATGAGCCATTCCCAGGTGTGATAGCCAGGTTCAGGTGTGAGAGCCAGGTTCAGGTGTGAGAGCCAGTCGGCACAAGAAGTCAGGCACAACGAAACCGGGCGCTTTTAAGCGCCCGGTTTGCGTTTCTCACTACACGCCTTCGACAAGTCGTATGTCTCTGATTGCACCATTGCCGAGTGCTTCAAGCGCTGCACCGTAAGCCTCGCCATCGTGGGTTGCGCGGGCACTTTCCAGATCGGGAAACTCGATGATGATGGTACGGTCCTGCTGGCCGTCCTCATAAGCGAAGGCTGCCACATCCCTGGCCAGGAAGATGCCGCCACCCGCGGCAATAGCCGGGACGGCTAGCTTTATGTAATTGGCATACTTCGTCGTATCCGATATTTCGCGATAGCAAGAAACCCAATAGGCTTTGCTCATCCTTAGAACTCCTTGCGTATGAGCCGCAGTGACTAGCCGATGACGAGGGGTGAAGAGAGATTCTTCAGCGCCCGGCTCACGCTCATGGCGACGATATAGCCGGTCTTGGGGTTGTTCGGTGAAGGAGTGTTTTGCACCTCGATGCGCACCGCGCCGAACAGGCCCTTGGCCGAGACCTCGTGAACGTTCTTGTCGATGGTGGGGTCGACCAACACGCGCACTTCCGTCGCCTCGAAGCCCACCCCCGCCAGGCTCAGCGCCGCCGAGACGTTGACGCTCTCGGGGAACACACGAGACGACTCGCGGGCATTGCCCTCGAAGATCACCGTCGGCTGGGTGACCGTGTCGAGATCCACCACTTCCTCAGCAAAGGTGCCGCGCCAGGCCTTCACCGGCTTGCGCGTGGTCAGGGTGACTCGCTCGAGTGGTCCCTGGGCGGCGGCGGCGATGCGGTCGAGGCCGGCGATGGCAGCCGAGGGCACCAGCACCCGCTTGCCGTGCCGGCTGGCACTGGCCATGACCCGGTCATGTAGCGCCTGGTCGCAGAAGGCGCCGACTGATACCACCATGAAGTCGCAGCCATGGGCGAGCGATGCCTCGGCGTAGCGGATCACGGCGGCGTGGCCTGCGGTTTCGACCACCACGTCGGGGCGGCAGGCGAAGAAGACTTCTTCACTGTCGGTGATCAGAACGCTTTCCAACCCAGCGTCAGCGTATTTGGAGGTGTCGCGCACCAGAACGGCGGCCAGCCGGGAGTCACCCGCCTGGCCGCTGAGTATGGCGTCGGCGACGTCCTTGCCCGCTGTGCCATAGCCGATAAGTCCAACGTTCAGCATGTATGTCACTCCTACACTTCAGCCTTGGGCGTGACCTGGCGAGCGCCGGCGCCACCCTTGGGCGACTCCTCCCAGGAAACCTTGACGTCGCCCTTGAGGAAGGTCTGGCAAGCGAGTCGGTAGCCTTGTTCGAGCTCCTCGGCCGAGAGCAGTTTCTCTTCCTTTTTCTTCACGGCATCGGTGTTCTCGCGGCCCTCCTCGACCAGGCACTTGCAGGTGCCGCACAGGCCACCGCCGCATTTGAACGGAATCCCGCCCTTCTCGCGCAGCGACACGCGCAGCAGGTTGGAGTCCTCGGGGGCGCTGACCACCTTGCCTTCGTTGGTGATGAAAGTAATGTCCGGCATGTCGATTACCTCGCTATATCCGGTGAAGCGTCAGGCCACGCTGCCTTCGAGCTCATGGGTGAAGTTGAAGCTGTCGGCGTAGATGCGCTCGATGTCGAGGCCGCGCTGGGAAAAGCTCGACTTGGCGGCGGCGATCATCGGCGGCGGGCCGCACAGGTAAGCATCGAAGGCGCTCAGGTCGTCGAAGTCCTGGCACACGGCCTCGTGGACGAAGCCGCGACGTCCGTCCCACTCGGGGCCGGCTTCCGAAAGCACCGGCACGTAGGAGAAGTTGGGTAGTGTCGCCGCCCATTGACGCAGTTGATCGTCGAGATACAGGTCTTCGGCGCGTCGCACGCCCCAGTACAGCCTGATGGCCGGCCGGTCGGCGTCGTCCAGCAGCGATTCGATGATGCTCTTGAGCGGCGCCAGCCCCGTGCCGCCGCCCACCATCAGCAGATCGCGAGGGCTTGCGGTGTCATAGCGGAAGTTACCGTGGGGCAGCTCCACGTCGAGGGTGTCGCCGGGCTGGTAGTGCGTTTCGAGGCGGCCGGTAAAGTGCCCGCCGGGCACGCGACGAATGTGAAAATCGAACAGCTCGCCGCGGTGGGGAGATGCCATGGAGAAGCTGCGCGGGCTGCCGTCATCCAGCATCACGTTGAGATACTGGCCGGGGTGGAAGACCACCTCACTGGCGGAGGGGATGCGCAGCTCCAGATGAATGACGTCGTGGCTCAGCCTTTCCAGGCGCTCGATAGTGGCGACATGGAAATCGGGGGCAATGTAACCTTCCGGAAGTAGCTTGGCGCTGATGGTCAGGTCGCTCTGGGCACATGCCTGGCAGGCCAGGGCATAGCCCTCCTCGGCCTCCTCTTCGGTCAGGCCGAAGGGGAACTCCTCATATTCGACCGTGCCTTCCACCAGTTTGACGCGGCAGGCGCCGCAGCCACCGAAGCGGCAGTCGTGAGCGAGCGGAAAGCCTGCTCGCTCGGCGGCTTCGAGCAGCGGCTCACCCGCTTGGGCTTCGAAGCTTTCTGACGTGTCGGAGAGAGTAATACGGTAGCTCATGGCAGCCTCCTGGGGCGCACCCGTTTCAAGGCAGGGTCTTGTCGTTGTTGCCGGGTGTCGGTACTTGGCCGGTCGTCCGGGATGTCGGCAAGGGCATGGCCGCTTGCCGACGCATCCGATAGCGGCCGGGCTTACTTCTTGATGTCGGCCTCGACCACCACTTCATGGCCGGATTCGCGGAGATAATCCTGGAGCGCCTGCAGGGCGGCCAGGCCGGCCTGGGTGTCCTGCTCGCCGTTGCCACCGCTCAGGCCCACGCCGCCGATCACTTCACCATCGACCACGATGGGAAAGCCGCCGACGAAGACGGCGAATTTGCCCTCGAAGCTCCACTGGATGCCGAAGGCCTCGTTGCCGGGCAGTGCAGGGCCATTGGGAGCGGTGTTGAACAGATGGGTCGAGCGCTTGTGGCCGGCAGCGGTGAAGGCCTTGTTCCAGGCGATCTGCGGGCCGGTGACGCGGGCACCGTTCATGCGCTCGAGTGCCAGCGGGTAGCCGCCGTCATCCACCACGCAGATGGTTTCCAGCACGCCGATCTCCTCGGAGCGCTTTTTCGCGGCTTCCACCATCAACTTGGCTTCTTCCAGTTCCAGTCGAAATACCTGTTTCATGTCTTTCACCTTGTCGTCAGGTTGTCGTTATAGATGCCGAACTCAGCGGCCGAGGTAGACGGTCTTGGTCTGAGTGAAGAAATCGAGCCCGGCGCGTCCCGATTCACGGAACGTGGAAGTGCTCGACTGCTTCAGTCCACCGAAGGGGGCGTTGACCAGGTTGCCGGTGGTGGTGCGGTTGACCTTCACCGTGCCGGCCTGGATATCGAGCGGAAAGCGCTGGATATAGCCGATGTCATTGGTCACCAGGGCGGCGGCGAGGCCGTAGGGCGTGTCGTTGGCCTTGGCGATGGCGTCCTCATAGCCATCCACGTCGATCACCGCTACCACCGGGCCGAAGATCTCCTCGCGGGCGATGCGCATCTCCTGAGTCACATCGCTGAAGATCGCCGGCGCCACATAGAAGCCCTTGGCATAGTCGCCCTCGGTGAGGTGTTCGCCGCCATGAACATGGGTGGCTTCCTGCTTGCCCGCCTCGACATAGCCGAGCACGGTGTCGAGCTGTTGGCGGGTGGCCAGCGGGCCGATCTGAATGCCATCGGTCATGCCGTTGCCGATCTTCAGCGTCTTGACCTTCTCCACCAGCCGCGTGAGGTACTCTTCCTTCAGGCTGCGTGCGATCAGTACCCGGCTGGTGCCGGTGCAGGCCTGACCGGTCAGCGAGAAGCCGCCTTTCACGGTCAGGTCCACTGCGGTGTCGATGTCGGCATCTTCAAGCACGATCAGCGGGTTCTTGCCGCCGAGCTCCATCTGGGTGCGCGTGGCCATGGCCGCGGCGCGGTGGATGCGCTCACCCGCGGCGGTGGAGCCGGTGAAGGAGATCGCCTTGACGATCGGATTGGCGGTAATTTCTTCGCCAATGGCCGAGGCGGCACCGGTAATGTAATTGAAGACGCCTGCCGGTACGCCGGCGTGATGCAGGGCCTCGGCCAGGCGGTAGCCGATCAGCGGGGCGTCCGACGAGGGCTTGAATACCACGGTGTTGCCGGTGATCAGCGCCGGGGCGATCTTGCGCGCCGGAATCGAGATCGGGAAGTTCCACGGCGTGATGATGGTCGCCACGCCCAGCGGTTCGCGCTGGGTGTAGACCATCATCTTGGCGTCGTCCTGGGGGAAGGTTTCGCCGGTGATGGTCTGACCTTCCACGGCATAGAAACGCAGGGTCTGGGCCGAGCGGGTCACTTCGTCGCGGCTGTTGGCGAGCAGCTTGCCCTCTTCGCGGGTGAGCTCCTCGGCGAACTGCTCGACGTTTTCCATCAAGTAGTCGGCGGCGCGATTGAGGATCTTGGCGCGCTGCGAGATGGGTGTCTCGCGCCAGGTAGCGAAGGCACGATCCGCCGCGCTGATGGCCTGGCGGGCGTCTTCCACCGTCGAGGCCTGGAACCGTCCGAGCAGGTCGTCCTGGTCGGCCGGGTTGCGGTTTTCGAAGGTCTCCCCCGAAGTCCCCGCGATCCACTGACCGTCGATGTAGTTGAGAAACTGGATTGCGTTATCCAAGACGCTTACCTCTTTGTCGTCGCTGGCTGTCGTCGCTGGGCTGTCAAAGCTGGACCGGGTCCACTCGAATGGGGGCCAAGCACCTGCCGGCCACGGGCCGGCAGGTGCTTGGCGGGGCCGATCAGGCAGCCATGTCGAGTTCTGTGATGGGCAGGTCGCTGGCGACGTAGTCGTAGTACAGCGCGGTGGTATAAAGCAGGCGCATCTGGGCGCCGATCTCGCAGATCTTCAGGCAACGCTGCTGCAGCTCGACGGTGTCGGCATGCTCCAGCACGATCTGGTAGCCACGCTCACCGTGGATTTCGTCGGAGACGATGTGCAGGTCGAAGAACTCGACCTCTTCATCGGTGAAGCCGTACTTATCGCGCAGGGTCGGGGTCTGCTTGCGGTAGATCGAGGGCACCTGAGATTCCAGGCCGACCACCAGGGCCGCCACTGCCACGACCGGATGCTCGCGCATGGCCACGGCATAGCACCAGCTCTGCAGACCGCGGGTGGTGGGCGACATGTTGTCCGGATCCTCGACGCGCTCGCGAGTGGTACCGCAGGCTTCGGCGAAGCGGATCAGCAGATCGGTGTGACGATCGCCGCCCAGCTCTTCCTCATACATGTTCTGCAGCAGGAAGTCCTTGGCCTCTTTGAAGTTCTCCGGGGTGTTTGCATAGATGTAGGCCAGGTAGTCGGCGAACGGACCGACATAGTGGTAGTGGTTCTCGGCCCACTTGGCCAGGTGCTCGCGAGACAGCTTGCCGCTGGCCCAGGCCACGCTGAACGGTGCCTTGTTGGCGCTCTTGCCTTTGATGGCGTCTTCCAGAGCGGTACGGAATTCGTCGCGGTTCATTAACTGTGCCATGGGGAGGACTCCTGTTTCGTTGCCGGTGCGCCGCCTAGCCAGGCCGCGCTCTTGTTGTTTGCCATCGTGAGCCCGGAGATTGACCGGGCTTTTCCTGGATGGCTCATGGTATACCAAAAGCCATGTGGGCAGCCTAATTTCCACTCGCTTACCCTGTCAAGGCTTTTTCTGACCTAGGTCAATTTTTCGTGCCCGGGTCGCGAGCATCGCTTCGGCTAGGCTTGAAGTTAGATCAAGATTATGAATTATATAGAATTTTTATATTTTGGTGACGCCTGGGTCCTGCAATGGCACATCGGCTCACGGAAATTTTCGGTATACCAAATTGAATGGTATACCAAAGTTTCATGACGAATGGCGACGTGCTGCCAGTAGAGAAGAGAAAAAGGGGGAGTTGGGAGGCGCGCGTGTGTGAGGGAGGCGATGCGAGAGGGGGAGCGAGAGTGTGGCGGTCCGAGAGAGAATCGGTACCGAGAACGGGGGGGGGG